>DASRJP010000060.1:0-35037 GCA_035649415.1 Pirellulaceae bacterium | reverse complement strand
CGTCTGACATGGCCGCTATTGTGGTCCAGCCAGGGAGGTCCCACAATAAAATCAACCATTTTTGGCACCTCTCGGCACCACTGTGCGCACCTTTTTGGGCGTGGCGATCGGCCCGTCAGTGCCCGTCAGCCGGCTAGTATCTCATTCCTGAACAGAACCAGCGCCAGAATTGTATACATGTGTCTCAGTTACCGCCTTGCGATCTCGTTTTTGCACAGGGCGACCATGTAGCCCAGAAAGGAATCCGAGAAAACGCAACAAATTCACTCGGCTATTTGGGCGTCTTACCGCACAAGCGGTTGGCCAGTTGAGGGCTGTTGAGTAACAGGTCTTACCCCTTGCGATTGCTTCGTCGGGGGCCTAAGTTCTCGGGCTGGTGTCAAGGCATGTCGTCCGTATGACGGCAAGAAGCAGTCTTCTCCCCATGAGGAACTGCGGATCGGTGCTTCATCACTAGCCGAGCTCTTTGCGCCTGGAATCTAACCAGCGAAGACTGGAGATGTTCAATTATGAATCTTGAGCTGCTATTGTCCGCGCTCGGTTTACGTTCGTCGGCTCAGCGGCCCCGAAGTTTGGCACGCCGGTCACGCCGCTTGCTCGTGGAGAACCTGGAAGACCGTTCGCTCATGGCGGTAGCCGACCTGGACGCTTACCGTCCGGTCACGGAGTTCATCAATTACGCTCTCCATTCTGTACCGGAGTCACAGGAAGGAAGCGACAAGCTGGGCCCCGGGATCCGCGTGAACGGCGATGACGATAATGGCACTTTGCCGGGGGGCTACCTGGGACCAGATTACCGAGATCCTTGGCCGCTGCCTTCCGTGGACAATGATCTCGTACAGGTCGATGTTAGCGGAGCTGGGAGCAATTTTTCCCTGTCCTGGGACCCGACCGCTTTGGCCGTCTGGACCACTGCCAGCAAATCGGCCCCGGTAAACCCCGGGGAAATCTCAGTAGGCCAATCCCAGCCCCTACCCCTGTGGGTGGAGTATGTCGCTCATGGCGCCGCGGCGCCCTTGACCGCATCGTTAACACTCACGGTGACGAACGGATTCGAATCCGCTCAGGACAGTGTTCTCTTTCACCGCTTCCAAAGCGTGGTGATCGCGATCGGTGGGAATTCGCAGGATCCCAGGAACTTTGGCGACCCCAGGCTGGGTACGTTCACAATGGCTGGCGCGCTCTATGACCAGGGCTACGACGTGCATATGTATTCCCATAACCAGATTCAATCGAGCAGCCCAGGAATCGGCCAAGGAGCTGCTTACAACGAAGTTGTGAGCGCAGTGCTCCAGCGCGACGTCGATAATGTCGCGATCTTCGGATACAGCTGGGGCGGTGGGGCGACCTACGAACTGTCTTACGCTCTCAGCAGAAATACGGCCCTCGTTCCGGCAGGGTACAAACTGCAATACACGGCGTACGTGGACGGCATCCGTCACACCAGCTTATTCAGTGCTGAAACGCGACTGCCTATCGGCACAATGTACCACGACAATTTTTACCAGCGCAAGGACTGGCTTCTGAAGGGAAACAGCGTTGCGGGAGCCAATAACGTAAACGTGACGACGCAGAGGTCTTGGGGGAAAGGCCTCGTGCACACTACGATCGACGACAGTGCTGAGCTTCAAGCAGAGTTGGTAGGCAAATTGATGACGAAGGTCATCGCCTAGCTGCGCCTGGTAATCACTGCGGTTTCACGTCAATCGGGCCTCAATTGCCTTGATTTGAACTCCCTGTGCTCCTGGGCCCGCTGGCGAGACTGCCGCGTGTAGATGCCGCACGAGTATGGGAGGGGAGGACGATCCACTGGACCGGCAGGCAAACTGGCGAAGTTGGCGACTTTGCATCAGTTTGCGGAGTGTGTACTTGTCGATCATTCGCTTGATGGCAGCGCGTCCGAAGCATCGGGGCTGCGGACAATGGCCTCCTCGCGCCAGGCAGGAAATTAAAACTGGCCTGTCGGCAGACAATGCCCAGGAATCTCCCCGAGCAAGACTCGAACGTGCGACCCGTGAGTTTACAGACGGGCCGGTTGTGGGCACCCTTTCGCCTACCTCGGCACCACTGTGGGCACCTCGCCCGCGGCAGTTTGCCCTAACTCCGTACCCGCTTGAGTAGTTGCGGAAACCGGGCTACAGTCTTCGGAACTGAGGGTTACAGGTTCGAATCCTGTCGGGCGTACTGGATGGGTGATTTGCCGGTGCCTGGTCGGCACGGCTGAGCGGTTCCCAGCGTTACTCAATAATCACGGAGGCAACGATGACGTCCCTCGCTCGCATCACGGCATTGGCTGTTCTGGTCTCGAGTGCCACCTGGCTTTCTGCTCAAGACAAGGAAAAACTGCCGAGGTGTTTTCTCGATATCACCGCAGATGGAGAAAAGCTGGGGCGAATTGTGGTCGAGCTGCGTTCCGACGTTGTGCCGAAGACGGCAGAAAACTTTCGCGCCCTGTGCACCGGTGAAAAGGGATTTGGCTACAAGGGGAGCGCGTTCCACCGCGTCATTCCAAAATTCATGTGCCAGGGTGGCGATTTCACCAAGGGGGACGGTACCGGAGGCAAATCGATCTACGGCGAGAAATTTGCCGACGAGAATTTCGATCTCAAGCACACAGGTCCGGGGATCTTGAGCATGGCCAATGCCGGCCGCAATACAAATGGCTCCCAGTTCTTTCTGTGCACCGAAAAGACGGCCTGGCTCGACGGAAAGCACGTCGTCTTCGGCAAGGTCGTCGAGGGAATGGATGTCGTCAAGAAAATGGAAGGCTACGGGACCGAATCCGGAAAAACCAAGGCCAAAATCGTGGTTGCCGACTGCGGGGATCTGTGAGCGCCAGCGGCGTCCCTGGTAGCATTCCTTCAGCCAGCGGATTTTAATGAGTGCGTTGACTAACTTCGCGGCTGGCTGGGTTCTGTATGCCATTCAGTCTGGCCGCGCCAAAGCATCCTATGGGAGAGTGAACCATGAAATGGCTTCTGGCAGTGACATTGTGCCTTGCTTCGAGCGTGCTGGCGGCGAGCGCTTGGGGAGCTGAAAACCCGACGGGCGTCTGGAAATGGACCGTCGAGCGCAACGGCCAGACGCGGGAAGCATCCGTCACTCTGTTTCTCGATGGCGACAAGCTGAGCGGTCACGTGCCGGGCCGCAACAACACGGTGACGCCGATTGAAGATGCCAGCTACAAGGATGGCGAAATCGCGTTCTCCGTGACGCGCGAGCGGAACGGCGTCAAATTCACGACGAAGTATTCCGGCAAAGTGACTACGGACACCATTAATGGCAAGATGGAATTTGAGCGCGACGGGAAAAAGGAATCGCGCGACTGGGTTGCCAAGAAGTCGCCGTAGTGGAAGTGGGACGTGCGTAACAGGCGACGCTACAAATACACCCGCCGGTTGTAGATGTACCACTCGAAAATCAAAAGGCAGATCGCCCCCAGCAATAGCCACTTCCAGAATTCTTGCCGCGTCGCCTGACGCACCCCCTTGGCCGCGATCTGCTCGTGCTGGATGTTCACCTCGCGCGCTGGCCAGATATCGCTCTCCCGCTGATCGAACAGGTTCACCACGAACTTCTGATTCACCTGCTGGCCGCTCCCTTCCCGCACGTCGTACACCCCGATCTCATCCGTACGCGAAAAAACGTAGGTGTTCTGGGTCTCCCGCGGCACCTCGAACCGGTCCTTCCGCGGTGACTCGACCGTCAGTTTGGCCACGGGCGTCGTCGCCCGCAGCACGGCCGGCAGGCCCGGCTTGATACTCGGGGCGGCCGTCGTGGTCTTGACGCCGCCTAGATACTTGACGGCATTCAGCGCAAACACCGGAAAGCTGCGGCGGATCGGCCAGTCCGTATTGCCGTAGGTCTTGCCGTCGGCTTCGATCCCCACGATCGCAAAGCCCAGCACGGCATCCTCATAGCCGCCCCGCGGGCCGACCGCATACAGCGGCCCGGTGCTGTAATCCAGCAGGATCGTCGTCCCCGGCGGCCCCGTCAGCGGCGAACCCGACAACACCTTCACGTTGTCCATTTTCATCTGCTGCGTGAGCGGGTGTACTTGATCGACATCCGTCAGCACCGGCACGCTCTGCTTCTCCCCCACCTTCCACAGACCGCTCGGCGGCGCGGCATTGATGAACAGCGTATTGCAGGCCGGCATCTGCTTGGGCGCGCACTGCTCGTAGATAATCAGGTCCCAGTGCCCTTCCGATGACTTTGTCTGGTAGTCCTTGTCGTCGAGGTATTTGGGCTCGACCGTGGCCACCTCGCCGAACTTGCGGCATTCCCCGGTGTTGAGCGCCAATTGCATCGCCTCGTCGTTGCCCGCGGTCACGTAGAGCACCTTGGCGGGGCGGGGCGCGGAGACGATTGAGTAGGCCGTGTTGTCCACCACCAGGGCGTCCTTGGAATTGATTTCCAGCCGCAGCAGGCCGTTGCGTTCCAGGTCCTCGGTGAGGGCCACGTCGAATCGCACACCGGCACTGCCGGGGGCGCCCGGAATCTCAATCGGTTCCTTGGTCTTCTCGTCCAGTCCCTTTTTGATTTCTCGCGCGGGAACTTCGACGGCGGCCGCATCGGCCTCGGTTTTCATGTCATTGATGAACAGGGACGCCTCCACCTTGGCCGGCTCGCGGCCGTAGTTCTCCAGCCGGGCAAAGACCTCGAGCTTGTTGGGCTTGTCAGGATTGAAGTCAGTGCTGAAGGCCACGATGGCCACGTTGGCCGGGCCGTCGATATCCCCAATGCGCTCATACTGGGGAGTCAGGTTGCCGAGACTGAAGTTGGTGACCGGTTCAAAGCCGCCATCGGTGAAGATGTAGACCGTGGCTGGCATGGCTTCGGCGACCTTGGCGTCATCCGGGTTGTTCGGATCGCCGCTCTGACCCGGATTGGCCAGCCCCGAGGCGGTCCGCAACGCCTCGCTCAAGTCGCTCGTATGAATGGTGGGCTCGACCAGCTCCACGCTGGTCCGCAGTTGCCGCCGGTCGCTGGTGTAGCTTTGGACTGGCACCGCCTTGTTGCTGAACTTGATAATCATGGCCTGGTCGTTGGTCGTCATCTGCTCGATGAGCGCCTTGACCTGTTTCTTGGCCTGGTCGAGCCGGCTGGGTCCGACGTCCGTGGCCGACATGCTGGCGGAAACGTCGATCAAAAAGATGTGCCGCTTGTTGATCAGCTCGGTCCCTTTCGAGCCGGGGCGAAGGAGCGTGAATGCCAAGAGCAGAATCAGCAAAAGTTGCAGCAAAAGCAGCAGGCTTTGCCGGAGGCGCTGCCAGAGCGAGTTGACGTGCAGGTCCTCGATCGCCCGGCTCCACAGGTACGTGCTGGGGACGGCCAGCGGCTGGCGCTTGAGCTTGAGGAAATAGAGCGCAATGATCGCCGGCGGGATGAGGGCCAGTAAGGCCCATTGCCACCACAGGAGCGTGTTGAGGATGGACATGGCTTTGGAATGACGAATGCCGAAAGTCAAATGACGAATGAATGTCGAATGTCGAGGTGGTTTAACGCATCGTCATTCGGAATTCGGGCTTCATTCGACATTTGAATTTCGACATTCGGCATTTGCTAGCCCCTACCTCACCAGTCCCCGCTTGCGGAGATAGTTGGCCACCAGTTTTTCGACCGGCGTCTCGGTGCTGGTCATCAGATAGTTCATGCCGCGGCGGGCGCAGAATTCGCGGGCGCCGTCGATGAAGGCAGCCAATGTCCGTTTGTACTTGTCTATCAAGGGCCGGCTGACGGTGATCTCGGCGATGTCCTCGTCCTCGCAATCGATGAGCTTGAGGTCCCCTTTGATTTCGGGATTCAATTCTTCGGGGCAGAGGACATGCAGGACATAGACGTCCATCTGCTGCGTGACCAGGAAGCGGAAGGCCTTGTCGAATCCTTCCTTGTCCATCAGATCGGTGATCAGGACCAGGATCCCCTTGCCCGAGTTGCGAACGCAGAAGTTCTTCACCCCTTCGGTCAGCGAGACGTTGCCGCCGGGCTCGACGGCCTCCAGGTATTCCATCATCCGCCACAGGCTGGCGCGACCGCGAAGGACCGGGCCGGGGTTCTTATGCGTGGTGGACAAAGTCTCGATCTTCACGCGGCAGGCCCGCACCAGACCGATGAAGCCCAGCGCCGCCGCAAGCTGCCGGGCATACGCCAGCTTGGTCGGCTCGCCGAAGTCCATGCTGGTGCTCGTGTCGATCAGCGCGTAGAAGTGCAGGTCCTCCTCTTCCAGAAAGAGCTTCAGAAACAGCTTGTCGAGCCGGGCGTAGAGGTTCCAGTCGATGAACCGCAGGTCGTCGCCCGGGACGTAGTTGCGGAAGTCGGCAAACTCGACGCTTTGTCCCTTGCGTTTGCTGCGGCGCTCCCCCTTCATCCGGCCGCGGAAGATTTTCCGCGACACGAGCTCGAGGCGCTCGAGCTGGGCCAGGAGCTGGGGGGGAAGGAGCGGTTGTTGTGTGGTGGAGACCATAGTTTCAAATGACCATTCCCGCGCTAGCGGGCCACCACCGCCTTCACCGGCGCTTCCTCCCCCTTCTCCGGCAGCTTCTCGAGGATTTCCAGCAGCACGTGATCGGTGTCGATCCCTTCTGCTTGCGCCTCGAAATTCAAGATCACGCGGTGCCTTAGCGCCGGCAGATACACGCGGCGGACGTCTTCGAAGCTGACGTTGTACCGCCCTTCGAGCAGCGCCCGCACCTTCGACGCCAGCGCCAGCGTCTGCGCTGCCCGTGGGCTGGCCCCCCAGCGAAGATACTGGTTGGTGATCGGCAGCGAGTAGGCCCCCTGGGGATGCGAGGCCAGCACCAGCCGCACGATGTAGTCCTGCACGTGTTGCGCGAGGATCACGTCGCGGATCAATCTCTGCCACTTCTTTATCTCGGTCCCGTCCATTACCTTCTCGGGCTTGATGGTGACACCCTTGGTGGTCCGATCAACGATCGTCGCCATCTCCTCGCGCGACGAGTAGCCGACGACCAGCTTGAACAAGAACCGGTCGAGCTGAGCTTCCGGCAGTGGATACGTCCCTTCCTGCTCGATCGGGTTCTGCGTGGCCATCACGAAGTACGGCTTGTCGAGCTCGTAGCGAATGCCGGCAACGGTCACCGTCCCTTCCTGCATCGTCTCCAGGAGTGCCGACTGCGTCTTGGGCGTGGCCCGGTTGATTTCGTCCGCCAGGCAGATCTGCGTGAAGATCGGACCGCGCTGGAACTCGAATTGCCGGTGGCCGTGGGCGTCCTCGTTGATGATATTCGTCCCCAGGATGTCGCTGGGCATCAAGTCGGGCGTGAACTGGATGCGGTTGAAGTTCAGGTTCAGCGTCTCGGCCAGCGTGCGGATGAGCATCGTCTTGCCCAGCCCAGGGACCCCTTCCAGCAGGCAGTGTCCGCCGATGAAGAGCGCCGTGAGCACGCCATGCACCACGTCGTCGTGGCCGACGATCACGCGCCCGATCTGCTCTTTGACGGCACTATAGCGGCTGCGAAACTCCTCTGCCTGCTGCTGCATCGACTCGCCAATACTCATGGATGCTCCTCAACCGAACGGACAGGGCGAAAACAGAAACCAGCCTGGCCCGACAGCGATCAATTCACCACGAACGCACAAAGGCACCAAGGTAACACGAAGGGGGGCTTGATGGCATGACCGGCGATGCTCGACAGTTCATTCTTGGTGATTCCTTCGTGTCTTGGCGCCTTGGTGGTTGCGGACGAGCGGCAGAATCAGATTCACTGCCCCTTGGCCTTTTTCTTGGCCGCCAGCAATCGCTCGGTATAGGTCGTGTCTTCCTGTGGGCTGCTGGCGGAAACGGTCGGCTGCTGGACTGGGCGGGCGGGAGCCGCGCCGCCTCCGGCGGCCGCATCGGCCAGTACTTCTCCCAGCTCGCGCTGCGGAGCAGCCTGCTCGTCCGCGACAGGCTCAAACCGCGTGGCCGCGCGCCGCTCGTCGATCTGGCTGGTGACGGCCGCCTTGCGGTTTCGCAGCCGCTCGAGCACCTCGTCGCGGGCCTCGTCTGGCGGACGGCGGAGCAGCCGGTTGTAGGCCCATGCCAGCGCCGGGACAACCCAGTAGAAATGGACCGTCACGCGGCGAACGAAGACGTCAGCCAGAAACACGGCCGCCGCCAGGAGCAAAAACAGCGGCCAGACGTCCTTGCTCGAAATGGCCTTGGGAAGCGTGCGCCGGAACGTGTCGATCATTTGCGTTAGCGTGTCGAGATTGTTGGGACGCAAGTCCTCGCTCGCGATTTTCCCCGCTTCGCTGGCCCCCTTCGGTTTCAGGCTGGCTAGCGTCGTGAGCAGGGCGGCATTCGTCTCCCGCTGGCGATATTCGGCCGAATACGGCACCGACGCTCCGGTCAACAGCGGGGCATATCCTTTGCCGGGGCTGATGGCCAACAAATAACTGCCGGACGCGTCAGCCGGGAACTCGCCCACGTACCGCCCTGGCGCCTCTTGCCGCATGGGAAACGTGATCGTCCCCATCTTCGGGTCGGTCCCTGCCGCGCTCATGTTGAGGAAGTTGACAAACTCGCCGCTCTGCTTGTCGAGCACGTTGACCACGACGCGGACCTTGCCGTCCTTGACGTCGGTGGCCACCGAGAAATCGGCCAGCTCGTTGACCGGCCGCATCACGTTGCGGATCACCTGGCTGTAGAACTTGTCGTAATTCTCCCAGCCGGGCCAGGTCTTCGCCCAGCGGTCGCCGGCGTCGGTCGTCACGACGGCGGTCTTCCCCGCACCATACGTCCACGTCGCCAGAATCGTCGAGTTGTCGGGACCGACATCCTTGACCGACGCCCGCATGAGCACTTCCACCAGCGGATTCTCTTTCACCTGCGTGAGCACGAAACCCTCGGTAGCCGGCACGCCGCCGTCAATGTTCTTGAGCATCTCGTGACTGGCATCCACGATTCCCACTGGAATGCCATTCTTGTCCTCCTTGACGAGCGGGCGAGCCACGCGGCGGGCTTCGATCTGGAAAATCCGCGGCAGCGCCTTGGGATTGGTTGCCCGGTAGAACTTACCGCCCGTGGCCTCGGCAATGCCGCGTAGCCGCGTGTCCTCGATCTGGCCGTGGGCGCCGACGGCGACGGTGCTGATCTTGATTTTCTTGGCCTTGAACTTGGCGACGGACCCGCCCGGGGGCGAAGGATCACCGTCGCTGATGATAATGGCGTGCTTGACGGAGGCCGGGCACTTGTCGAGCTCGTTAAAGGTCTTGAGCATGGCCGGCTCGAAGTCCGGCATGTCGCCCGGTTGCATGCGGTCGAGCTTGGCCATCATCGATTTTTGCTGGCCGCCGACCTGCACCAGGCCGCGGCCATTCTTGTCCCGCCACAGCCAGTCGTCGCGACCGGTGAAGTTGTCCCAGTGGACGACGCCGCAGTAATCCATCGGCCCCAGCACCTTGAGCGCCTCGATGCCGATCACCTTCTGCCAGTAATTCCCCTGCGGGATTTCCGAGGCGTGCATCATCATGGCCAGGGCGCCGACCGCCCGGACCTTGGCGTTCTTGATCTGGAAATCGACTGGCATCGCCTTTTCCAGTTCGGTGTTGGCCCAGCCGCCAGCGCCGAAACTGTCGGGCCCGCCGATCATGACCAGGCCGCAGCCGAATTGCTCCGTATTGCGGACCAGCATCTGCACCTGCTCGTCGGTGAAGCTCGAGGAATCGTTGACGTCGTTCGACGCCGCCACGGCGCGGGCCCGCGGCACGTTGGCCAGCACCACGCAGTCAAACGCCTGCAATTCCGCCAGCGAGGAGAACAGCCGGTCGCTGGGCATCTCCTCGACTTCCAGGTTCATCTTTCCCAGGCTGTTTTTGAGGGCCGCAAATTGCCCGCGACCTTCCGGATCGACGATGAACAGGATCCGCCCCTTGCCGCGGACGTGCGTGAAGGCCGTGGCCGTGTTGTTTTGAACGAGCACGTCGGCATTGTCGTCCTTGGGAACGAAATCGGCCCGGTAGGTGTAGCCCGCCGGCATCTCGATCTTGTGCGAAAACGTGAACACGTTCTTGCCCGGATCGAGCACGACGTCGGTCTCCCCGAGCGGCTCCGTCTGATTGCTGTAGGTCCGCGTGACGCGCAGCGTCCCCGCGGCTTTGGTCTTGCCGAAATTCTCGACCACGACCGTGGCTTCGATCGGCTGGCCCTGGCGAATGTCCGTCGGCAGGCTGATCTTGGAGACCGCCACTTCGGCTTCGGAACCCAGGCGAATCGGCACCACGTCGATGCCGACGCCGTTTTCGGCTAGCGTGCTGGCGATGGTCTTGGCGTCTCCCAAGTTTTCATTGCCGTCCGTGACGATGACAACGCGCTTGGCAGTATCCTCGGGGAACGAAGCTTGCGCCAGCTTCAAGGCCGAGGAAATGTTGGTGGCGTCGGTCCGGAGCTGAAACAGGGTCTCCGGAGTGGCGTTGATGGCCGCGAATTCGGCCGCCAGCGGCGGGTACTCGATGGTCGCTTCACGGCCGAAGATGATCACGCCCACCTTGTCTTCCGAGGCGCTGCGGAGGTCGCCGCTGCGGCGGTGCTTGCGGCTATCCTCCATCACGTAGCGGAGCATCGCCTCGCGGGTGGTCTTGGGGATGCTCTCGGACTGATCGAGCAGATAGATAACGGTCACGTTGTCGCTGACGCGGCGGAGCTGCACCTCGGCCAGAGCGAAAACGAGCATGGCGAAGACCAAGGTTCGAAAGCCGAGCGCAAACAGCCGCCGGTACGGCCCCAGCCCGGACAGCGTGCGAAAGCTGAAGTACCACAAAAGCGGTAGTAGCAGCAGCAGCAGCAGGTAATACGGTTTGTCGAAACCGATGTGAAAGCCGAACATGGCTTGCTCCGCAAGGCAATTTGGTCGCCGTCAACCCCAAACCCTGAACCCAAAACTTGATTCTATCCCCTATCGTCAGGTCGATTCTACAGCCAAAACCGCTGCACGCGGTGGTTGTACGAATCCAGGACATACATACGCCCGCGCGAGTCGCGGGCGATCCCCCACGGCTGACGCAGCTCTCCTTCCCGCACTCCGTTGACACCCCACCAACCGATTAAGACGCCTTCGGGCGTGAATTTTTGCACGCGATGATTGCCATATTCGCAAACGTAAACGTGCCCCTGTCCGTCCAGCAGCACGTCGTAAGGATAGCGCAGCCGGCCGGGAGCATAGCCTTCCTCCCCCCAGGTGCGGACCAGCCGGGCCTTGCCGGTGGACGTGTCGAACACCTGGATGCGGTGATTGCAAGCGTCGGCCACGTATAACAGCCCCTGGTCATCGATCGCCAGCTTCCGCGGCACGCGAAACTCGCCGGGACCGCTCCCCTTCTTTCCCACGAACTGGAAAAACTTGCGGTCCGCTCCGAGCTCGTGAATCTGGTCGAAGTCGCCGTAGGACGAAATGAAATAATTGCCTCGCGAATCCTGAATGCAATCGGTGACCCATTCGTACTGGTCCGGACCAATTCCATAGGTGCCGCCGATTTTTTTTCCGGGAATCAGGGTGCCGTCCGGTTTGTAGGCCAGGACCTGGCAGTAGTGCGTGTCCGACACCAGCAGGTCGCCGTCGAGATCGAACGACAGACCCTGGGGGCGGCCGTTGGCAAATTGGGGCGTTTGCCAACCGCGGAGAAACTCCCCGTCGGGTGTAAAGACGTGAATCCGCGGCGTAAAGTCCACGATGTAAAGATTGTCGTCTTTATCGATCGCTATGCCGCGGGGCTTGTTCAGCCGCCCGGGCAGCGTTCCCTGTCGGCCCCAAACGGCGTCGAACCGGCCGGTTTGTCCCCCGGGCGGCGAGCAGCCGGATAGGGCGGCACTGGTGGCAACGGCCGCCGCGCCGGCGAGCAGGGCCCGGCGAGTAAGACGATGGGCAGGCGTGCGATCGGTCATGACCTTATTGTAGACGGCGAACCGCCCCGGCGCGGTTCCAGTCCTAGTCAGAGTTCGCCGGGCGGGCTTTAATCTTGGAAACTGTTCGATCTGAACCCTGAACCCTGAACCCTGTGCCCGCCGACCTTTTTGCCGACCTAACCTGGCGCGCCCTCGTCGCCCAAACGACGGGCGACGGTGCGCTCGGCAGCTGGCTGGCCGCGAAACCCCGCACGTTATACGCCGGCTTCGATCCGAGCGCGGACAGCCTGCACGTGGGGCACATGCTGCCGCTGATGATGCTCAGGCGGTTTCAGAAGGCGGGGCACAAGCCAATCCCCCTCGTCGGCGGGGCCACCGGCATGATCGGTGATCCAACGGGCAAGAGTGAGGAGCGGAATCTGCTGTCCCTCGAAGCCTTGCGGGCCAATGTCGCGGGGATCGAAAAGCAACTGCGGCAATTTCTGTCGTTTGAAGGCCCCAGTGCCGCCATCCTGCTCAACAACTTCGACTGGATGAGCAAGTTTTCATACCTTGATTTCTTGCGGGACGTTGGCAAGCACTTTCCCGTGAACGTCATGCTGGCGAAGGACTCGGTCTCCAGCCGGATCGACCGCGAGAGCGGCATCAGCTACACCGAGTTCAGCTACATGCTGCTCCAGGCGTACGACTTCGTCTATCTCCATCGCCATCACGGCTGCGAGCTTCAGATCGGCGGCTCCGACCAGTGGGGGAACATCACCGCCGGCATCGATCTGGCCCGGCGGATGCATGGCGTGCAGCTTCACGGCATAACCTGCCCGCTGCTGCTGAAGTCCGACGGCACGAAGATGGGGAAGTCCGAAAAAGGGGCCATCTTCCTGTCGCCGGCCCGCACCAGCCCCTACGCGTTTTACCAGTACTGGATCAACGTGGCCGATGCCGACGCGGGGACGTGCCTGCGCTTCCTGACAGAATTGCCGCGGGAGGAGATTGAGGCGCTCGACGACTCGCGGGCGAAGGAGCCGCATCTGCGCGCCAGCCAGAAGCGGCTGGCAGAATGGCTGACGCAGCTTGTCCATGGCGATGCCGGCCTGGCTGCGGCGCAGCGGGCTACCGACATCTTCTTTGGTGCGGAGATCGAGAATCTGAGCGACGCGCAATTGAGCGAGATCTTCGCCGACGTGCCGAGCAAGGAATTGCCGGGCTCGAAACTCGATGGCCAGGGATTAGCCCTCAGTGAGGCGTTTCGAGAAGCAGGTCTTGTAGCGAGCAATTCCGAGTTTCGCCGATTGTTTGAACAAGGTGGTTGTTACGTAAATAACCGCAAGTGTGACAACGTCAATGCGAGGATAACCTGGATGGACCTCGCGGGACGAAAAGTGCTCCTACTTAGAGCGGGTAAGAAGAAGTACGCCGTACTGCGGTTTTCTCGCGCTTAAGCGAACCAGCCGTGGGGAATACGAATGTCTACTGAAGATAGGAAGCCGTCGACGGTGTTCCGGGAGCAAGACCGGATATTTGTATACGATCTCAAAGTTCGCAATAGGGTTGGAAACATCGTCAGCGAAATCTGTAAGGCTCGTGAGCGTGGCTATTCGTTCCTTCGGTTAGAGATTCGTGACGACACTGCATTCCCAAATGTTCTTGCTCCGCTGGCCGCCGTGCTTGACCTCTTTCGCGAAACCGGCTTTGAAATCGAGCTTTCATCGGAGTCACAGTTTTTGGGGATTCGGGACCTCATTTCAACCCCAAGATTCACGCTGGTCCCCGCTGGAGCAAAGATATTCTCGCGAGTTTGGCGCTTCGACGATTCAAGCGCCGCCAATCGTTTGTCAAGCGCGGTCTTGGATCAGCTATCGCAACTTGTTGTGTTTTCACCAGGGGTAAAGGGCTCGCTGGCGTGGTGTGTTTACGAAGTGATGGATAATGCCCTACGTCACTCAGAGACCGCACGCGGCTACATGTCCGTGCAGTATCATCCAACAACTCAACATGTGGCGATATCAATTGCCGATAATGGAATCGGCATTTTCAGATCCCTTGGTCCAAAGTACAGGCCCCCGGACGCCCTTTCCGCAATCAAGATGGCAATGGACAAAGGGGTAACAAAGGATGCCGATGGAATCGGCAACGGCCTATTCGGACTTCGGAAAATAGTAACTTTGAATGGCGGGATACTTGCGGTAACGTCTGCCGCGGGAGAGTGGAAGCTTCAGGACGGTACAATTTCCGAAAATCCACGCTGGCCCTATCCCGACAAATCGCGCCAATGCACGTACATCGATTTTCAAATTGACACTCAAAGACCGATTAGTCCGTCGAGCGTGATGGATGGATTCGAGCCGGTTGACATGAATTTCGACAACGAACTCAACGAGTTCGGAGATGCCGTGATTAGCGTCCGCGACTGGGGGTTTGGCGTCGCCACCCGCGACGCGGGAGCGCGACTGCGGAACTACGCGAACAATTTGATCAATCAGGGAGCGAAGCGAGTGGTATTTGATTTCGCAAATGTTGAAATTGTGGCGTCAAGTTTTGCGGACGAGACGGTTGGAAAGCTGGCAGCAAATCTTGGCAATATCGAGTTTACTAGGCGAGTAGTGTTTGCAAACGCCAACAGCGACGTGAAGCAACTTGTGGGGGGGGCAGTGTCACAACGACTGACAAACCTCTCCAATTCTAATTGAGAGACACTAGCTACTGATGGCTGCGTTGCTTAATTACGAATCCAGCGGCGTCAACTACGACGTCCTCGATGAGTTCAAACGCCACTGCCAGCGGGCGGCGGCGGCGACCGTTTCCGCGCTCGCCAAGCACGGCGCCAGCGAACCCGTCGGCATTCGCGGCGAAAGCGCGTACCTGATCGAGACGCCCGACGAGTGCCTGGCTCATGTCGAAGAGGGGCTCGGCACCAAGAACCTCGTCGCCGACACAATGCAGGAGTTGACCGGCCGCTGCTACTACCACTCCATCGGCATCGACACGGTTGGCACGATCGTCAACGATCTGGTAACCGTCGGCGCCCTGCCGCTGGTCGTCGCCATGCACGCCGCCGTCGGCAGCGCCCACTGGTTCGCGGATACAGAGCGAGCCAAACAACTTGCCGAGGGGTTTGCGGAAGGCTGCCGCCGAGCCGGCGCGGTCTGGGGAGGCGGCGAAACACCGGCGCTCAAGGGGCTGGTGAACGAAAAGGCGATCATTCTGGCGGGTTCGGCCATGGGGCGCATCCGCCCCAAGTCGCTGCGCATCCGCGGCGATGTCCAGCCCGGCGACGCCATGGTGATGCTCGCCAGCAGCGGTGTCCACGCCAACGGCCTGACTCTGTGCCGCGAACTGGCCGCGCGATTGCCGCAAGGTTACCTCACGCCGATTGACGGCGGCCGCACGTACGGCGAAGCGCTTCTCGATCCGTCGATCATCTACGCACCGTTTATTGCCGCCTGCCAATCGGCCGGGATCGATCTGCACTACGCGGTCCACATGACGGGGCACGGTTGGCGGAAGCTGATGCGGCTAGCCGAGCCGTATGTCTATCGAGTCACGCAGCTTGCACCCCGACTGGCGATCTTTGATTTCATTCAGCAGGCCGGCGGCCTCGATGACCGATCGATGTGCGGCACGTTCAACATGGGGTGCGGCTTTGCCGTTTACGTCCCGGCCGACCAGGCAACTCGCGCGATCGAGCTAGCCAAATCTGTCGGCCTTCACGCCTGGCTCGGCGGCACGATCGAAAAGGACGGCAATCGCAAGGCCGTCATCATCGAGCCGCTGGGAATTGCGTTTGAGGGGGAGACGCTGAAGATTCGCGGCTGAACCCTCGTGCCCAAGCTCTGCTTGAGCACGTAAGTCCTCGAAGCTCCGCTTCGTGAAATCCAGCGGAGTGCTGGAAGCGGAGCTTCCAAGCGTGTGGTTCCAAGCGGAGCTTGGGACCAAGTAGCGCAGCCGCGAATCATCCAAATACTTCCGTCACCACCTTCCCCCCATCCACAATCTTGATCGGCCGACCAATGCTCGACATGTTTTCCTTGTCGGCATTGATGGCCAGCGAGTGGCAGATCGTGCGGAACAGGTCGTTGACCGTAACGGGGCGGTCTTCGACACTTGAGCCACCGGCGTCGGTGCGACCGATGACCTGGCCGCCGCGGACACCGCCGCCCGCCAGGACCGCGTCGAAGGCCCGCGGGTAGTGGTCGCGGCCAGCGCGAGGATTGATCCGCGGCGTGCGGCCAAATTCGCCCATCCAGACAACCAGCGTCTTGTCGAGCATGCCCCGTTCAGAAAGATCGTTCACCAGCGCGGCGAACGGCGTATCGAGTTGGCCGCAGAGTGTCTTCGTCCGCTCGGCATTGTCCTGGTGCGTGTCCCAATTGCCAAGGTTGACTTCGACAAACGTCACGCCCGTCTCGACGAGGCGCCGGGCGAGCAGGCAGCCGCTGGCAAAGGGCGAACTGCCGTACGCCTCGCGAGCGCTGGTGGGCTCCTTCGACAAATCGAAGGCCTCCATTTTCGGGCTGGTGACCATCTTGGCCGCCTGGACATACACCTTTTGATGGTCGGCCACTTCCTGCTTGCCGCCGCTGGCTGCGTAGTGTTTCTCCAGGTTCGTCAGCAAGTTGAGCCGCCGGTGGTAGCGGTCCTGGCTGGTGGTGATCGCTGTGTTTTCCGGCGGGCGACCGGCCGCCAGCAGCACCAGCGGATCCCAGTCGATGCCGAGCAGGCCCGCGTTGTCGTTGCCGCCGCCGAACCGGCCGCCAATGCGGACAAAGCTGGGCAGCTCGCTTTTGGGAGGCGCGATCTCATGGGCCACGATCGAACCGAGCGTCGGATAGCGGACGGTGGCCGTCGGCAAATAGCCCGTGTGCATTAGAAACGTCGCCCGCGGATGGCTCCCTTCCTTGCTGGTCATCGAGCGGAGCAGGCACAACTTATCGGCGACTTTGGCCAGTTCGGGAAGGTTCTCCGAGTATTCAATGCCGCTGACGCTCGTCGAAATCGCTTTCGTTTCACCTCCGTTGGCGTGCCCCGGCTTGGGGCTGAACGTTTCGAACTGGCTGGGGCCGCCCTGCATCCACAGCAGGATGCACGCCTTGCCTTGCTTTCGCAGCTCGTCGGCACTGGCGGTGACGACGTCGGTCCACGGCAGCGCGCCGGCCGCCAGCCCGGCAGCGGATATGACCTTGAGAAAATCGCGACGGCGGACGGCGCCCGAACGGGTGAGGCGAACAGTGGATTGGAGGTGGAGTTGATTCATGGTTAATTCCGATGCAAAAACTCCGTCGAATTGATCAGCGACCACTGGATGTCTTCAAACGCTTCGCCGCGGCTGGCGGCCTGCTTGACGTATGCCAGGCACGTTTTCACTTCCTCCCTGCTCGGCTGGCGGGCCAGCGTGCGGAGGTAGATTTCGCCGATGAGTTCCTGGTTGTCGTCGATGTCGCGCACCAGACGGCTGAGGGACGACTGGGCAAAGCCAAAACCGCCAGCGCGGATCGCGGCGTTCACGTTCTGCGAGTTCATGAGCGCCAGGGCCTGCGGAATCGATGTCTGAATCTCCTCCCGCCGCTCGCTCGGATCGTAGCCGAACACATTGGCAAAGATGCCCCGCCCGCCGCCGCGAAAGCGACCCATGCCGCCGCCGGCCATGCCCGCGCCGGGCTGAAACGGTTGATCGCGCACACCGAGTGCGGCCAGTACAATGTCGTAGATTACGTCGGCCCGCAACCGCTGTGCGACGCTCGCCTGAAACGGCGGGTCTTCCGGCCCGCGCCGGGAGGCGCTCGGCATTTGATATGCCTTCGTCGCCAGGATCGTCGCAAACAGCCATTTCACGTCGTAGCCGCTGGCAGCAAACTGACTGGCCAGGTACTCGAGCGTTTGCGGCGCATTGGCCTGCCGATCGGGGCCGATGTCATCCACCGGCTCGTAGAATCCTTCGCCGACCAGTTCGCTCCACATGCGATTCACAAACGCCTTGGCAAAGAACGGGTTGTCCTTGGCAGTGATCCACTGCGCCAGTGTGCCGCGGCGGTCGGCATCGCTCGTCCCTAGCGACAGCTTGTCCCCGGTTGCAAACAGGACCGGCTCCATCAGTGTCCCGCGGGACTGCGGGTTTTTGAGGTCCGACATGAAGTGCTCAGGTGTGCCCCGGAATCTCATGTTGTTGAACATCCCGCGGCCGCGCATGAACGGATTGTCGTTGACGCTCACGGTGACGGCGAATTTCCGCTCCTCCTGCATGAAGATGATTCGCGATGAGATGCGCGGGAAAAACGCGGCCATCTGATGAAACTGCTCGCGCTTCCAGCGGTCTGTCGGATGGTCGTGGCACTGGGCGCAGCTAATTTGCACGCCCAGGAAGATGCGGCTGACTTCGCTTGTCACGTCCTCCGGCATTCCCTGCTGGGCGACGATCAGGCCGCAGGCGCCGTTCTCTAGCGCGTCGCCACTGGCCGTGATCACCTCGGTGGCAATCTTGCTCCAGGGGCTGTTGGCGTTGAGTTCAGTCTGGAGGTAGGTGAGCAGAGGCCCGGCGATGATCTGTCCGCGTTCTTCGGTCTTGCGATACATGATCACATCCCGCCAGTACCTTCCCCAGTTCGTGCCAAAGCGCTCGTCGGCCACGAGTTTCTCCACCACCTTGGCTCGCTTGCCCTCAGCCGGATCGAGGACGAAGGCGGATATCTCTTCCGGATTCGGCAAGCGGCCGACGATGTCCAGGGTCGCGCGCCGCAGGTAGAGTTCGTCGCTGATGATCGCCTCGGCGGTCGGCTGGGTGGCCGGCACTTCCATGCGCAGAATTTCATCCACCTTGGCGGCGACAACTGCCGGCTCGTCGGCATTGGCGGGGGCGGTCAGCCGCGGAATTGGTGCCGATGGATTCGGCAGATTGGTCTCTGCGGCGGTTGCCCTCAGTGAGGCTACCGTCATAAACACCGACGTCACACCCAACACAAGAGCACGAGGCATGACCTACCTCCCGCCGATTGACGAGACGCAATTCAATACGTCCCAATAAGTTGCGCTGAAGAAGGAGCCGCCTGGTCCGCGAATTCTTGACCTTGGAGAATAGTAACCCCGCCGGCGACTGGAATGTTTCGGTAGTTTGGCGGTCGCAGACAGCGCTTTTAGTCGTTATTCAGCAACGACTTGCCGCTGGAGCTTGACATTCAAGACATGTTGTCTTAAACCTAATCGTCTAAGACTTCGATTGCTACATTCCTTCCGGTGAAAACTATGGCCTCTTTCGAGTGCGCGCGACAGTGGTGGCTGCTGGCGATACTTCTCGCCAGTGCCGCCGGCCGACTGACCGTCGCGCAGGAGTCATCGGCTCCCGCGCAGTCAACAGCCGATCGCGAGAAAGTCAAGCGGCTCGACTTCTTCCGCGATCGAATTAGCGCGCTAAAGCTGGCGGCGGTGGACCGCCGCGACGAGCCATTTGAATTGCTTACCGAGCCCCTGATCACGTTTGAGAACCCAGTCAGCCAGATGTGGGACGGCCTGATGTTCGCATGGACGGATCGCGGGCGGCCGGCAGCGGTCTTAAAGTGCTACTACCACTCGATCAACAAGCGTTGGGGACGGACGTTCGTTTCGCTGTCGCCGGGGCGGATCGAGATGGTCGGCGGTGACAAGCAACTCTGGACACCGGCGGATGGCGGCCTGTCGTTTGCGCCGCTACCAGACGCCGCAAAGCCAGCCGGTGACGAGCGCCGCCGGCTGACCCAGATGCGCGACTTCGCCCGCCGCTTTACGATGGTCGATCGCTGGGGCCTCAAGGACCCAACCGACTATCAGCTTCGGCTCCTCCCCACGCCCCTTTTGCGTTACAAGACGCCCGACGATGTCATCGATGGCGCCATGTTCGGCTACGTCGTCAATAGCCCCGAGGCGCTGGTGCTGCTGGAGGCCAGAAAGACCGCGGAGGGGCTCGCCTGGCATTATGCTGTCGCTCGCTTTACGCGGTTCGCGGTGACCGTTTCGCTCGACGGCAAACAGATCGCCGAGTTTCCGCGGCTGGAGGCGTGGCCGCCGACGGGAGTGTATTTCCACGACCCAGTGGAGATGCCGGACTATCCGTTTGCCCGGAAGGAGAAGACTGAGCCATGAATCGGCTGCTTTCTGCTTGCATTTCGTGCCTGACTGGACTGTCGCTTGCGGCATTGTCGGCCCAGGCTGACGATCCGCCGCGTCTGGGACTTTTCGTTATCGAGGTCGAAACGGGTAAAACAATGCAGCTAGCCAGCGAACCGCTTCCAAAGCACGCTTATTGCGGATCGCCCGATTTCAGCTTTGATGCGAAACGCCTTGTTTTCGATGCCACGCCGGGCAAAGAGTGGAGCAAGACGCACATCCTGGCGACCGACTTTCGTGGCAACGAACAGCGGGAATTTGTCAATTTGGGTCACGGCAATTGCCCGACGTGGTCTCCCGACGCCAGCCAAATCGCCTTTCGCATCAACCCCGCCGCCGATCCCAATGCCGAGCCCGGCATTTGGATGATGAATGCGGACGGCAAGGAGCGCCGCCGTCTGGCCGACGGCGACATTCCCAAGTGGTCCCCGAGCGGCAATACCATTCTCACGGTCTCATTCAGCAACCCTTGCACGCTGACGCTGATCGACGCCAAATCGGGAGATTCTCAGCCGATCGAGCTGGGCGACCATCAGTTCTACAGCGTGCCGAGCTGGGCTGGCGATGGAAAGACGCTGGTTGCAGTGGTTCGCAGCAAAGCCGCGTTCTCGATCGCGCTCGTTGACATCGGCGATCCAGCCACGGCGAAAATCAAGGAAATCGTCTGGCCGTGCGGCATTGGAGTCAGTGACGAGCCGATCTACCCGGTCTACTCGGAGAAGGAGAAAAGGTGCGTGTTTGTCGGCCGCAGCTCGATGGGGTTCTTCCTCTACCGCATCGACGCGGAAACTAAAGGAGTGCCGCAGCGGCTGGAGCCGAACGCGCTGGGCGAGCGGATCGCGGGTCTATCGTTATCGCCGGACGGCAAGCACGTGCTCTTTTGCAGCGAGCGGGAGTCGAAAAAGAGAGCCGCGGAGCCGTCGGGAAACGAATAGTTTCCGCTACTTCCACCCGTACGCCCAGAAATGCTCCGGCGGCACCCGCTCGGCTGGAGTTTCACCGGCCAGCGTGAGCAGCGCACCGAAGGGGGCCGGATCGAGGTCTCGCTGCCGGCCGTTGTACTGCGTGCCGCCATGACGCATGCCGGCGGCAACCAGTTCGAAGGCCACGAACTTTTCTTGTTTGATATCGTAGCGGGCGCGGCCGAGCAGCGCGAGCTCTATGCCCCGCGACTGTGCAGTTGGGCGATCGGCATCGCGAAAGCCGCCGATCGACCACCGCCCTTCCTCGAGCGTTTTCGTGCGTCCCTCCAGGCGGAGTGTCACCACGTCCCCTTCCAGTGCCGTGATCCGACTGGTGAGCGTCAACTCGCGAGCCGCCCCCTTTGGGAAGTGCGTCGTCTGCCCACGCACGTTGTCCACCAGGTGCATTCGCGCCAGCCGATCGACGAGCGCTCGCGGCACCTGGTGCGTCGCATCGACCGTAAGCGCTGGCGGCATCAATTGCCGCGCTTCGTCCTTCTGGAACCAGGCGAAGTCTTGATTCCAGGCCTGGGCGTAGCGCCCTTCCTGCGGCGGGTCGCGCGGCAAGTCGCGCGTGTTCACGCGCAGCACGAGACCATTTCGGGGATAGAACCGTTCCTCTCGGTTCAGTTTTTCCTCATCGAGCGCTGGCAGATCCGGCGGCGGTTCTTCCGATTTCCGAAGCTCTTGCCACTTGGCGATCGCCTGCCGCAGCTTGCTGGTCACGACGCGCGGATCATTCGTGTTCCAGGAGATCAAGAGCTGCCCGTCGGCCGTCGTCGCGTAGGTTCCTTGACGTGTGCTCGACGGCTTCGTGCGGCCGGCATAATGCCCCTGCTCGGCAATCTTCTGAAACAGCAGGCACTCTTCATCGTTGCCGGATTGCAAGCGGCCGACTTCGTCTGCCGCGGGAATGAAAAAGCGGGCCAGTGCGGCCACCTCGGGATCGGTCCAGACAGACTGTCTGGCGTCTAGGCCGTTGTTTCACGTGCAGCCCAGCGGGTGGCCGTTCATGGCCCACAGCAGGATCGGCCGGTTGGCCTTGCGGCCTTCATTGACTGCGGTGTGGAACGACTCGCGCCAGCCGATCTTGAGGAACGCCAACTCAGCATCCCGCGGTCTGATCGCCTCGGCAATTTGCTCGAACGTCTCATCGGAAAGCTCTGGCGCTGTGCCGAGCGCGCAGGCAGCAAGAAGAAGGGAAAGCACAGGGCACCTCACGCGTCAGGAATCGCAGCGGATGACTATCAAAGATCCGCTGTGCTCCATCTTGAACATTCGGAGGGCCGCTGGCAACTGCGGAACGCAGACTCTTACCTAATCCGCTTTTCCGCCCCGCTTGTAATCGACCACGTCCCACGCCAGGCCGCAGAGCTGCATCAGCCGGATCGTGCGGAACGTCAGGTCGAATTCCCACCAGCGGTGGCCGTGCGGGGCCATGCGGGGATAGGCGTGGTGGTTGTTGTGCCACCCTTCGCCGTAGCTTAAAAGCGCCACCCACCAGTTGTTGCGGCTGTCGTCGGTGGTGACGTAGTTGCGGTAGCCCCACATGTGGCTGGCCGAATTGACGAACCACGTGCTGTGCAGCACGAAGCACAGCCGCACGAACATCCCCCACGTGACGAACGAAGCGCACAGGTACCAGCCGCCCACGGCGTAGCCGATCGCTCCCAGGATCACTCCGAAGATGATGTTCGACGGCAGGAACCAGGCCCCGACGGAGCGTAACACGGGATCCTTGAGCAGATCGGGCGACCAGCGCTCGACGTGCTTTTGGTGCGCTTCGCCGGACGACATGAACAACAGCCACAATATGTGGCTCCACCAGCCGCCGTCGTTCGGCGAATGGGGATCTTCGGCCTGGTCGCTGTGGGCGTGATGCTTGCGATGGTTGGAGACCCAGTCGATCACCGAGCCCTCTCCGGCCAGTCCGCCGATGAGGGCAATCAGCCACTTCACCGGCCGCCAGGTCTGGAAGCTGCCGTGCGTGATCAAGCGATGAAAGCCCAGGCAGATCCCAATGCCGCCGGTCAGCCAGTGCAGCGCGAACACGAGGACCACAGCCTGCCACGAGAAGAAGAACGGCGCGGCCAAGGCGCCAATATGCAGCACGCCGATCCAGAACACGACCGGCCAGTTAATCAGGGAGCGCTTTTCGCTCGGCTCGGGCTCGGCCGCGACATGGGGGACCTGCTTTTTGGACTCGCGCGTCTCGTGCTTGTGGCGGCGCTTTTCCGGCAGATCGCTGATGTGCCGCGAATCGGGAGGAGACATCGGTCGGGTCTTGCGATCGAGCGTGGCCGGGCCAGCCAGATTCAGCGTGGTGTTCAATCTAGGTGCAGCTTGCGACATGAATCCGTGCTTTCCTTGAAAGGGTGGCCAGGCTGATCCGGCTGTTAGTGGCCTGGCGGTTCCATCGGCGAACCCTCGAAAGACTTTCTCTCCAGGGTCGCTCTACACGGAATATTAGGGGACGTCGGCTGCCGCTCGGTCTGCGCTCTGTCTGGGGTTGGTAATACTTGTGTAATCGTCCAACGATGTCCGGACTGCGGTGCGCAACATCTTGCTGTAAAGCGACTTGCAAGCGCGCTGGCGAATGCAGCACAACCGGCAAATGTTCGCGGTGCGGATGAGCGCAGGGCCAATGCGATGGTGGCTTTTTCGCCACAAAATCGACTACGAAACCAGATAAAGTTGTTAGCGCTGCTGCCGCGCTTACCTGCGCAGCGTGGAGAGGCCACGAGGAGCACGGGCGGGTGGAGCTTCGGCCGTCGAGCGCTCGATCTGACGGTGCAGTGGCAGCGCGGCCGACGACGTGGGAACTGGCTGTAGCGGCTCAGGAGCGAAATCCGCTCGCGCTCCGCCAGGATCTCCCGTGACGCCGTATGAAAACAGCGACGTCGGCTCGTGCAGGTCGGCGTGCCATGGGTAGTCGAAGACGTTCCGATAGTTGTACGGCCGGCGATAGTAAGTGCCGTGGAACGCCGGATACCGGTTCATGTGCCGCGTACCGGGATAACAGCCGTAGCCCGGGTTATAGCAAGTCTGCGGCATTGGTCCGTGGCAACTGGCGTGGCCGCGCCACCAACCGTCGTGTCCCCAGCCGCCGCCACTAGAGCCGTCGCAACTTCCGGCGACCTCTCCCCCGTGCGAGGCGACGCTGTGTGCCGCGCCGTGCGCTCCGCCGAGCGCCAGGATGGAAAGCAGCAATGCGTTCATGAGCGGGATTTCTCCTGGGTCGCGGAGAGCTGCAAGGTCGCTGAGCGCGGCCAGACGGCGCGTGCCCCTCGTAGGCTGCATCGGCCGTCCTGCTAGGAGTATCGAGTTTCCTCGGTGCGACCACTGCCACCGGCATAACCGTCAAAGTTGGCGGCACCAGAAGCGCGCCGGCGGCAACGTCGCCGCCCCCAGCCGCTGCTAGCGGCGGTCGGTCGTCATCCTCGGCGCGATCGCTAACACCTGCCGCGCTTTGGAAAGATTTCACGGTGCTCAGGAAGTTTTGCACTTGGTCAAGTTTTCCACCCAATTAGCGTGGAAACGTAGACAAGGCGCTTCGGCAATTGTGCCGCGCCGCGGCCCGCTCGGGCCGGATGCCTTACCGTTCTTTTCATTTTCGAGCTGCGCGATGACCGCCAAGACCCTGGTCCTGTCACGAAATCAAAAGTTGCTGCTGGAGCTGGGGCAACAGTTCGAGGGACAGCGCATGATCGTCCCCTGCGACACGCTCCAGTCGCTGCACGAGCGGTTGAAGTCGAGTCCAGCCGGCGCCGTGCTCGTGCATATGGATCGCTTGACGCTCGACGGGCATTCGCCGGGGCGTTTCCTCGCCGAGCTGGGCGAGGCGATCGAGGAGGCGCCGCTATTTGCCCTGCTGGACGAAGACTGCCCGCTACGGCTGCGGAAGCTCGCCGAAAAGGCGGCGGACGAATCGTTCGAATTTCCGCTCGACTACGGCCGGCTCTGCCGCCTGCTGGCGCCTCAGCAGGACCTGGAAGGTGAGCTGGCTGGCTTTTGGAGCGAAATGCCCCACAAGGAACTGCACGGTCAGAGCCGCTCGCTCGTGACGTTCACTCCCGAGATGTTCGAAACGATGGACGAGATCAAGGTGGCCGCGCGGCACAATGTGACGGTGCTCTTGATCGGCGAGACCGGCTGCGGCAAGACTTTTCTCGCGCGGCTGATCCATGAGTTGTCGGACCGTCGCGACGACCGGTTTTGCACCGTGGCCTGCGGCGCGCTGCCGCCGGACTTGATCGAGAGCGAGCTGTTCGGCAACGTCAAGGGAGCGTTCACGGGAGCCGATCGCGACCGGGAAGGAAAATTCGCCGCCGCGGGCTCCGGCACGCTGCTGCTCGATGAAATCGACGTGCTCCCGCTCGAGCAGCAGGCCAAGCTGCTGCGGGTGATCGAAACGGGCGAGTACGACCCGGTCGGCAGCAACGAGACGCAGTATTCGCAGGCGCGGCTGATCGTGGCTTCCAACTACGACCTGGAAGAGCTGGTCCGCGCGGGCAGCTTTCGCACTGACCTCTACTACCGGCTGAACATCCTCAACTTCCACCTGCTGCCGCTGCGCCAGCGCCCCTGGGACATCGAATACCTGGCGCGAAAATTCGCGCTGGAGCACAGCCGCACGCACGGCATTCAACTACGGCTCATCGAACCGGACTTCTTCGAAGCCCTTCGTCGCTACCAGTGGCCGGGCAACGTCCGCGAGATGGAAAACATCATTCGCCGCGCTGTTCTGTATTGCCAGCGCGGTGTGCTGAGCGTCAACGATCTTCCTAGCTCGCTCCGCGCCGCTGCCGCAGCCGGTGCGCCGGCCAGCCTGCTTGCCAGAACGCCGCTTTCCGACAGCCGGGTCGCGGAAGACGCGGCTCGAGTAGCGCTTCCCGTCGGCATTGCCGGTCGTCTGCACCCCATAGCGTCGAC
The DNA here is from genome assembly GCA_035649415.1 of Pirellulaceae bacterium. Lineage (GTDB taxonomy): Bacteria > Planctomycetota > Planctomycetia > Pirellulales > Pirellulaceae > DATKDU01. The sequence continues at coordinate 9,168 of DASRJP010000060.1, read as the reverse complement.
CGCACGGCCGCTGGCGCCGCACATTCCGCTCGGCACGCAAATCGCCGCGGCGGCGGACTATTTCCATCCGCTTCGCTCCAGTTCGTCCCGCGACAGTCTGTCGGGCGAGCAGGTCGCATCTGCCGCCATGGGCGGGCCGCTCCGCACCGCCACGGCAACGCTCGAAGCCCGCGTGGACGTGCTCGAGCGTCGAATCATCGAGGATTGCTTGCAGCGCAACAATTTCCGCCGCAAGGAGACGGCCGCCGAGCTGGGGATCAGCCGCGTGACGCTCTACAACAAGATGAAAAAGTTCGGACTGCTGTGACACGACTTCCAGCCGAGCGGTGGATCATGCTTCAGAGAATCAGCCGCCTTGTATTGCCGCCGGCAATCCTCATCGCGGCATTGGCGGCATATCGCCTCATCTTTGGCTTTGCGTCGCCGCCCATGGACAGCCTCAGATTGCCGAGGCGTGAGCCGTGGCCGGTGACTGCCAGCAGCCGCGAGGAGCGCGTCTGCACTGGCGATCAACTGGCCGCGGTGCTCGAGCGCGTCAAGCCGCCGCGGGACGGGCTCACCAGCAACCATCTCGTCCATGCCCTGCGCTTGTGGGGACCGGGCGCCGAATTCGGCGATCCCTCGGTCACCAGCGGCCCGGTGATGCGCGACTACCTGCTCGACGACCGGGTTTTTCAGCAACTGGCGGGGGAAAAATCGCCGCCGCTGTTTTACCGCGGCGATGGCGGCGTGGACTTGCGGTCGTATGACGACGCGGCCGAATTTCAGCACACCTCGAGCTACCACACCGACGACGTGCTGGCCACGCTGGCCGAATCGGGAGTGCCGCTGGATGCGCCGCTGCACCTGCGCGGCGGCCAGTCCCGCGTCGCCGATCTGCTGACTGGCTCGATGCAGCGGTTCTACCTCGGCCGCCACGAATATGAGTGGTCGATCATCGCCTTTGCGCGCTATGCGCATCCGCTAGTACCTTGGCGCAACAAATATGGAGAGAAGATCGATGTCGAAGCGCTCGTCAAGGAGCTGACCGACAAGCCGGCTGAACTGGGACCGTGCGGCGGCCTGCACCGCCTGGAAGCCCTGGCGGTGATGTACCGCATTGACCAGCAGTCGCCCGCACTGCCGCTGCGCGTCCGGCAGCGAATGCGCACCTACATGAAGCAGGCCAGCGATCGGCTTGTACGGTCGCAGTCGGTCGACGGCTATTGGTCCAGCGGCTGGTCGAAAAACCAGCCCCAAGTCGAAAACTCAAAGTCGAAATTCGCGGAGTCGACTCTCCACGACAAACTGCTGGTGACCGGACACCACCTGGAATGGCTGGCGCTGGCGCCGGCGGAAGTCCAGCCGCCGCGGGAAACAATCGTCCGCGCCGGTCAGTGGCTGACCAGGACGCTGCTGGAACTGGACGCCGGTCAGCTACACAAGGCTTACGGGCCCTACTCGCATGCGGCCAGGGCACTCTGCCTGTGGAAGGGCGTGGAGCCGATGGAGGCGTGGAGGAAGAGGTCAAAGGTCAGAGAGCAGACGTCAGAGAGCAGAGGTCAGAGGCGGGAGGTTAGGAATCAGGGGACACGAGACAGTAGACAAATCTGCAATTCGCAATCCGAATGAGCGCTCCTTTCACCGTTCCCGCCGACCAGCTTCCCGACTGCCTGCGGCGCGACTATCTGACCAGCCCGTATTTTCCCCGCACGTCGCGGGGCATGCTGACGGCAGTCATTACGCTCTGCGCCATCTTCGTGCTGACGAGCTTCAACCGCCTCAACCATACCGACCTGTGGGGCCATCTCGACTTCGGCCGCTGGATTGTCCAGCATGCGGCGTTTCCGGTGCATGATCCGTTTGCCGCCAATCCCGCGCAGGCACCGGTCCTGCATGCGGCCTGGCTGTCGCAAGTGATCGGCTACGGCGCGCAGCAAGCGCTGGGCAATGAAGGGCTCGTGCTGGGGCACGCGCTGCTGGTGACGCTGTCGGCCGGAATCCTGATGCTGGCGGTGGTCCGCCGCGGCGCGGCGGTCCGTTTTGCGGCAGTCGCCGGAGCTGCCATGTTTCTGCTCGATCTGCCGATCGTGGGCACGATCCGGCCACAGCTCTTTGGCCAACTGGGCGCGGCGCTGGTGCTGCTGGCCTGCGCGGAGTTGCCCACAAAGCGTCATCCGCTCGCGTGGCTGCCGCTCGTGGGAATGTTGTGGGCCAACCTGCACGGCTCGATCCTGATGGGGCTGGCGATCCTCGGCTGCTACGTCCTGGGCATCGCGCAGCAGGCGCTGCGCGACAATGCGTACGCGTTGCGCAAGAGCATTTTCGACCCGCGGCTATCGCGGGCGCTGTTGGCTCTGTTTCTGCTTTTGGCCGGTGCGTGCGTCAACCCGCACGGGCCGCTCCTTTTGCCGCGGATCCTGTTCTTCGGCGAGCATGCCGCCCTGTCGTATATCAGCGAGTGGCAGCCGCTGACGCCTAAGAGCCTTACCGGGGTGCTGCTGATCGTCTCGCTGATCGCGACCGCCTGCCTGTGGAAGATTGGCGCTCGCCGCTTCGAGCTGTACGAGGTTTTACTGCTAGCGCTGTTCGCCCTGGCGACGCTGTCGGCCATCCGCATGCTGGCTTGGTGGGCTGTCGTCTGGCCGTGGGTCATGACGCCGCACTTGGCTGCCGCCTGGGAAAAACTCCGCAACGAGCGGAGCATTGCCGAGCCGGCCGACGAGCCAGCGGCAATCCACACGCTGATCGCGATCGGGTGCGTCTTTGCCGCGGCCATCATCGCGCCCCCGAGCTACAGCCTGATGACGGGGCGGGAGCGGGGCGAAGTGCCGGTGACGGTCCGCGAGACGCCGGTGCACCTGGCCGACCAGGCGCGGCGGCTGAACCTGGCGGGGAATTTTGCCGCGCCGATGGACTGGGCGGATTACCTGGTCTGGACGAGCCAGGGACAGCTCAAGCCGCTGATCTACTCGCACATCCACCTGTCGCGGCCCGAGACGTTCGAGGATTACCGCAAGATTTTCCGCGGCGACGAAGTCTGGCTCCATACGCTCCGCAACCACCAGGTGCAGTACCTGCTGGTCAGCAAGGAGCGCAACGGGAAGCTGGCGTCGCTCGTCGCGGCCGAGAGCCGTTCGGGCCTGTCGCACGTGCGCATCATCTACCAGGACCGGCGGGGGATGATTGTCGACGTAAATCCGCAAGCGGTTTCCGGGACGACGAGCGGAGCGGGCGGCAGCGTGCTCGACACGAAGGCCGCCAGCGTGAAACCAAAATCCGAAACTTGAAGCACCAAATCCGAAACAGGCTCGAAACCCGAATCTCGAAAGCTCAAAACGAACACGTAATTCACGCGCTTCGATTCTTGAACATTCTGTTCAGACCAGGGCGGCAGCGCTAACGGTTCTTGACATCCCTGGCCGGCCACGAGCGGAAAATCGAACGTGCCGCTGCGCTTTTAAGTCTTGACGGCGCAAAACCTTCTGAAGATTTCGCTAAGTATTCTTCACTTTTTGCGTGCAAACGGCGCGGTTTGTGCCAAAGATGCTGAATAGGCCGGTTGTGCCGGCGCTTCATCCGATTTGCCTCCGGCGAGTGTGCCCCTCGCCGGAGGCAACCTTGCACCAGGAGTGACATCGTGAGAAACCTATTGGCCCGCATGTGGCGCGAAACGGACGGCGTGTTGTCGTTTGAATGGACTGTCCTGACCTCGGTCCTGACGATCGGCGCCGTGGCCGGCATTGCCGCCGTGCGCGACGCGGTGACGGACGAGATGGCGGACGTGGCCGAGGCAATGACGTCTCTCGACCAGTCCTACGTGATTCAGGGGCCGCTTCTCGTCAGCGTCCACACGCCCTACGGCGGCGGGACCGGCGGGGTGCGAATCCAGGAATTCCGCCGCACGCCGGCCCAGCCGATGACCCCCGAGCGCATGGGAAGCAGCGGCGCCGCCGGATCGGCCTACCGCGATCAGCGGGGCCAGGTGGTCCGCCGCGCGCAGGACCCAGTGCCGCTCCCCGGGCCAGAGGCGCAAGGCTCGCTGGCGGATTCTGACCTGGACGAGAATTCGTAGCGCCGCGGCGGCGGTGGCGCAATGGAACAACCGCCTCACCTCATGACGTGTGAGGCGGCAGAGCCTGATATCACTTCTAACGACGGATGCCAACGGCCTGCGACTGCTAAAATCGTCGGCATGGGGACCGAAATCCTTTGGTCGCGACTGTTTTGCATCGCCGGACTGGTCACCTCAGTCGGCAGCGTCATTGGCATGCTTGTCATCAGGGAGAATTCATGGTTCTCCGTCATTGATGACAACGGCCCCATCACGGCACTCGTCTGCCGCATCTTTGGCTGGGGAGCGCTCGGTGGAGCTGTCTTCGCCATATTTGCCGGAATCGTCTGGGCAATCGGGACTCGGAGGCAGGCGGAACAGGGCGGGACCACCAATCAGGGTCCAAGCACGCCGACCGGTGCCAGGGAAGACTGATTCTTAGTGCTCGCCGGTTGTGCCGACTGTAGCAACTGATCCTTCGCGCCACCGTCGATTGCCAATGGCGACCTACGCTTGTCATGGGGCGACTTCTAACCTCGTAGACCGGCGGGCGGACGCATGCGGGGCAGCACGAAAACTAGGATCCATGTCGCGCTGTGGATAGCGATTGCGGCTCTTGCCTACCTGCTGCAAAGCGAAGTGATCAGCGGGCCGCTACCCTGGCTGGCATTCGGTATGCTGATTCTGGCCGAAATGGCCATGTGGTGGCACTTCCGCATTCGATATCTCGACTTTGTACTGGTGCCGCTGCGGCCGGAGCAATTGCCGCGGGACGTTTACCGGACCTTCGACCGCTTGACTCCCGAGTTCATGGCCCTGCGCTGCGGGCTGATCGGTGATTTTCAATTGTCGTATCTCCCCTGGCCGACTTGGGTCCGATACTTTTTCCCGCCGGATCGACGGATTCGCGGCGAGGTGTCGCAATCGGACGAAACATCGGCCCCCAGCTTTGTGACGGTATTCGACGACGGCCGAGTGATCGAGACTGCCCGGCTCGACTCCACAGAGCAGCCGGCAGCCAGCGCAGTTCCCGTCGCCGCTGTGCCGCTGACGAATGACTCGTATGGCAGCCCGCAGGTCGAGGCGCTATTGGCTTCCTTTGTGGCGACCTACTTCGGCAGTTGCCTGGCGGAAGCAGCGGCCGCCGAAGAAAACCCCATGCAGTGCCGCGAGGATCGCATGCTGTGGGCCCAAGTGGCGCCGGGTCTGCCGCTGGAAGAACTCTTCGCGCTGCATGTGCGGACGATCGACCTCTACGAATCGAACTATGGCGCTAGGGCGCTGACCGTTACTCCCGATCGGCTGCTCGACTTTGCCCAGTACGACCATCGGCTGCTCTGGTTCCAGCGGCATGCACTGCCAGCCCGCTATGGAGTGCCTCAGCCGCCGGTTGGCAAAGGGCAAATGACCAAGCCCCAATGACCAATGCCTGAACTCGTTCCCTTTCCGGTTGGTCATTGGGGCTTGGTCATTGGTCATTCATTGTCCTGCCAGCGCCAGCGAGAACATGTACCTCACGCTGCGCAGGATCGTGCGAATCTTCGAGCGCCACGTCGCGGCCCAGTTGGAATGGCCGTACTTGCGCGGCGGGAATTGCACCGGGATTGACTCGATCCGCCAGCCGTGCCGCTTGGCCATCACCAGCACGTACAGGTCGAAGTTGAAATCGACCGGGGGACTGGTGACGTGCGCCAGGAGGTCGCGGTGAAAAAGCTTCGGCTGCGCGTTGATCTCGTCCATGTACGTCCGAAAGACGAGCGTCGAGAGAACTTGCATTCCCAGCGAGATGATTTTCTCCGACAGCCGCCGGCCAAAGCGCCGCCCCTTGACCATCGTCCGCTCGGGGCGCTGGGCATTGCGATACGCGGCCCAGGCGCGGAACACGTCCGCCGGATCGGTCTGCAAATCGGCGTGCGACCAGGCAACCACTTCCCCGCGGGCCGCGGAAAGCCCGGTGAAAATGCCGTGGCCGTAGCCCTGGTTGACCTCGACCTTCACGCTGCGGGCGAACGAAAACCGCGGCAGCAGCCGCGCGAGAACTTCCTGCGTGTTGTCCTTCGAGCCGTTGTCCACCAGGATCAGCTCGAAATCCTGTCCGCGGCCGACTTCGGCAAAGCGGCTGAGGATCGCCTCAATGCCGCGGGACTCGTTGTAGCAGGGGAGGACGATGGAGAGCTGGGGTGCGCTCGACATTGCTTATCCTGACTGATGCTGGCGGATCAAGGTCGCGGCAAAGGCAAAATGATCATTGCAAAATGCAAAAGTCAAAATGCGCGGAGGCGCTGAATCCTGACTTTTGCATTTTGCAATTTGCATTGATCATTTTGCATTTCCTTTCCAGCTACGCGGCCTTCTGTCCGTACCGCGTGTGATACCGTTCGTAGTATTTTTTCGCCGAGGCCATGGGAATCACGCGCGGCTCGCCGAGCTGCCGGGCCAGGAAGACCGTCTTGGCCACGTCCTCAGTCATCACCGCCGCCTTGAATGCCGCGTGCACGTCCTGGCCCCAGGTGAACACGCCGTGATTAGCCAGCAGAATGGCCGGGGCCGCGCTGCGATGGGCGAAGATCAGCCGCCCCAGCTCGTCCCCGTCGCACTCGGCAAACGGGCAGCAGGGAATCTCGCCGCCAAACTCGTCGGCAATCGCCGTCAGCACCAGCGGGATCGGCTCGTGGCAGGCGGCAAAGGCGGTGGCATAGTTGCTGTGCGTGTGGATCACGCCGCCGACCGACGGATCGCGGCGGTAAATATAGAGGTGGTGCGGCAGATCGACGCTCGGCCGCAGCTTGGTGTTGATCACGTCACCGCTGTCCAGGTCGACCTCAACGAGCATGTCGGGCGTCAGCGTGGCGTAATCGATTCCCGACGGCTTGATCACCAGCCGCCCGCTGGCGCGGTCGATGCCGCTGGCGTTGCCGCTGTGCATCGTCACCAGTCCGGCAGCCGGCAGTCCGCGATTGACCGCACACACTGCCTCTCGCAGCGCCCCCAGATCGCTCATGGGCTCTTCTCCTTCCGCCGTTTTGGACTTCCAAAGCGCACGTGCGGGTGAAACAGAGCGGCACTGCGAAGCATGTGGGCGGCCTGGATCGGATTGTCCGCCTGAATCACGGCCGAGGCTGCCACGATGTAGCGAGCCGAAATGTCGGCCACGTTAGTTGTCTTCACGCCGCCGTCGAACATCACCTCGAACTTGTACCGCCCGCGGAGGGCGCTGAGCGTGGCCACCACGTCCAGCGCCTCGGGGCACATGGCTTGTCCGCTGCGTCCCGGCTCGCGAATCCCCAGCACCATCGCGAAATCGACATGTGGCAAATATGGCAAGAGACCCGCCGGATCGAATCCCGGCCGCCAAACCACGCCGACCTTCTTCCCCCGCACGCGACACTGGAAGATCAAGTCCGACAGGTCGTCCTCGGACTCGATGTGCAGCAGATACCAGTCCACCAGGTCCCAGGTCGCCTCCATCCATTGCCGCGGCAGTCGCGACATGACGTGCAGCGCGACGGGGCAGCCGGGCCAGAGGTGGCGAGCGGTGCGGATGTGCTCGAGGCAGACCGGCGCGGCGGCCGGCGACATCGTTTCGTCAATCAGATCGACGTGGACGTGATCGCAGTTGCGTCCTACGGCGTCGAACAACTTCCAGGGATCTTCCGCTTCGCTGGCGTAAATGGCCAGGCCGAAGTTCTTGGCCATGTCGAACGTGAAGCGGCGGTGCAGCCGGTAACCGACCCAGAACAGGATCGCAGCCGACGCCAGCCGCAGGTTTTCATACGACGCGCCAAAGATGCCGTGGAAGACATGGACGCTGGCCATGTTCAGAGTGAAGGAGAGAATCGAAATGGCGGCAAACCAGCCAAACGACCGTTTGAGATGCTTCCACGGGACGTGGAAGTTGAAAAAGGCGTTCAGGGAAAACGAAAACAGCATGCCTACGAGGAAGGCCGTGCCGCAGGTGGCGGCGCGGGACCAGCTCGTGGGGAGAAAGCGCAGCAGGGCCAGCTCGAGCAAGATCGAGGCTAGTCCAATGACGGTGAAGCAGGCCAGGTAGCGGTAGCGGTAGAGGAAATATGACAGGCCGCTGTGATGGAAGCGGTGCAGGAGCCGGCTGCGGAGGGAGCGCAGCGGCGTCGGCTGGGCAATAGCATCCGTGCGTCGCGTCACGATGGCATCCTTGCCACGTCGGACAGGTTTTGAGCCTGTCCATCGCACCAAGCGAGGAACGGTTCGTTCGTGAACGGAATGATTTCTTCGGTTTTCCGCGGGAGCAACAAAATACGCGGTTTGGCGCGAATCTGTCAACGCGAAACAGTGCTAGCGGCCCAGTGGTCAAAGACACATTCCATGTGCCACCCCGCCCGAAACGCTAGCAGAGAGCATTCGCATTTCCCGCCCGGAAAACATCGTCACTCAGGCCGCGGCACCGCGCCATTAAGTCGCATGGCCGCTACGATGGGATTGACCCGCGAGATCAGACCAGGATTTCCCCAATCGCAGTGCCGCCGTGGGCAATCGGAATCGGCCGTCCGACGCGATCTTGCACGGTCATCTCCGGGTCGATGCCAAGCAGATGGAAGATCGTCGCGCAGATATCGGCCGGACGCGTGGGCCGCTCCTTGACGTAGGCCGCGTGGGCGTCGCTCGCGCCGCAGAGAGTGCCGCCGCGAATGCCCGCGCCGGCGAAGAGCACGCTGTAGCAGTCGGTCCAGTGGTCGCGGCCGGCACTGCCATTGACCCGCGGCGTGCGGCCGAAATCGGAGCTGACGACGATCAGGGTCTCGTCCAGGAGGCCGCGGGCATCGAGGTCGGCGACCAGCGCGTCAAACGCCTGGTCGAACATCGGCAGGTTCCCCTTCTTGAGCTGCTCGAAGTTTTTGCTGTGCGTGTCCCAGTACGTGTCGAAGCCGGTGTTGACGCGGTAACTGTAACCGTCGAAATAGAGATCGATGAACCGTACGCCCGTCTCGATCAACCGCCGGGCGACCAGCGCGCTCGATCCCCACAGGTGACTGCCGTAGGTCTCGCGGACCTTGTCGCTTTCCTTGGCAATATCGAAGGCCGCCTTGAGCTGCGGCTCGGCCAATAGGCCATACGCCTTTCGCCAGTTGCGGCGGATCGATTCGGCCCGCGCTCCG
>DASRJP010000059.1:0-6778 GCA_035649415.1 Pirellulaceae bacterium | reverse complement strand
GACCAAATCCCAATGACCAATGACGAGCAAGCCATCGACACTTTCCCATTGGTCATTGGTGCTTGGTCATTGGTCATTCTCTCTTATCCTCCGCTCACCGGCGGAATCAGCGCCACCTCGGCATTCGCCGGCAGCCGAGTTGCATCCGCTGCATAGTCGCTGTTCACGGCAACTTTCACGTGCGGCAGCACGTCGGCCAGCGCCGGACAACGCTTGGCAATCGCGACCCGCAAATCGGCGACGGTCGCGGCAGCCGCCGGCACTTCCACCTCCACGTGGTCCTTTCCCGCCCGCTGGCGAGCCACGGCGAACAGCTTGACGCGCACGATCATGTGATCGTCAACTCCTGGCTGCGGGCCGTCAGCAGCTTGTCGATCTCGGGCATCAGGCCGTAAGCCAGCGCCAGGATCTTGAGCGGATGGATGGTGGGTTTGGTGGTGCCTTGTTCCATCTGCATTTTACACGCACTGCACTCGGTCGTCCCGAGGTCGATGGACGGGTCGCGGAGGGCCCGGATGAGCCCCCAGCCGGCCCTCAGGCTATTGCGGTAATTTTCCCGCTTGAGACCATAAGTTCCCGCCATTCCCGAGCAGCCCCGCTCGATATGCCGCACGGCGAGACCGGGGATCAGCCTCAATAGCCGCTCGCCAGGAGTGCCGACGTCCAGGGCCTTGAGATGGCATGGCGTGTGGTAGCCCAGGACCAGGTTAATTGGCCGGAAATCGAGTTCCAGCTTGCCCGCTTCGTGCAGCCGCCAGAGATACGTGCAGGCTTCGCTGGTGTGCTCGGCCACGAGCCGCACGTCGTCGTCATCGAGCAAATGGCGATACTCGTGCGTCAGGCACAAGACCGCGGAAGGCTCCGTGGCCACAATCTCGTAGCCTTGACGAATGGCCTCCGCCAGCAGCGCCACATTGCGGGCGGCGGTCGCTTTGGCGCGGTCAATGTCGCCCACGGCAATCTTGGCCATGCCGCTGGCCCGCTGGTGCGGGTGGACGTAGACCGAAATGCCGTGGTGCTGCATGATCGCCACGAACGCTTCGGCGAGCTGCACATCGAACCAGTTGGCGTACAGATCGACGAAATAAAGCACTTTGCCGCCGGTGCGCCGCGTGGCCCTAGTGAGGCGCAGCTTTTCCGCGCGGCGGAGGAACGTGGAAGATGCGATCCGCGGAAGTTTTCGCCCCTGGGCGATGCCGACGGTTTTTTCCAGCACCCAGCGCATGACCCGGTTATGCAGGGCCCAATTGGAAAGCGGCGCCAGAAGCGACGCCCAGCGCGACACCATATCGAGGCGCGTGACGATCCAATCTGTCATGTCGATGCCGTTGCTGGCAACATACTGCGCCTTGGCCTCGATCATGAGCTTGGGAATATCGACGCCCGCCGGACACTCCAGGCGGCACTGGTGACAGTTGACGCACAGATCGGCCAGCGATTTGAGCGTATCCTGGGTCAGTTCGCGGGGGTCGAGCTCTCCGCTGATGACCCCCCGCATCAAGTTCGCCTTGGCGCGGGGAGACGCCTCCTCCGCAGGAGCGAAGCGGAAGATCGGGCACATCCGCGCATCGGGAGACTGCGTGCGGCAGCGGCCGCAGCCGTTGCAGAGGTTGGCCGTCGGCGCCAGCTTGTCTTGCCAGATCAGGTGCAGCTCCATTGGCTTGTCGGCGACCTTGGCGGGCTCGGCAGGTGGGACGGCATTCATTCCGTTCACCGCAGGCGCCGAATCGTCTACTTCCGAGGAACGGAATGAATTCCGTTCTACGGGCTGCATCAGCAGGCCGTCTTCGCGCGACGGTCGCAGGTTCTTGGTCAGCGGCTGGGGGACGTCGGCCACGACCTTGCCCGGATTGAGCAGGTTCGCGGGATCGAAAATCCGCTTTACCTCGCGGAACACGTCGTACAGCGGTCCGAACTGCCGTTTGACAAACCACGTCCGCGAGAGGCCGCAGCCGTGCTCGCCGCTGATCGTGCCGCCGACGGCAATCGCCTCCTCATAGAGGTCCGCTGCCAGTGCCTGCATCGTCTGCTGGTCTTTGGGGTCGCTCAGATTCAGAAACGGCCGCACATGCAATTGCCCATGGCCGGCGTGAGCGAAGAAGGAGGCCGTGATCTGATGCACTTGCAGGATTTTCTGCATCTTGAGCAGGAACTCGGGGAGTACCGCGGGGGGCACGGCAATATCCTCGACAAACGGCACGGGGCGCTGCGGGCCTGGCACGCGGTACAAAGTCGGCGAGACGCGCCGCGCCAGGCGACGAAACGTGTCATATTCCTCGGGCGCCAGCGCCAAATGGAAGTTGAACGCCAGCCGCCGCTTCCGCTGCCAGCGCAGCGCCACTTGCTGGAGGCTTTCGATGACGTCGCGCTGATCGTCGGCCTGCTGCTCGACCATCAGCATGGCCTCGGCATCGCGGGGGATGGCGGCGGCGTAGCGCGGATCGAGGTCCCGAGCCAGCCGCAGGATGCGGCGGTCCATGAGGTCGCAAGCCGCCAGTTGCATTTCGACCGCGTCCTGGGCGGCAGTGGCCGCCGCTTCCAGCTTGTCGAAAAACATCAGCACCAGGCCGCGATGCTTGGGGATTGGTTCGGTTCGCAGCGTCGCCTGCGTGATCAATGCCAGCGTTCCTTCGGACCCCACCAGCAGCCGCGCCAGGTCGAGCTGGCCATCAGCCAGTACGCCGTCCAGGTGATAACCGGCCCGATTGACGAGCGATTTCGGCTGGTGCGCCTTGATGGTGTTCTTCTCGCGGTCGATCAGCTCCGCCAGGCGACGAACGATCTCGCGCCGCCGCGGGACGGGATCGACGTAAGGAGCGTCGGTGATCGGGTGGCGTGACGCCTCGAACGACTCTCCATCGGCCAGCACGACGTGAAGGCTGACGACGTGGCGGCGGGCGGAGCCGTACCGCAGCCAGTGACTGCCGGAATTATCGAGCGCCAGAACGCTCCCCATCGTCGTGACGCCGCCTGTAGCTGGATCCGGGCCGAATTGCTTGCCAAAGGCGGCGAGATAGCGGTTGAGCTGCCCGAGCACGACGCCAGGCTGGACCGTGACCGTGTCGCTGTCCCGGTTGACGATCCGCCGCATGGCCTGCGAAAAGTCGATTACTAGTCCCGGCCCCAGCGACTCCCCGGCCAGTCCAGTCCCCGCGCCGCGGGCATGAATGGGAATCGACTGCTCGGCGGCATACCGGACCGTCGCCCGCACATCGGCCAACCCTCGCGGACGCACGACTCCCAGCGGCGGCACCTGGTAAATGCTGCCGTCTGTGGCATACATCTGAATGAACGGGCCCGAGCAGTGGACCTCGCCGGCAATCAGCCCGCGGAGGTCGGCCTGGATCCGTTCTCGTTGTTGATCCATCAGGAATAATTTCCAAACATCAGGCACCAAATCGCAAACAAGCACCAAGGTCGAAATGACCGGCGGCCCTGGTGAACGTCATTGGGATCTAGTGCTTTCGATTTGTTTGTGATTTGGTGCTTGAGACTTGGTGCTTCAGCCACGCCCAGCCTGTGGAAGTCGAGCCTGTTGCTGCCTGTGCTTCTCATGTGTCTCCAGGTCAAAGGGCTCGTGCTGATCGAGTCCAGGGACGCCGCGGTATTGGGCCTGGCAGCGGTAGCATTGGAGAACGTTGCCGACTGTGAGATACAACACCACGTCGATCAATGCCGTGGCGAACAAGACGCCATAAGTCCACAGTGGCATCCGGTAGTACCAGAACACTGAGCTGATCACAAACCCGATGACGACAATGGTGACCCCCAGGGTCTGCGAAAAGTCCTTGCGGACAAAGAGCTCGGTGCTCGGACAAAGGAGACAGCGAGTCAATCGATCGTCGGTCACCGCGCCGGCGGGCACCTCGACTTGCGTGCCGCAGCGGGAACAGGCGACCACCTGCGGGCCGAAATCGGCCTGGGTCGTTTGCTGGCAGTTCGGGCAACGGTAGGTGACGTTCATCTTTACGTAGCAGGCACACTCCGTGTGCCGTATTGCGGGACGGCACACGGAGTGCGCCTGCTACTTAATTGATCATAGTGGATAGGTCGCCGAGGCGGACATGAGCTGCGCCGTCAGTTCGCCGATGAATGCCAGAATTACCGCGGCATACAGGATCCCCGTGGCGCTCTGTGTGTTGGGGATTCTGAGGGTCAGCCACGTCATCCAGGCCAGGCCCAGCGGGCTAACCAGCCCGGCCAGCCAGCGAAGAGTGAGAAATAACAGCCACTGCTGCGTCAGCGCATCCGCGGCTGCCAGTCGCGTCCCCTCCAGCCACGCGCCGCTGCCGCTGACTACCATGCGGCAGGCGACGAAAATCGCCATGCAGGCGATCAGCCGCCTGAGCGGCTGGAGCTTCATCGTGGGCGTATTGAGATACCAGTGCCCCAGCAGCATGGAGGTGGTGATCGAGCCGAGCACAAGGCCGCTGGTAATACGATCCACCAGCAGCCATACGGATGGAATCTGAGCACTCGGAAACGGATGCAACTGGCAGCCAAGCATCGCCAAACCGGCCACGGCCCAAGTGGCGAATTTGCCCACCAAACTAACTTCGTACATCCAGATCACAGCGCCGACGTAGCTGACTAGTGCTGCGGCAATTGCCACCCACAGCGACGCCGGCCAAGATGCCGTGCCATTCGTCTGCCGCGTCCCCCACAGCGCCAGCGACGCAAAGGTCATTACGCCCATCAGCACCCACAAGTGGACGCGAAAGAACCCACTGGTTACCACTTTCGACGGCGTCAATCCCATCGACACGGCCACGCCGAACGTCAGCCGGAAGAGGAACTCGACGAGGATCAGCCAAAGGGATGGCACGCGGGCAGGATTGAGGGTGCGAGGGTGTAGGGGTGAAAGGGTGAAAGGGTGTGAGGGTCAGCATCACTCGCATACCCTCATACTCTCATATCCCGTCACCGCGGCGTTGTTCTGCGAGACCACGAGCTATCCGCGTTTCCCATAGATGAGGTTCATTAGCTCCGCCCGCGTCGAAACATTGTTGCGGAAAAGCCCTTTCATCGCGGATGTGACCATCGTGCTGCCGGGTTTGCGAATGCCGCGGATCGTCATGCAACTGTGGGAGGCTTCGATGACGACGGCGACCCCCTTGGGATCGAGTTCCTCTTCGATCATTTGCGCGATGTCCTGGGTCATCCGCTCCTGCACTTGCGGACGGCGGGAAACGACTTCCACCACGCGGGCCAGCTTCGACAGGCCGACCACATTGCCGTTGGGGATGTACGCCACATGAGCCGTTCCGATGAAGGGCAGCAAATGGTGCTCGCACATCGAGCAGAAGCTGATGTCCCGCACAAGCACCACCTCGTCGTATTTTTCCGAGAATACCTTTTGCAGATGCGCTCGCGGATCGACCGCCAGGCCGGCAAACATCTCGGCATACATCCGAGCGACTCTCGCCGGCGTTTCCCTGAGCCCTTCGCGATCGGGATTCTCGCCAACCGCGGAAAGTATCTCCTGCACCGCCCGCTCGATGCGGGGCAAGTCAAACTGGCTGGCGGCAATCGGCGTCGAGCCCGAGGCGATGCCCAGATCGAGTGCCTGACCATTGCCGACACAGCAAAGATCGGAATCCCCCTTGGTCACTGGGGCCTTGTTATTGGTCATTCCTTTAGGCTAGGTGCCTACCCCTGGGTGGTCAAGGACGCGCCCGGCGCGGGAAAATGGGATCCGGCGGCACTCGAATCACGGAGCCAGCCCATGACACACGTCCTGGTTGTTGACGATTCGGAAATCGACCGGCGTCTGGCTGGCAAGTTGCTCGAGCGGGGCGGGCGATTCCACGTCGAGTTCGCTTCCAACGGACTAGAGGCGCTCGAGCACGTTGACGAGCGAATGCCGCTGGCGATTGTCACCGACCTGCTCATGCCGGAGATGGACGGGCTGGCGCTGGTCGAGCACGTCCACCGCCGGTACGCAAGCATTCCGGTCGTCCTGATTACGGCCCACGGCAGCGAAGAGACGGCACTCAAGGCGCTTTCGGCCGGCGCGGCCGACTTCGTGCCCAAAACGAGGCTGGCAACCGACCTCGCGCGGGCAGTGGAAGGGGTCATCGCACTTGGCGGTGGACGCAGCCACGAGCGGATCGCTCCGTACCTCAAGCATTACGAGGTGCGATACGAGCTGCCCAGCGACACGGCACTTATTGCGCCTCTGGTGGCGGAGCTGCAGGATGCCGCGATGGACATGGGAATCGTGGACAAGGCGGACCGCGTGCGGCTGGCCAAGGCGATCGGGGCGGCGCTGGAGAACGCGATGCTGCACGGCAATCTGGAGTTGACGACGGCTGAGATGGCCGCGGCCGCCGGCAGCCGCACCGGGACTATCGACCTGGCTAGCCAGCGGCGGCAGACAGCGCCCTACGGCGAGCGGCGCGTGCTGGTCAGCGCGCACTTCACGCCGGCAGAAGCCCGAATCACGATTCGCGACGAAGGGCCGGGCTTCAACGTCAGCGAGATCGCGGGGCCAAAGTCCACTCCAGAGCAGCTCATCTCGGGCGAAGGGCGGGGACTGGTGCTGATCCGCACGTTTCTGGACGAGGTGCAGTTCAACCACACGGGGAACGAGATCACGCTGGTAAAGCGCGGGTGATTGCTCCTAGCCGGGGGCTAACCTCCGGAATGGGCCTGAATCTGCGCCCAAAGTATGCAAGCGGCTACGGGGCGCTCGGATCATCCGACGTGAGAATCTGACCGGTCGGCACGATCTCATATTTACCCTTCTCCAAACGATTGACGTTGAAATTGACGTTGT
>DASRJP010000058.1:0-39962 GCA_035649415.1 Pirellulaceae bacterium | reverse complement strand
CTCGCAGGCGACGATGAACACGATGGGAAATTCAAGCCCTTTGGCGGCATGCATCGTCATCAACGAGACCTTGTCGCTCTCGGTTTCCCAGGCGTCGGTGTCCGCCACTAGCGCCGTCTCTTCCAGGAATTGCTCGAGCTGCCCGTCGCCGGGATGTCGCATGTCGAACTCCCGGGCGTCGGTGAGCAGTTCCTCGACGTTGGCCAGCCGCTCCTGATCCTCCTCGTCTTCGGAGTTCTCCAGCACCTCGCGATAGCCGCTCTCGGCCAGCACGGTGCCAACAATCTCTTCCACCGGCGCGTGCGCGACCAGACAAACCCGGTCGAACATGGCTACGAATCTTGCGACGGCAATCGCCGACTTCTTGTTGATGTCGGGAACGATGCCGGCCTGCCGCGCTGCATCGACCAACGAGACGCCGTGCTGGGCGGCGTGGGCTTGCAAGCGGCTGATGGTCGATTTGCCAATGCCCCGCGGCGGCGTGTTGACAATCCGCAGGAAGGCCGCCTCGCTGCGCGGATTGTTGATCAGGTGCAGATACGCCAGGACGTCCTTGATTTCCTTTCGCTGGTAGAATTCCAGCCCGTTGACGATCTGGTAGGGAATGACGTGCTCGCGGAGCGCCTGTTCGAATTGCCGCGAAAGGGCGTTGATGCGGTAGAAAACGGCAAAGTCGCGCGGCCGGCGGCGGCCGGAGCGGATCGCCTCGGCAATCATCATGGCGATGTGCTCCGCCTCATCCCGCTGCGACGGGTACGCGTACAACCGGACCGGATCCCCTTCGGGATTGTCGGTGAAGAGGTGCTTCTTCTTGCGGCGGACGTTGTGCTCGATCAGCTCGTCGGCAATGCGGAGGATGCTTTTCGTGCTGCGGTAGTTCTGCTCCAGCCGCACGACTTTCACATTGGGAAAATCCTTCTCGAATTCGAGGATGTTCGACAGGTTCGCCCCGCGCCAGCCGTAGATCGACTGATCCGGGTCGCCGGTCACCGCCAGGTTGGGGTGGTCGATCGAGAGCGCCCGCACGATGGCGTACTGTGCCAGGTTCGTGTCCTGGTATTCGTCCACCAGGATGTAGCGGTACTTCTCGTCGAGTTGTTGCCGCAGCTCGGGGTTCTCCTTGAGAAGTGCTGCCACGTGCATCAACAGATCGTCGAAATCGACCGCATTGGCGGCCAGCAGCCGCTTCTGGTACTTCGGGTAGACACGCTCGACGATGCCGCCGATCTGCCGGCCGCGGCTGGGGACGTAGTCATCCGGGCCGATCAGGCTGTTCTTAGCCCAACTGATGGCGTGGGCGATCGACTCCGGCGTGACGTGCGTCAGCTCGATCCCCTCCTCCTCGATTGCCGCCTTGAGAATCTCGCGGCTGTCGGCAACGTCGTAGATCGAATAGTTTTCGGCCAGTCCCACCAGCGAGGCATACTGCCTCAGCAGCCGCGCGCAGAACCTATGAAAGGTTCCCATCCAGACGCTCTGCTGCGGGGCCAGCGACGCCAGCCGCGACTTCATTTCGTCGGCGGCTTTGTTGGTGAAGGTGAGCGCCACGATGCTGCGGGCCGGAATGCCGCGGCGGAGGAGATAGGCGATGCGGTGCGTGACGACACGGGTTTTTCCTGATCCCGGGCCGGCCAGGATGAGCAGCGGCCCATCGACGTGCGTCACCGCCTCGCGTTGCGGCGGGGTAAGAGGGGCCAGCAGATCGGCATCGCGAGAAGTGGCGGGGGTATCCATACGGCCAATCAATAAGTAGTAGGCACACTCCGTGTGCCGTCGGCGGCAAAGCTGGACTTGGTTGAGTATTGGCGAGGTCAGTTTCGATTGTACCCAGGGAGGCTGTGATGCGGATGCGGGTTCGGCGCTACGCTCGAGAGATCGCTGCGTTGCTACCAAGGGGCGCATTCCCACTTCTTCGTGATCTTCAGATCGGGACGGGCATGTGCCAGGCGCTGCAACCCAGCATCGGTTATTTGATCGCACGACGCAAAGTTGATCTCACGCAGCGACTTCAGGCCGACCAGTGAATCCATTGCTTCATCGGTAAGCTGCAGGGAAGCGCCAAGGCATAGGTACTCGAGTCGCGGCAGGTTGGCGAGGGATTTCAGCCCCTCGTTAGTGAAATGCTGGTCGGCGTAACTCAATCGTCGCAACGTGCGGACACGGCAGGCATACTCGAGCCCTTCGTCGCCAACGCCGCCGACATGGAGCTCTTTGAGGTCGGGCAAGCGCTGGAGCGAATTCCAAAGCGAATCGCTAGTCGGGTAAAGATCGAAGTCGAGCCGCTTCAACCCGCGATGGCGTGGGAAGATCGCGGCCTGGTCGGGAATCTTCCGGATCGTGCAGTTGACAAGCGCGAGTTGTTCCAACCCCGAGAGTTGAGCGATCGTCTCCACGTCTGCCATGCTGAGGTTCTTACCGACGATGCTTAGTCGGCGCAGACGGCGGCATTTCGCCAGAGGAGTCAGGTCGCTGGCGATGAATTCGTCGTCCCGCACTCTGGATGAGTCAAGTTCCAGTTGCGACAACGACGGGATCGCGGCGATATGCTTCAATCCTTCATTTGTAAGCGATGGCGAATCCATCGAGTTGCGGATGACAAGCTCGCGCAAACGCTTCGAGCCTGCCAGGAACCGCAGGCTGTCATCGGTCAAATCGGGCACGTCGAATTGAATCCTGCGCAGATTCGGTATTTGACTGATCGCAGCGAATCCGACATCGCCAAGGATCAATTGACGCTCCCCGACCGAGTTGTCTCGTAAGGAAAGCGAACGAAGGGAGCGCGTCTTTGCGAGTTCGCTCCAACCCTCAGGCGCGATACGGATGTTGAAGAGGTCGAGATGCTCAAGTCGTCGCTGAACGACGATCGCCCGAACGTCCTCCTTGGACCACTTTCCAAACGTTGTGCGTGCACACCTCACATAATCACCGAGCTTCCAGGTATCGCCCGGGAGCAGAATGCGAATGCACTCCGGCGTGCCGTGACCCTGTACGACGATAAGCCGCTGCTTCTCTCGCAGGTTCTCAGCCGCCTTTTCCGCGTACTCGCGAGAGTTCAGTGCCTGCTTGCCCCAAGCCAGTCCGACGCCTACGACGCCGACAACGACCAATAAGTCGCTGAGATGCAATTGGAACAGATGATGGCGGCGGCGGCGCCACCACTCGAACGACGCACCCACACCAAGAATCGCGCTTGCGCCGATCGCTGCATCGAGAGCGAGGATCTCGGGGCGAAATTCAACGGCTCTGTGCCACGGCACAAGGGTCAAGCTGTCTTGCCAGCGCAGTTTCCCCTCCTCCTCGAAGCGGGGATTCTCAATGACGCCTCCTTGCGCGTCATACCATTGGATACTCCGTCTTAGGTACGTCTCAGGCCAGCCGTAGGCCCAACATTCATTTCTGCCAAAGAAAGTATCTGGATCGTCGTAATAGCCAGCCACATTCCAAAACGCCATTGCCGCCACTATCCATACCATCAACACCCACGTCGAAACGTGCAGCCGGAACCAAGGGCGAGGCGGTGTCTTAGGCGGCGGGCCGGACATATGAAATGAGCCCCGTGACATGAAGCGGCAGCCATGTCAGGCTATCACCGCCGCACTCTAGCGACAACGTTGGCGATGTGACGGCACACGGAGTGTGCCTGCTACTTATTGAGCGGCGTCAGTCCGTCGAGGTAGCGCCAGTTCTTGATGAAGCTGATCAGGTCGGCCATCTCCTGGTGCGGGATGTTTTTTTCCAGCCCCTCGGGCATGAGCGACAGGCCGCTGCTCTTGAGCTGCTCGATGTCCGAGCGGCTGACGAGGAGCGTTTTGCCTTCGGGCTGGCGAAGCGTGATCGAGGTCCCTGTTTCGGCGGACAGCACGCCCGAGGCCGAGCTGCCGTCGGCCAGCAGCACGTTCCAGGCGATGTAGTTCGCGTCGATGGCCCGGTTGGGCTGGATGATGTCCCCCAGGACCTGGGCCGGCGTCTTGGTGCGGCTGTCGCTGATGTCCGGGGCCACGTTGACGCCGATGTCACCGACCTTGTGGCACGTGGCACAGTTTTTCGCGAAGACCTGTTTGCCGCGGGTCGCATCCGCTTTCATCGTCAGCACGCTCTGATAATCCTCCAGGGCCTTCTGCCGATCGGCCGGGGTGGCGGAGCCAAAGATCCTTTCCGCTCGCTCGCGGATTTTCGCGTCGCCGTGCTTGAGCAGCCGGTCCGTTTGCACGCGATCGATTTCCCCTGGCTGAATCGTGCCGGCCTCAATGGCATCCAGCAGCAGCGGGATCCGCTCGGAGCGCTGAAGGACGGCGTCGAAAATGGCCGGACGAATTGCCGGTGGCTGCGCCGAGTAGTTGCCGATCAGATCGCGCCACGTTCCGAGCGCCTCGCCATGGCTGGCCAGCGATTTGATGGCCTCGGCTCTGATCGAATCGTCGCCGCTGGCGGCGAGGTCCTCGAGCGCCTTTGCAGAGGGGGGAAGAAATTTCAACAAGCCGATCGCCACCAATCGATTTTGCTCTGTATCCTGCGTGTTCATCGCTGTGGCAACCGTTGCCGAGACGATTTGGCTTGTTGATTCTTGATCCAAGCCGACGGTGGATAGCCTCTCCATGAGCGAAATGCGCCGGCGCGAGAAGCCACGGGCCATTGCTTCCAAACCGACCAGGCCTACGGTCTTCTTTGTCTCGGATAATAGGGCCGTGCTCAAAACTCGCAGCGCCGCCTCCTCCAGGGGTGATTCGACAGACCCCAACTGAAGCGCGTACTCTCGAATAAGTTCCAAGCGGGATGCACCGGTCGTTCGGATTTTGTCGTCTCGCAGATCAAAGAGTTTTTCCAGGGACTTCTCCGTGCCATAGCCGCCCAGGAGAAAGGCGCGCCGCATCCACGGGTCGGCCGAGTCGCCGATCGCCAGCTCGGTGATCGCCAATGCCGTTGGCGGAGCGACGAGAAGATGTGCTTGCATCGCATGAAAACGCACGGCGGGAGTTTGATGGGTAAGATTGGCAGCCAGCAGGTCAACCACGTCGAGCCTGTCGTCGCTCACGGGCTCCGCCACGATCAAAGCATCAGCCAGCACGACTCCCGCGCGGCGAGCCAATTCATTGCGGCTGGCAAGGAAGGCTGCGGCCGGCTTCCAAGGCGTCTTGCCCAGGCCGGCCATGGTCCAAGCCGCCTCCACGCGCGCATACGGCGACACGCTTTCCATAGCGATTGACCCTAGTTGCCCGACGACCGCCTGATCGCACCGCTCGATAAGCAGCCGCTGGGCTGTCTCGCGCTGCCAGGCGTTTTCGCGTTCCAGAAGATTCACGAGCTCTCCGCTTGCCGCCTTAGACAACTTCGGCGCTGCTCGCCGATCCTTTGGCACTCCTGACTTCGGCACAATCCGATAAATCCTCCCCCGATCGTCGCCGAGACGCTCGTCGGGCCGGTTTTTGAGTTCGTCGGGAACCCATTCGGGGTGTTCGATGACGGCGCGGTACATATCGACAACGTACAGCGCGCCGTCGGGGCCAAGCTGCATGCTCACCGGGCGGAACCACTCGTCGCGCGAAGCGAGAAATTCTTTGCCGTCGTACGCCGGCTTGCTCTCGAACGTCGGGCCTTTTTCTTTCATGATTTCTCGGTGGACCAGGTTGCCGGTCGGGTCGCAGGTGAACACATTACCGCGGAGAGAAGGGAGCAAGTCGCCGCGGTAGATGAACACGCCGCAGGCGGCAGTGAACTGGCCGGCGTGCAGGTTGCTCGTCGTCCAGGCCCGCGTCAGCGGATAGATGCGAGAGTTTTCCGCGGCGGCCGCCACGTCCTGCACGACGGCCGGAATGGCGACGTTCGGTGCACGCTTGAGGTAGCGGTTCTCGATCACGACGTGCATGCACGGGTTGCGATTGGAGCAGATGAAGCGATTCCCCCAGTCGTCAAACGTCAGCCCGAACTGCCCATTGCCGCTGACCGCCTCGGCCTCGCCGGTGAGCGGATTGAAGCGGAAGTCCATACCGGAGAGGGAGATTTCAGATTTCAGATTTGGGATTTCGGATTTGACTCCTGACTCCTGGCTCCTGACTCCTGGCTCCTGGCTTCGGATCGCCGCCAAGTGGTTCACCACTTTCCCGCCGCGCAGGCCGTTGGCGACGTAGATCCAGTTGTCGAGCGCGAACGTCGGATGATTGGCGCGGAGCTGTGCGTTCTGTTCCGCAAAGCCGGTGAACCAGGTCTCGTCAAGGTCCGCCTTGCCGTCGCCATCAGTGTCCTTCATGTAAGCGACTTTGCCGGCGAGCGTCACGATCACGCCACCTTTCCACGGCTGAATGCCGGTGACGAAGCTCAGCTTGTCGGCAAACAGCGTCGCCTTCTCGAAACGGCCGTCGCCGTCGGCATCTTCCAGGATCTTGATGCGGCTCATCGGCTCGGCATCCTTCTCGGTCCGTTTGCCGCCGCCAGTTTGCAGGGCCCCCAGCGGGTAGTCGTGCATCTCGGCGACCCACATCCGGCTGTCCTCGTCAAACTTGATCGCCACCGGATCGATTACCTCGGGCTCCGCGGCCGCCAATTCCACGGCCAGGTCATCGTCCGCCAGGACAAGCTGTCGCAAGGAATCCTGGGGCGACAGGGGACTTTGCACTGGAGCAGCCGGCTCGGCGCAGCGGGCCAGCGGCACCAGAACCACTCCAGTCCAAAGAGTGGCCACGATCAACAGGCAGATGCGCATCGCAATTGCTCCGCAGCAGTGAGAACCGCGTCGATTATAAGCCCGCGTAGTCGGCGAATGGCACTGTCCCACTCTCCCACCTGCATACCCTCGCACCCGCACACCCATTCACTGCCCCCGCTGCATCCCTTCCGCTTGCTGCCGCCCCGCGCGGCCGGTAGCATGAACCGACGCGCGAGGGAGCAATTCGCCGCTGCGAGTATTCGCCCGGAAACTCCCCTGATTCCGAGTACCGAGCCCTCACTTTTCACCTGCATCCGTGCCCGCTCCTCGCGATGTCGTCATCACCGGTGTGGGGGTAGTCAGTCCCATCGGCATTGGGCGCGAGGCATTTTGGGCTGCGCTCGATGCGGGCGTAAGTGGAGTGAGCCTGCTGCCTCAGTTTGCCGGTAACAATCTTCCGTTTCGCTTCGGCGGAGCGATCAAGGATTTTGATCCAAAGGAATACGTCCAGCCGCGCAAAACGCTGAAGGTAATGTGCAAAGAGATCCAGACGGCATTCTCGGCATCGGTGCTGGCGATGCAGGACGCGGGACTTGCCAAAGGGGCCGTCGATCCCGACCGGCTGGGGGTCGTGCTCGGCAGCGAGATGCTGTACGGCGAACTCGAGGAAATTGCCGAGGCTTACCGGCACAGCATTGAGGACGGCAAGTTTCGCTCTGCCGAATGGGTGACGCACGCGATGCGGGACCTGTTCCCGCTGTGGATGCTCAAGTACCTGCCGAACATGGCAGCGTGTCATATCGGGATCGCGAGCGATGCCCGCGGACCGAACAACTCGATCGTGCAAGGGGGCGCGTCAAGCCTGCTGGCGGTCATCGAGGCCAGCTACGTGCTCGTGCGGGGACATGCCGACGTGATGATTGCCGGCGGCAGCGGCGCACCGCTATCGATCAATGCGCTGACGTTTCGGCCGTGGGCACACTTCACGAAATGGCAAGGGGCGCCCGAGCAGGCGCCGCGGCCGCTGGACGCCCGGCGCGACGGCACGGTGCCCGGCGAGGGCTCGGCGTGCCTGATGCTGGAAACGCGCGAGAATGCCCAGCGGCGCGGGGCCAAGATCCTGGCGCGGATTGCCGGTTTTGCCAGCCGTTTTGAAAGGCCGCCGATTGGCGGCGCGGCTCTGGCCAGCGCGATCCAGGGAGCACTTGCGCAGGCTGGCGTGAAGCGGCAAGATGTCGCCCACGTGAAGGCCGACGCGGCGGGCAGCGTGGAGCTAGATGCGGTCGAGGCCCAGGTCGTCCAGCAGTTGCTGGGGGACGTGCCGGTGACGGCGCCGAAGAGCTTTTTCGGCGACTTGGGCGCTGGCAGCGGCGCGGTTGAACTGGCGGCCTGCGCCTTGGCGCTTGGCCAGGGACGAGTACCGAGGACGCTGAATTATGAAGTTCCCGATCCGCGCTGCCCGGTGAACGTGGTCCACGGCCAGTCGCTGGCCAGCGACAAGCCCGTGGCCGTGGCGCTGAGTCTGTCGCATACGGGGCAGGCGGCAGCCGTGGTACTGGTGCGGGAGTAGTGGAGAGCAGGAGTCAGGAATCAGCATGGGCAAGGGAGCCAGGCGCACCAGCGAGAAGAAAAAACGGCCGGACGAGGTTCCGCCTGGATTTTTGCCGACGGCCGATCCGCCGCGCAGGAACTGGCTGCTGCTGGCGATTTCCGCCGTATTGCTGGCCGTATGGATGGTCGTGCTGTGCTACCTGGCGCTATACGGATGATCCGGTCAGGAAGCGTAGTGCGGCACTACGTCTTCGGCTTGGCGCCGGCAAGCTTCTTGATGCCCCAGTAGACACCGCCCACGACTGCCCCAATGATTCCGCCGAAAATCGCGCCGCGGAAGGCTCCCTCGATGATGGGATTGCCGCTTTCCTGGGCTTGCTGCGCGAGCAGGATGAAGAATTCCATATTTGCATCTCGCCATCAGACCCGTAAATTCGGACTACTTCGAAAAGCCTAGCCCGCGGGCGGGAAAGGGCCAGTTGCGGCGGCCGATTTTTGCTATACCTTCGCCTGCTTGCCGTTGGCTTTTAGCTCCAGGCTTCGCCAGCAATACCAGCTTCCGGCGGTGGCCAGCGGCCGCCAGCGATCGCCGATCTCGCGACACTCGTCGCGAGTGGGCAGTTCCGCCAGACGATACAGATTGCGAATGGCGGTACGGATCCCCAAATCGTCGGGCGGGAAGACATCGAGGCGGCCCAGCGAGAAAATCAGGAACATCTGTGCAGTCCAGACGCCAATTCCCTTGACCTGGGTCAGCTCGGCAATCACCTCGTCGTCGGTCATCCGTCCGGTGCGGGAAAGACGCACCGTTCCGTCGGCCACCTTCTGTGCCAGGTCGTGCAAATAACCGGCCTTTTGTGGCGACAGGCCGGCCGTACGGAGGCGGGGAATATCGATCCGGGAAATGACTTCCGGCCGCATCTTTTCGGGGGCAATCAGGTCGATCAGCCGCTGGCGAATCGAGCGGGCGGCAGCCATGGAGATTTGCTGGGAGATGATCGACCGCACGAGCATTTCGAACCGGTCGCGCTGCGGCCGCAGCAGCATGGGCCCCACCTGGTCGATAACGCGGGCGATTACCTTATCACGGCGGCGGAAATGGCGTTTCAGTTTGGCGAATTCGACGAGCATGGCCTGGAGTTGCACGTGCAGGGAACACCCATCATAGAGTCCCAGCACGTGGTTGACTCGGCCTGGTCGGCAGGGCTGAACGCCGAACTGCCCTGATAACCGGCAACCGTGTTACGATCCTTCCGATCGAAACCCGACCATGCCTGCGGTTTTCCAG
Organism: Pirellulaceae bacterium; assembly: GCA_035649415.1. GTDB lineage: Bacteria > Planctomycetota > Planctomycetia > Pirellulales > Pirellulaceae > DATKDU01. The sequence goes on along the minus strand of DASRJP010000058.1, from coordinate 30,483 downwards.
TTCCGCAATATTTTCGGAATCCGAGCAGATTTTCTAAAGGCCGCAATTTGACACCCTGGGAAGCTGACCTAGGGTTCCAGTGTGCGGTCGGGTTGGCAACAACTCTTCCGCGCGACAGTGAGTTTGCCGGTCGGTCAGGCGACTTCGGTCGCAGGGCCATCCGGAAGACTGGCTGTGAAGGCCTGCCGCCTTCCATCCTCGAAAAGGCAAACCGTCAGCAATGGCGGGACGCAAAACCCAGGATCGCCGTCAGGCGATGGCCGGGTTGCCGAAAGGGTGCAGTGCGAGGTGATCCGCGACCAATGGTCGCGGCTTTTGCAGCGCTTGCGACCTGTTTGAGGTGATGACGAGGCGAGCTTTCAAACAGTGCGAGTCTTTCCCTGCGCCAAGCAGGCCAACTGTGTCGCTGTAGCCACTGGTTACCGCGCCTCAGTGGCGAGGGTGGAGACTCAATTCCGCAATGTCGCGCGTCAGTCCTTAGCGGCTGCCGCGACTCCATGGAGAATAGAGATGAAGAACTTTGCTCTCAGCCTGAAGCGTTTCCTGGTTTCTGAAGATGGCCCGACCGCGGTGGAATACGCCGTTATGCTGGCCCTCATCGTCGTGGTCTGCTTGAGCACGATCGCCCTGATCGGTACCCGTGCCAACGAGACCTTCAACCAGATCGCCAACAGCCTGCCGGCGAGCGGCTCGTAGTCGCGGATGCCGCGGCCGGCACAAGCGGCGCAAGCTGCATGCCAGGTTGCGGCAATTCAGTCGTCCGGTGCACGACATGCATCCCCTTGGACGGTCCGCTGACGGGCCGTCCGAGGGGAATTTTTTTAGGTCCACAGGCTTTTTTCGGCCGTTCGGCCGGGCGTGACCTAGACTTTTCAAGGGAGTGACACGCACCGCGGCGGATGGGAAAGCGGTCAGCCGCCGATTCCGGCGGTAAGCCCAACTACTTCAAAAAAAGATCCATGCCATGTCCAAGCCATTTCGCGCAATTGCCAATTTTCTGATTCGCGAAGACGGCCCGACCGCCGTCGAGTACGCGATCATGCTGGCCCTGATCATCATCGTCTGCGTCTCGTCGATCGCCCTGATCGGCACGCGGGCCAACCTGACTTTCAACACCATCGGCAATGCCTTGCCGGCCGGTTCCTAGACGACCTGGCCCCTGATACCCGAACCCTGAACCCAATCGGAGCCTGAGGATGTACCCAACCTTGCCTGGCGATCTGCTGACCGGCGGCTGGGAGTTTTTCTGCTGCGGCTTTACGGCCGTGGCCGCCGTGGTCGGCTACCTGTTCACTTTGCGGTAGTGAGCGATGCGTGGTGATTGGACAACTCACCCGCCGCAGACAGACCACCCCTCCACACACGGGAAAGAAACCAAACCAATGCAAATGCTGCTGACCGACCTGGCCTACGTCATCACGGAAAACTGGGTGGCGTGGCTGGTGACCGTCGTATTGATCTTGGGTTCGGTGATCGACGCCATCGAGCTGAAGGTCCCCAACTGGCTCACGTACCCGTTCATCATCAGCGGGTGGATCTACGCCTTTGCCGCCTTCGGCTGGTACGGACTTGGCTGGAGCGTGCTGGGGACGTGCGTGGCCATGGCCTGTCTGCTCCCGATGTATTCCATCGGTGGAATGGGAGCCGGAGACGTGAAGCTGCTGGCGGGCGTCGGCGCCTGGCTGACGATCCAGCACACCGTGTGGGGTTTCGTGGTCGGTGTGTTCATCGGTGCAGCGATGGGCATCGCCATGGCCCTCGTCAGCGGCCAGTGGAAACATCATTACGACCAGTTTTGGGTGATCCTCAAGGAGATCGTCACCATTCGCAATCCGGAGCGGCTGTCGGAGATTGCCGCCGAACGCAAGTCCCGGATGCGGCTGCTCCCCTACGGCGTGCCAATCGCCACGGGCTGCATCTGCTACTACATCGCAATGGGGTTACTCGTATGAGCCAGACTGCTAGCGGGACGAACGGGGTTATTCCTGACATGCTACAAGACAATTCTGGGCAATCTGGGGAGAAGTTGCTGGGAACAGAATGCCGATTAGAGAAACCTTGCCGAATTTTCCGAAGATATCGGCGAGGCGCGGCGGCGGTGGAGTTTGCCCTCGTCGCACCTCTGTTTTTCGCGATGATTTTCGGGATCGTCGAGGCGGGGCGGATGCTCCAGGTGCAACAGATTATGACCAATGCCACCCGCGAAGGAGCGCGGCGGGCAATGATCGCTGGAGCGTCTCAGCAAGATGTGAGGACGGTCGTGCGCGAAGCACTCGCTAGTTCCGGAATAGACACGACATCCATCACAGACGAAAGGATCAAGATGAATCCTCCCAGCCCGTCCGATGCGTTCAATGGAGACCCAATTACGGTGTCGGTGGAGCTACCTTTCAGTGAAGTTACCTGGCTCCCTTCGCCAATGTTTTCCTGGGGGACAAATCGCACGATGCGCGCTTTCACGGTGATGCGCCGTGATACCCCGTAACGGCAGGGAGTGCCGCAAGCCAACGCTTACGGCGGCGAGCAATCGCCGGAACTCGACGAGGTACCGAAACCATGAAGATGAAATCGTTAATCCTGATCTTCATCGCCCTGGGCTGCGGACTAGTGGCATCGATCGGAATCAGCCAGGTGATGTCGCAGGGGGGCAAGAGCTCGAAGATCGAAATGGACCAGATCCTCGTCGCCAAGGAGCAGATCGATGCCGGCGCCAAGCTGGACGCGAACCTGGTCCAGCTCGAAGACTGGCCGAAAATCAAGATTCCCGACGGCGCCACTCGCAAGATCGAGGAAGTCCAAGCGAAATACGCCACCGTTCGCTTCTTCAAAGGGGAGCCGATTCTGCAAGCGAAGATCAGCGAAAACATGGGGGGCGTGATCGGCTCGATTCCAGAAGGCTTCCGCGTGACGCCCATCAAAGTGGATGAAGACACCGTGATGGAAGCCATCACGCCGGGTGATACGGTCGATGTCAACGTGTTCCTGGAGCAAGGCAAAAACGGAATCAAGGTTACGGGTGTGTACACGATCCTGCGGAACGTGCGCGTCTTCGCCAAGGGGAACCAGACCGAGCGCAGCACTTCGTCGGACGGCAAGGAAGTGCGAGCCCGCACGGTCTCGCTCCTGGTCAAGCCCGAACAGTCGCGCGAGCTGGTCCTGGCCTATCGCCTGGGCAAGATCTCGCTGGCTCTCCGCCCGCCAGGGTCGGCTGACAGCGAGGCAGAAGACAACATCACGCCGCTGGACAATATCCTGCAGGCCAAAGGGAGCAGCGCCAACGAAGCCAACGGCTCGGGTGGCTCTGGTCCGGACTTCTTCCGTCCGCCGGCCTACGACCTGTCCGGCCCGCAGCCCCGGTGGCGATTCCAGGTGGTGACGCCCAAGGGCGGCAGCGAATATGTGTTCATGGAGGAAGGCGCCCCGCCAATCGTACATCGCTACGGTGAATCGGAACCGCCTTCGCAGCCTCCCCCGCAGAGCCCACCGCCCGGAGCCGCTTCGGGCGGCAACGGCCCCGCGGCTCCCGCAACATCGGAATAATAGAGCGGAAGCTCATAACCCTATCTTTACCGATCAAAACGTGGTCGGCTCCCGCTGGGAGCCGACAAAACAGACCAGAACCCGCGTTTGACCTAAATATCGTCAGGGAGACAAGGATGTCCACCTTCTTCACGAACACGGCACGGCGAATTGGCCTTTCACTCGTATTGGCCGTCGTGCCGTTTGCTGGCCTCGTTTCCCGCGCCGCGGCCCAGACAATTCCGTCGCCGATCAAGTTCGAGGTGACGGGACCCGCCGAGCGGATGACGCTCACGGTCAACACCAGCAAGATCCTCGAATTCCCCTTCGAGGTTCCCAAGATGCTGGTGAACAACCCGGAAATGGTCCGGGTCGTTCCCCTGTCGCCCAAGTCGGTCCAGGTCTCGGCCATCAAGTCGGGTGTGACCCAGCTCAACGTCTGGGACGCTGACGACAAGATCACGTCCGTGGACCTGATCATCATCGGCGACGTCCGCGAACTGGAGATGATCCTCAAGACCGAGTTCCCCGACGCCACGCTCCGGCTGCGGCCGCTCAACAACAGCCTGTACATCTCGGGATTCGTCCCTCGTGCCTCCGACGTGGCCCAGGTCTCGACGATCGCCAGCGACTATTTCCCCAAAGTCATCAATAACATGTCCGTCGGCGGCGTGCAGAAGATCCTCCTGCACGTGAAGGCGATGGAAGTCTCCCGCACCAAGCTTCGCGCCCTGGGATTCGACTGGGCCGCGATCACCGAGGACGGCTTCCTGTCGCAGAGCGTGTCGGGCCTGCTGGCCGCTTCCGAGCCGGGTGACATCATCCCCGGCGGCACGGGAACCAACAACTTCCTGATCCAGAGCGGCGATACGCAGTTCTTCGGCTTCCTGGAAGCCCTGCGGAAGGACGACCTGGTCAAGTTGCTGGCCGAGCCCACACTCACCACCATCAGCGGACGCTCTGCCAGGTTCAATGTTGGCGGTGAAGTGCCCGTCCCTGTCCCGCAGTCGCAGGGCGTCACGACCATCGAATACAAGGAATTCGGAACCAGCGTCGACTTCGTCCCGATCGTGCTGGGCAACGGCAATATTCGCCTGGAAGTCCGGGCCTCGGTTTCCGAGGTCGATCCCAGCGTGAGCACCTTTATCGCTGGCGGCAGCGTGCCCGGCTTCCGCCGCCGCTATGCGGATACCGGCGTGGAAATGAAGACCGGTCAGACGCTGGCTATTGCCGGCCTGGTGTACAACAAGGTGGAAACCGCGACCCGCGGTACGCCCTGGCTCATGGATGTGCCGTGGGTAGGCGCGGCCTTCCGTCGCAACGCCGAAAAAGTCAATGAAGTGGAGCTGGTGCTGCTGGTGACGCCGGAATTCGCGGAAGCGATGGATGCCACCGAGGTTCCGCCCTGCGGCCCGGGACAATCCACGACCAGCCCCACCGACATCGAGCTGTTCTTCCGCGGCTACCGCGAAGTTCCCAAGGACTGCAAGGACGGCAATTGCCTGCCGGGCCACCCGGGGTACATGGGTCACGGCGGCAAGGAAGTAGAAGTCCCGCTGACGCCGCCCGCCCCGACCAGCGCACGCCGCACGATCAGCGACCAGCCTGGTTCGAGCCGTGCAGGGACGCGAGCCCTGCCTGCGAGCACCAATTCGCATAGCCTGTCCAAGCCGCAAAACCGGACCAGTGGCAGTGCGACGGGGACTACGAATCGAACACCTTCTGGCGGATTACAGCCCGCTTTGATCGGCCCGCTGGGATACGACGACCTAAGGTAAATAGTTGGGACGCGGATTGCGGTCCGGTGTCAAGGTCAGGAGTCAGCAGTCAGGCATCAGGCACGGGCCCACCGGCTCCTGCTTTGATCTCCGGCCTCTGACCTCTGGCCTCTGACTACTTAACGCCGACCCCTGACCCCTGACTCCCGCACCTGCGATGAGTAACGTCCTTCGCCTGGCCATCGTCGATCCCAACGACGCCTCCCGCAACGCCATCAAGAACATGATGCTGGGGCTGGACATCGTCTGGCTCGAGGCGGAATGTTCGCGGTACGAGTTCTTCGCCGACGTCGTGGCTCAGACCACGCCCGACATCGGCGTCGTGTGCATCGACTCGAACGTCGACAAGGCCATCAAGCTGATGGAGACCATCCGGGACAAAACCCCGGAGTGCAATCTCCTCGTCGTCAGCGGCTCGTCCGACGGCCAGGTGATCCTCCGTGCCATGCGGGCCGGAGCCAAGGAGTTCCTCACCCAGCCGCTGCGGGTGGAGGACATGGTCTCGGCAATCCACCGGATCGGCGCCACGAAGTTCGGCGGTGACCGGGGGGGCGGCCGTTCCTGCCAGGTGATCGCCATCGCAGGCGCGACCGGCGGCGTGGGTACCACCAGCGTGGCGGTCAATCTGGGCTGCATCCTGGCGGCGGAGCAGCGCAACAGCGTCGTGCTCGTCGATCTCGATCTGTCGCTGGGAGATGCCGACGTCTTTCTGGACGCGATTCCCGACTACACGATCGTGGACGTCGCGCAGAACATCGCTCGGTTGGACATCCAGCTTTTGAAGAAATCGCTTACCAAGCATTCCTCCGGCTTGTACTTGCTCCCGCGGCCGGTGCAGCTCCAGGATATCTCCCTGGTGACGCCTGACGACTTCGGCCGCGTGATCAGCCTTTTCAAGGCCACGTTCACCCACTTGATCCTCGACCTGTCCAAGAGCTACAGCCCGCTGGATTTCGTGGCGCTGAAAACTGCTCATCATGCCCTGCTGGTGACGCAGCTCGACCTCACCTGCCTGCGGAACGTCGTGCGGCTGATGATGTCGTTCAACGAGATCGAAGGTCTCAAAGACAACCTCAAGATCCTCGTCAATCGAGTGGGGCTCGACGCGGGACAGATCAGCCTCAAGAAAGCCCAGGAAACGATGGGGCGGGAGATCTTCTGGCAGATCCCCAACGACTACAAAACGATGGTCGAAGTCCGCAACAACGGCGTGCCGCTGATCGAGCACGCTCCCCGGGCCGGAATCACCCAGGCTTTCGTCTCGCTGGCCGAAGCGCTGCAAAAGGACGAAGGCCCCAAGCCTCAGGAAACGGCCGCTGCCGCCGCTGCCGCCTCCGGCAAAACCAACACCAGTTGGTTCAAGTTCTTTGGCGCCGGCGGCAAGGGGAAGTAGGGCGGTGAGTGGTGAGTAGTGAGCGGTGAGTGGTATAGTGATCGTTGCCACTCACAAATCGCGACTCATCACGCAGCTCCACTCCCATGCCCGAATTCCGATCGGAAAAAGACTCCATGGGGGACGTGCAGGTCCCCGCGCAGGCCTATTACGGGGCACAAACCCAGCGGGCCGTCGAGAATTTTCCCATCTCCGGCTGGACGCTTCCGCCGTCTCTGATTCATGCCATGGGCCTGGTCAAGCTGGCCTGTGCAACCGCCAATCGCGACCTGGGTAAGCTCACGCAGACGGGCAAGAACCGACTGGATGACGCACGCGTCGATGCCCTGCTGAAAGCCTGCCGCGAAGTTGCTGATGGAAAGCTCGACGGCGAATTCCCCATCGACGTCTTCCAGACGGGCTCCGGCACCTCCAGCAACATGAACGCTAACGAGGTGATCGCCAATCGGGCCATCGAACTGGTCGGCGGCAATCGGTTCGAGAAGGAAAAGCCCGTCCATCCTAACGACCACGTCAACATGGGGCAGAGCACCAACGACATCTTCCCCACCAGCATCCACGTGGCCGTCGCCTGCGAGATCCACCGCGACCTGATCCCGGCCCTCCAGCGGCTGGCGGATGTGCTGGCCCAGAAGTCCAAGGAATGGGACCAGATCATCAAGATCGGCCGCACTCACCTGGCCGACGCCACTCCGATCCGCCTGGGGCAGGAGATCGGCGGCTTTGCCCGGCAGCTCGCGTTGTCCGTCGAGCGGGCACGGAGGGCCATCGAGGCGATTGTGGAACTCCCCGCCGGCGGGACTGCCGTCGGCACGGGAATTAACACCCATCCCGAGTTCGGCCGCCGCGTGGCGGAAGTCCTCGCCAAAGAAACCGGCATCGCGTTCGTCGAGGTAAAAAACCATTTCGAAGGAAACGCCCAGCGCGACGGCCTGGTCGAATGCCACGGCCAGTTGCGGGCGATTGCCGTCACGCTGTTCAACGTGGCCAACAACATCCGCTGGCTCGGCAGCGGTCCGCGGTGTGGCTTTTACGAATTGAAACTTCCCGATCGCCAGCCAGGCAGCTCGATCATGCCTGGGAAAGTCAACCCCGTGATGTGCGAAAGCATGATGCAGGTTTGCGCTCGCGTCATCGGCAACGATCAGGTGCTCGCCTACAGCGGCGCGACGGGCGGGCAATTCCAGCTCAACATCATGATGCCGGTGATGGGGCAGACGACCCTGGAGAGCATTCACTTGCTGGCGGCGTGCACGCGGGCCTTCGTCGATTTCTGCGCGCTTGAAATGGAAGCCAACCCCCAAGCGTGCGAAGCATCGGTCGAAAAGAGCCTGGCGATGGTCACCAGTCTCAACCCGCACATCGGCTACGAAAAGGCGGCCGCGATCGCAAAGAAAGCCTTCGCCACCGGCAAGACAATCCGCGAAATCTGCCGCGAGGAAGGAATTCTGCCCGAGGCGACGCTCCGCGAGGCGCTCGATCCGATGAGCATGACTGAGCCGCATCAATAAGGAGCAGGCACACTCAACGGCTCAATCTGAGCTGAGTGTCCGAACCTTTAGCTCTTTGGCTTCTTCCTCATCAGCATAGATCGGCACCAACATCGGTTCGCCATTTCTGATTGCGATTTCTCGGGCGTAGTCGAGAGCCGATTCCAAATAGTACGTGGTCAATTTGAGACTTCGGTCTAATGCGTCGTTTTCGTACCGCAGGTTTTTGTTGTCACGGTGTTCCAACCACCATCCAAGGGAAACAGCGACTAGCGCCGTAACCAATAGCACCTCCCTGATTGAGAATCGAAACACGGTCTGGCTCCGCAATCTGTGTAAGCCCATCCCGAATCAACATAACTGCCGGGCGCTCCTCGCCGACATCCCAAAAGTAGCGCCGAGTTTGCCGCTGATCTTGCTAGCACCCCATCTAATCGCCAGTAAAAATCTGCCTGCACGCAGCTGCCCTTCTGCGGTATAGTTCCGCCTCTCGCACCACGGCAACGGGGTCGGGAGTCGTTTTCGGTCATAGCGTCTGACCGGTGAAAAGTCGTCGGCCGAAAACGACTCCCGACCCCTGCCGCGCAGCCTATCGGTTGGCATTCCACACGGAGGTGGTTCATGGCGGCATTCAGGACGGTCGTAGCGACCATCGCGATTGGCATCTTCGTCGCGCCGCTGGCCGCGCAGACCCCCGCCGAGCCAAAGCTGGCCGAGAAGGGGAAGACCAAGGCCCGGCCGATCAACTCCAAGGCGCTGCTTACAGAGGCCTACGAAGCGACGAAGTCCGCCGAGACCATTGACGACTTTGCCGCGATCATTGAAATGTGCGAGCGGGCGCTGGCCGGCAAATTGCCCGAGCCGAATGCCGCGTATGCTCATCAGCTCGTCGCCTGGGCGTACAACCGCCGCGGGGAGAAGTTTGCCGAAGAAGCGGCATCGCTCGTCGAGAAAGGGGAAGACCGCAAGGCCAACGAGCTCGACGCGATGGCCCTGGCCGACTTCGAGGAGTCGCTCAAACACGACGCGAAAAAGTGGAAATCGCTCCACAACCGCGGCGTGAGCCTCGGGCTGCACGGCAAATACGACAAGGCCCTGGCGGACTTTGACCAGGTCATCGAGCTCAAGCCCGACTTTGCCAGCGTCTGGTACAACCGGGCCGAGGTCCGCGCCACGCTTGGCCGCTACGAGGACGCCATCGCTGATTACAGCAAGGGGCTGGAGCTGACTCCCGGCGATATCGGCATGCTCGTGGGCCGCGGCACTGCCCGCTATCGACTCAGGAAATACGACGACTCGCTGGCCGACTTCGAGGCCGCACTACAGATCGACGCCACCCATGCCGCCGCCCTGGCCGGCCGCGGCGACGCCCATGCCGCATTGGGTCAGTGGGAGCAGGCGGCGGAGGATTATCGCCTGGCGGTCGAGAAGAACGAGCACCTGGGCCGGGCGTACCGCGGCGCGGCCTGGCTGATGGCGACCTGCCCGGAAGAGAAGTACCGAAACAGCGACCTGGCTCTGGAGTCGGCCAAGCGGGCAATTCAGCTCGACGGCGATGGCGACTGGCTCTACCTCGACTCGCTGGCGGCGGCCCAGGCCAACGCGGGGCACTTTGACGAAGCTCGCGAGACGCTCTCCAAAGCGATCCAGATCGCGCCGGATACCATTGCCGCCTCGCTCCGCCAGCGGCTGAATCTGTACGTCAGCGGCAAGCCATATCGGGAAACGCAGACGCGCTAGCTTTGGATCGTTCTTTTCCTCTGACTCACGATGGCATGGTAGGCTGACGCTGTCCCCGGCGCCTCAGCCCGATGAAATCAGAACCATCGCCTTTTGAAACGGCGTCTCAGGCCAGCGCTTCCTCCGCTCGCCGCCCGTGGGTCCGTTTTTCGCTTCGCTGGTTGATCGTTGCGATGGCCTTCCTGGCCGTGCTCGTGTCGCATGTAAAGACGTCGCTTGATTTGCGGCAATCTCAGATCGAAATCAACCGTCGGCAGGCGGAACTGAAACTGCTCCGCGACGAACTCGGCGTCTTCGAAGTCACCGATCCCGCCAAAGCACACGTGATTTTCGTGCGCCAGAACGAGGACAAGTCCTGGCGCTGGCGGGTCTATTTGCCGCCGGGGGGCCCGTACATGATGAAATGGGCGATCGATGACATTCCTGGCGAAGGGCTGGCCACCCAGTGGGAGGGACAGAATTTTCAGATACGCCCGCTGGAATCTTCCACGTTCAACGTCGATGTGTTTCTGCGGCGGGGAGCGGACGGCAGGTGGCGATGGTTCGTGCGCTATCCGTGGGGTGAGAAGCAACACGAGTTGCCCGATAATTACATGCTGCTCGCGCCGTCACAGCCGATCACCATCATCAGTGATCCACGACTTCGGACCGCGAGCGTAACGACCAGCGACCTGGGCCAGCCGCTCGTCTTGTTCCGTTATCGAGTCATCCCGAAAGTCGAATTCGACGCTGCCCAAGCACAGGGAAAGGTCCCAGAGGGGCCTTACGACGGCATCATGGTCTGGCTTGAGCGGGCAAAATGATGGGAGCAGTCCAGGGCTTGTTCATGTGACAGCCACCGCAAATTGCCGCTCAACGGCAAAATCGTTCCCCTACGCTCGGTCGCGGCCGTAAAATCTTGGTGAAAAACGGCTTGGGACGGCCCTGACGGCCCCCGTTGACCTTCCCCAAACAGTCGTTTCGAGTAACATTACAAACTGGAATGGTAATTGCTCACCTGGGCGGTTTGCCTGGGCAGGGCCTTTGCAGAAGGGAGCCCAATCCCCATGCCACTGTCATTTTGATCGTCACCGGGTCGCTCACTGAAAGCGGGTTCTATTCCGCTTTACCAGTCGCCCCGGCTGAGACTCTCTAGTGCCGCCGGGGCCGCCCTTGTCGCCCTGTCTGGCAACTACTAGGGAAGACGATTTTGCAGTGTCGGATTTTGGGCGCATTGTCGTTTTTGTTCCCCGTTCGCGCTTCCCACGAGGAGCCAGCAGAGAGGACGAGTCAGCAAACACCAACCCGAAGCGTGAGCGAGGGACCGGGCCGAAGCCCTCGCTCACGCCTCGGGTTCGTGAGACCGACTCCCAAGGTGATCTATGGACCTTTCGAAAGTTCGCAACTTCGGCATCTCGGCCCATATCGACTCGGGCAAGACCACCCTCTCGGAGCGGATCCTGTATTACTCCGGCCGCATCCACAAGATGGAGGAGGTCAAGGGGGATGGCGACGGCGCGACCATGGACTACATGGAGCTGGAGAAGGAGCGCGGGATCACGATCACCAGTGCCGCCACCCACCTGGAGTGGGAAGGGCACACGATGAACCTCATCGACACGCCGGGCCACGTCGATTTCACGATCGAGGTCGAGCGCTCGCTTCGCGTCCTCGATGGCGCCGTACTCGTGCTCTGCGCGGTCGGCGGCGTTCAGTCGCAGTCGATGACCGTCGATCGGCAGATGAAGCGATATCACGTACCACGGCTGGCGTTCATCAACAAGATGGACCGGACCGGCGCGCGGCCATTTGCCATCATCGACGACCTCAAGACCAAGCTCGGCGCGGATGCCGCCTTGATGCAATATCCGATGGGCCTCGGAGAGAAGTACGAGGGTTCGATTGACCTGGTGACGATGCAGGCGATCTACTTCGACGGCGCCAAGGGGGAGAAGGTGCGCTACGATGAGATTCCAATGCAGTTCAAGGCCGGCGCGGAAGAATACCGGCACAAGATGCTCGAAGCGCTGGCCATGTACAGCGATGAGCTCATGGAAAAACTCCTCTCCGAGGAGCCGACCACGGAAGAACTGATCTACAAAGTCACCAAACAGGCGTGCCAGGAGCAGGGGTTCACTCCCGTGTTCGTTGGCACCGCCTATAAGAACAAAGGGGTGCAGCCGCTTCTCGACGCGATCGTCCGCTACCTGCCGTCGCCGCTGGAGCACCAGGTAAAGGCCAAGAAGTGGGACAACCCCGACGAGACCTTCCCGCTCGACACCGATCCGGCCAAGCCGTTCGTCGGCATGGCCTTCAAGATCGTGGACGATCCGTTCGGCCAGCTCACGTTCATGCGGATTTACCAGGGCTCAATCGCCAAGGGGCAGATGTACGTCAACCAGCGCACTGGCCGCACCGACCGCTTCAGCCGCATCGTGAAGATGCACGCCGACAAGCGGGAAGAAGTGGACAGTGCCGAGGCCGGCGACATTGTGGCCATCATGGGGATCGACTGCGCCAGCGGCGATACGTATGCCGCCGATCAGAAGTACTGTTCGCTGGAAAACATGTTCGTCCCCGAGCCGGTGATCAAGCAGGCGATCAGCGCCGTGAGCCGGGCGGACGCCGACAAGCTGAGCAAGGCGCTGCAGCGGTTTCGCCGCGAGGACCCGACGTTCCGGGTGTTCAACGACGAAGAGACGAGCGAGACGATCATCGCCGGCATGGGCGAGCTGCACCTGGAGATTTACACCGAGCGGATCCGCCGGGAGTACAAGGTGGACGTCGAGGTCGGCGCGCCGAAGGTCAGCTACCGCGAAGCGTCGACGCGGGCCTATGAGTTCAACTACAAGCACAAGAAGCAGACCGGCGGCGCCGGCCAGTACGCCCATATCGTCGGCCGGATGGAGCCGATCACCGAAGAGACGACCGAGACGTTCATCTTCGAGGAAGAGGTGGTGCAGGGGCGGATCCCCAAAAACTTCATACCGTCCGTCGAGAAGGGTTTCCGCAGCCTGCTCAACAAGGGCCCGCTGGCGGAGTATCCGGTCGTCGGGCTAAAGATCACGTTGACCGACGGCTCGTACCACGAGGTGGACAGCTCCGACCGCGCGTTCCAGACCGCGGCCGAGAACTGCTTCCGCGAGCACTTCAAGGACACGCGGCCGGTTTTGCTCGAGCCGATCATGAAGGTCGAAGTCGAGTGCCCGGAGCAGTTCCAGGGCTCGATCGTCGGCGACATCACCAGCCGCCGCGGCATGATCGTCAACACCGACATGCGCGACGGCATTACCGCCATCACGGCCGAGATCCCGCTGGCCGAGGTATTCGGCTACTCGACCGACATCCGCAGCATGTCGCAGGGTCAGGCGACATTCACCATGGAGCTGGCCAGCTATAAGAAGGTGCCCGCCAGCATCCAGGAAGAGATCATCGGCGAGAAGAAGAAGCAGCTTGTGGGGGCGCGGTAACGTGGGGCAGGTTTTCAACTGTCCAATAAGTTGCAGGCAGACTCCGAGTGCCGGCCCTTGATTTGGGCAACCCATGAGCGACGCTCGGCAAGGCGACCGGTCGGAATGGATTCCGTGTCGGTATTTCGCCTTTTGGGATGTTCCGCGAAGTCTTGTCGTTAGGCACCAAGGTAGATCTCTGCTCTTGGATAGCCAGTTCGACGACGAACTCGACGACTATTCACCGGAGTATCGTGTGCGGTTGCTGGACTCGGTGTCGCCAGAAGAGTTCGACGCCTTGTCTTGGAGCGAGCTTGAGAATCGCGTGATCGAGGAGCTGTCTAACTTGTCGATTGCCGAAGTCGCGTTTGATAGAGAGCGTTTTCGACAGGGCGGAAATGCCTACGCAAGGATGCGGTTTCGTAGCGACCCTATCCGACAGCGAAACGTCTAATTCGGGCTTTCGGCTCGCTCGTTGACTCAGCACTGGCCAGCCGCGATAGTGGCGGAGTCTCCGGAGATCCGCCAATGAAGCCCCGCCTCGCGTCAATCGTCTGCCTACTCGTCTATCCGTCGCTCATGTCTCTCACCTCCGCAGCCGCCGACCATCGCGACCGGTTCGAAGCCCGCATATACAAGGACGCGGAGGGCAAGACGCTCCCCTGCCGGCTGCTCTCCCCCAAGGAGATCAAGCCCGGTGAAAAATATCCGCTCGTCCTGTTCTTCCATGGCGCGGGCGAGTGCGGCACCGACAACGAGAAGCAGCTCGTCCACGCCATGAACGACTTTGCTTCCGATGAAATCATGGCCAGGTACCCGGCCTTCGTCGTCGCGCCGCAGTGCCCGGAAGGTCAGCAGTGGGTCGATACGCCGTGGACGGCCGATTCGCACACGATGAAAGAAATGCCGACCGAGCCGCTCCAGCAGTCGCTGGAGCTGGTCGAATCCCTGACGAAAACGCTGCCCGTGGATACCAAGCGGCTCTACATCACCGGCCTCTCGATGGGAGGCTTCGGCGTCTGGGACGCCATCCAGCGCCATCCCGACCGGTTTGCCGCGGCACTCATCGTTTGCGGCGGCGGAGACCCGGCCTTCGCGGAGAAAATCAAGCACGTTCCGATCTGGGCGTTCCACGGCGACAGCGACCCGACGGTCAAGCCTAAGCGCTCCCGCGAAATGATCGACGCCCTCAAGAAAGCCGGCGGCAATCCCACCTACACCGAATACGAGAAGACTGGCCACGATTCGTGGACCAGAACGTATGCCGATCCGCAAATCTACGAGTGGCTATTCGCGCAGCGAAAGAAGTAGGACGAAAGGCTTTCCCGATCAATTTGCCACGGAGAATCGCCTGCCGCCGAACTTCTTCGGCCGGCGGTTGCCGTAAGGGTTGGGTCCGGTACTCCCGCTGCGCCGCCTCTTGCCGCCCGACTGCTTTCCAAATCGGCGCTGTCCGTCGCCGTTCTGTGGCTGGCGTGCCGCAGTTGCCTGCGCATGCGGCCGATGTACCTGGTCGTGCCGCGGCCGCTCGCTGACCGATTCCACTGCCGCCGGAACCATGTCGCTCTTGGCCACGGGCACTCGCTGCCGCGTGATCCGTTCGATTTCGCGGAGCATGCTCCGCTCCTCGCCGTCGCAGAAAGTGATCGCGACGCCAGCAGCACCGGCGCGGGCCGTCCGGCCAATCCGATGGACGTAAATCTCGGGAACGATCGGCAGATCGTAGTTGAACACGTGCGACACGTCATCGATGTCCAGGCCGCGGGCCGCGATGTCGGTCGCCACCAGCACAGGCAGCTTGCTCGACTTGAAGTCCTCGAGGGCCCGCCGGCGGGCGTTTTGGCTCTTGTTGCCGTGGATCGCCGCTGACCGAATGCCGGCCTGGATCAAGTGCTTGACCAGTTTGTCCGCGCCGTGCTTGGTGCGGGTGAAGACGAGCGTGCGGAACACTCCCTGCTCCTTGAGGCAATGGGTCAACAGTTGCGGCTTGTGCCGTCGCTCGACGAAATAGACCGACTGCTCGACGCGGTCGGCCGTCGTCGCTTGCGGGACGACTTGTACGGAAACGGGATCGCGCAGCCACTGCTGGGCCATCTCGCGAATCGGCGGCGGCATTGTGGCGGAAAACAGGAGCGTCTGGCGCTCGCGCGGGACGCGGGAGACGATCCGCCGCAGGTCGTGGATGAAACCCATGTCGAACATCTGGTCGGCTTCATCGAGAATCAGGATCTCGACGTGGCTCAAGTTGACGTAGCCCTGATTCATCAGATCGAGCAGCCGGCCCGGCGTGGCCACCACGATATCGACGCCATGCTGGAGGGCCTTCACCTGCGGATTCTGACCGACGCCGCCGTAGATAACCGTCGAGCGCAGGTTCGTGTAGCGGCCGTAGGTGCGAAAGCTCTCGCCAATCTGGGAGGCCAGCTCGCGCGTCGGCGCCAACACCAGGCAGCGAATCCGGCGGCGGCCCGGTGGCGGCGCGGCATGGCTCCGCGACAGCCGCTGCAGCGTCGGCAGCGCGAAGGCCGCCGTCTTGCCGGTTCCCGTTTGAGCGCAGCCGACCAGGTCGCGGCCGGCCAAAAGGTGCGGGATCGCCTGTGTCTGGATCGGCGTGGCAACTTCGTATCCGGCGTGCCGCACGGCACGGAGGAGCGACTCGGACAATTCCAATTCCACAAAACTCATGACAAACACTTTCCTCAAAAACAATTGGAGCACAGCCGGTCCGTGCAAAGTGCACGAAAGTCACCAGCGATGGCCCTCAGGGAGAGAGATCAGACCATCTCCCGAATCAGCATCCGTAGGCTGCCAATAGCAGCGGCCAATGCGAACGTTTCGCCCCCGCACGGGTCTGACCCCGCGCCGGGCCGCCTGCGGCAGACACCGGTTCCATTTCGAACCTGGCGGCGGCAGGCCTCGGCAGGATGCCAAGGGGCAAGAGAATCCATCGCGGTCGCAGGCCAGATACCAGGGCAAATTGCCCAGGTCGCTGAAATCGAAGCCAAGGAACACAGCGGCACTGCATCGAGCCGCCGGTCTCGCACCTTTTGTATGGTTCAAGAATACACTGCATTTGCCCACCGTCAAGGGGAACCGTTGCTAGCAAACGGCAGCCGCGCGACAGTTTTCCGCTCGACGTGCTCAAATTGATTTGCGATAGTCCGCGCGTGCGACCGATGTGCCCGGCCTACGAGCGACGAATTATGAACGGCGACTGCTCTAGCTTCTCGTTTCAAGACTTGTTCCTGGCTCTGCCGCTGGCGGCATTGCTGCTGTGCGCCAGCGGCTGCTCGCTCATGAATTCCGGCGAATCATCCCGGACGAGCGCATGGAGCGATTCGTCAGGCCAGGACGCGGGCGGCGCGGCGCAGAGTTCGGCAGGGGACGCACCAGCCAAGAAAGAACCCTTCTGGGAAAAGTACCGCGACAAGCGGGTGAACCAGATCAATCAGAATTTGAATGTGGAAGAACCCGCCGGCTGGTGAGTGTGCTGGCCAGCAAGGGAAGCGAGCGGATATACGTACGCCGCACTGCAGATGCAGCTGCAGTAACTCGTAGGAGGTGCTTATAATGACGTTTTCTAATAAACAGATACTGCGCTTGTTGGAACAGCAGGGTGGCGAAACTACCATTTATCCTTTTGTTGAGTTCGGAGCTTACTCGCTTTTGTGTGAGCACGTCAATGAGGGCTACGTTGAGCGAGTGCCCGTTAAGGGCGACCTTGACAGAGTGCGAATAACAGAAAAGGGGCGTCAGAGGCTAAAGGCGAGCGGCGCTGCAGCGGATGAGGAGTGGTAATGTTCGGCTAGGTATTCGCGCACACACACGGGCCGGTGGCCAGTCCTTAGCAATGGGCCTAAAGTACGAGTGGATGGCACTCCACACTCCGCAATCCGCACTCGCCCCATGTCTTCCTTCGACGAACTTTGTCAGCACGCCCGCGAAACGGCACTTCTGGAATCGGTCGAGTCGCTGCTCGGCTGGGATGAGCGGACCTATATGCCGACGGCCGCCGGTCCGTACCGCGCCGAGCAGATGACGTACCTGACGGGCCTCGTCCACCGGCGGCATACCGATCCAAAGCTGGGCGAGCTGCTGCATGAGTTGGCCGCCAGCGAGTTAGCGAAAGACCCGCACAGCGAGGCCGGTGCGACGATCGTCCAGATCAAAAAGGAATACGACAAGCGGGTGAAGCTGCCGCAGTCGCTGGTCGAGGAATTGACGCGGGCCAGCATCCTGGGCCAGCAGGCCTGGGTCGAAGCGCGGAAGAACGACGATTTCAAGTCGTTCGCACCCCACCTGGCCAAGATGTTCGACCTGAAGCGGCAACAGGCCGAATCGCTCGGTTACAAGGAGCATCCGTACGACGCGCTGCTCGACGACTTCGAGCCCGATGCCAAGACGAACGAAGTAACCAAGGTGCTGGCCGATCTGCGGGCCGAGCTGGTGCCGCTGGTGCAGGCCATCATGGCCAGCGGCAAACGGCCGAATGCGGACATTCTGAAGCGACATTATCCGGCGTCGGCCCAGGAGCGATTCGGCAAGGCGGCTGCCGCGGCCATCGGCTTCGAGTTTGAGCGCGGCCGGCTCGACGTGACGCACCATCCGTTCTGCGCCGGGATGGGCCCGCACGATTGCCGCATCACCACCCGCTACGACGAACGCTACTTCCCGTCCGCCTTCTTCGGCATCCTGCACGAAGCAGGTCACGGCATTTACGATCTGGGGCTGCGGCCGGAGCAGTTTGGATTGCCGCCAGGAACGTACCTGTCGCTGGGAATTCACGAGTCGCAGTCGCGGATGTGGGAGAACCAGGTGGGGCGCAGCCGCGCGCTGTGGGAGCACTTTTTTCCCAAGGCCCAGGCGGAGTTCCCCGATGCGCTTGGCCAGACGAGCCTGGACGACTTTTTCTTCGCCATCAACAACGTCCAGCCGTCGCTGATCCGCGTGGAGGCGGACGAGGCAACGTACAACCTGCATATCATTGTGCGATTCGAGCTGGAGCAGGCGCTCCTCACCGGTGAGCTGCCGATTGCCGACGTGCCAGGAGCATGGAAGGAAAAATACCGCCAGTACCTGGGCATCGAGCCGGCCGACGATGCCGACGGTGCCTTGCAGGACATTCACTGGAGCGCGGGTCTGGTCGGCTATTTCCCGACATACTCGCTGGGGAACTTGTACGCGGCGCAGTTCTTCGAGCAGGCGGACAAGGACCTCGGCGGCCTGGCGGCGATGTTCGCCCGCGGCGAGTTCGCCCCGCTGAAGAAATGGCTAAACGAAAACATCCACCATCGCGGCAAATGCTTCAGTGCCGCCGAGCTGGTACAGCTCGTGACGGGCCGGCCGCTGTCGCATGCGGCACTGATGCGGCATTTGCGGGGGAAGCTCGGAAGGCTGTACGGGATTTGACGTGCAGCGTCTCTAGTTGTGCGTCGCGGCCGGCACATTCCCAGCCAGGATCGCGGCGCTTTTACCATCGTGCCAGTACGCACGATCCCGTCCCTGTTCCTTGGCGGCTTTCATCGCCAGGTTCGTGCGGCGAAAGAGGTCGCTGGGGGTCAAACCGGCTTCTGGAGACGTCGCTCCGAAACTGACCGTAATCGGCAGCGGTTCGCCGTCGAACAGCGGCGGCGCGTCGGACAGCGCCCGCTGGAGCCGGGCCACCGCCTGCGCCGTCTGGTCCGGGTCCTGGGCCGTCAGCAGAATGGCGAACTCGTCGCCGCCGAAGCGGGAGACAAGGTCGGTCTGCCGCAGCGTCGAAGTCATGACGCTGGCCAGATGCTTGAGCGCCGCATCTCCGGCCTGCAATCCGTGCTCATCATTGATCTGCTTGAAGTGATCGATATCGGCCAGGACCAGGACCAGCGGCGTTTTCTGCTCCCGCCACAGGGCCAGCCGGCGGACGAATTCGTCCTCCAGCACGCGGCGGTTGGCCAGTCCGGTCAGGCTGTCGGTCCGCGCCTGCACCGACAAGGACTGCATCTGGCGGGCATGTTTTTCGAGCTTCCACTCGGAAAACATTCGGCTCACCAGCCAGACCAACGTCCCACCCAGCAACACGCCGGCCGCGAACCAGCTCGCGGCAGTCCAGGAGATCAGGGCGAAGGTGACTGGAAGCATCGGTAGGGTAGGAGCCAGATCAAGTGGTCTCCAACAGAAATTGTACGTCAAAAACCGTTTCTGAGTCCAAACTCTGAGGTTCAAAGTCCCAAGTCGCGTGCGATCAGCGCGACGAAGGACTGCACCGCGAACCAGCGACCGTGGACTTTGGACCGAGCCATCCAGCCGTTATGATCATGCCAAAACTCACCGCGCCCGGAGACCATCGATGCCGATTACCAAAGAAACTCTCGCCAGACTGGCCAAATTTGACACGCCCACGATTTGCAACGTCATCGAGCTGTTTGACGTTCGTCCCCGCAACCGGGGCTACATGGATGGTCGGGTCAAAGCGAATTTTCCGGAGTTTCCGCCGATGGTGGGCTTTGCCTGCACGGCCTGCTTCCGCAGTGACGCTCCGCCCGCTGGCGGCGACGCCTACGGCAGCATCCAGGCCCAGCTCGAGCAGTTCTCAAAACTGCCCGGTCCTGCCGTGGTCGTGTTCCAGGATCTCGACGACCCGCCAGCGGCCGCCGTCTTTGGCGAGGTGATGTGCTCGACCTACCTAGCCTTCGGCTCGGCCGGGCTGGTGACAAACGGCGGCGGCCGCGACCTCGAGCAGGTGCGGGCGCTCAAATACCCGGTCTTCACCGGATCGACCATCTGCTCGCACGGCTATTGCCACATGCTTCACCTGGGCCTGCCGGTGCGAGTCGGCTCGCTGATGGTAAATCATGGGGAGCTACTGCACGGCGACGCCAATGGAGTGACAAGCATCCCACTCGAGATTGCTACGGAAATTGCCGACATCGGATCCGAATTCGTCGCGGCAGAAGAGATCATCATGAACTACGTCAAGGCGCCCGGGCCCAAGACCGTGGCCAAGTACGACGAGCTGCGGAAGGAGTTCATGGCGGTCGTGAAGAAACTGACAGCGCGGGTAGCCAAGAAATGACGACCGCTGCGGGAGATTCTCGGCTATCACCGGGCGATGCTGCCCCCGATCTGACGCTACTGGGTGACGAAGGCGGGCCGGTGCGGCTGTCCGATTTGTGGCAGCAGCGGCCGCTGGTGCTCCTCTTCGTGCGCCACTTCGGCTGACCGCTCTGTCGCGAGCATGCCGTGCGCGTGCGGGACGAGTACGACAAGTTCACGGCTGCCGGCGGACAAGTTGCCGCCGTCACGATGGGCAAGCCCGAGCAATCGCGGAAGTTTCGCGAGTTCTACCGGCTCCCATTTGTGCTCCTTTCAGATCCGCAGCAGGCGGCGTACCGGGCCTATCATGTGCCGCGGGGAAACCTCTTGTCGGTTGCCGGTCCGAGCATGTGGGCCGCCGGGGCGCAGTCGCTGCTAAAGCGCGGCGTCGGCCAGATCATCGGCGATCCCTACCAGCTTCCTGGCTCGTTCGTGATCGATCGCACGGGAAAGGTAGCCTACGCGCACTACGGCCGCACGAGTGCCGACGTGCCGAGCAGCCAGGAGTTGATCGGAGTGCTCAACCGGCTTGCGACCGTGGCTGCCGGCAGCAACAAGCCCTGAACTCTCCGTCCCACCAACAGCCAAAAAAAACGCCGAGATACTTCTCGGCGTTTGAAGACGGTAGTCTGACAAAAGGCTCTACGCCGTCACCTTCAGCATTTTGCAGGCGTCCTCGTAGCCCGGGGCGCGCTTGCCGTGCTTGTCCTCGCGGTCGTAGGCGAAGGCGCTGGCCGTGACGCGGGCCAGGCCGACGATTTGCCGCCAGCGGAAGGCCTGCCGCGTCGTCTTGTACTCTTCCTGCACCGTCTGGAAATACTTCTCGCCGTGCAGGCGGCCGTCCTCGCTGATCGTGTACTTGAGCATCCGCTCGTACACGGTCTCCGGCTTGCCACCCTTCTCACCGAAGATGGCGATGGCCGCGGCCGCCCGTCCCTGGTCGTTGTGGCGGATCGCATCTTCCGCCTCGGCGAGCAATCCTTCCTGGTCGGTCGCCTTGATCGCGGCCCGATGCTCGGCCAGCGGATACGCATTTCCCTTGTAGGGCGTGTGGACCGCTACGTGATACCCGGCGACGATCAGACCGCTGATCGCGTGCCGCGGTTCCGCGATGCGGGCCATGTTCCGCCAGGCGTTGGTGGCATCCGACGAGTGCACGCCCGCCGAATCGCCGTGCGTCCGCCACGGATCGGGCCCTTGCCGCAGGCAGAGCAGATTCGAGGCGATCGAGATCGCTTCGCCGACCACCTCCGGGCTGATCCCTTCGGCCAGCGCGCCGGCCACCGCTTCGGCCGAGCGGTCCGCCGGACCGCGGTAAATCGTCTCGGCGAGAGCTTCGACTGCCGCATCGCCCGGATCGCGCTTGCCCAGCTCCTTGCCGGCCAGCTTGTACTGGTCGAGCAACCTCGGCATCAACGAGCGAATTGGCGACTCGGCCCGATTGTTCGCGATGCGGCCATCCTCGTGATTGCAGGAGAAATGGACACACTGCCGCAGGATCGTGTAGGCGTGCTCCTTGCCGAGCAGATCGGCCAGGCCGTAGGTGCGATAGGCGAAGACGAAGCGATGGACGTTGATGTCGTCCTGCATGATCGGCTGGAGGACATTGAACATCTCCTTCAGCGGCGCCTTGGCCAGCGGGGCAAACAGCTTCTCCCCCTTCTCCACGTCTCCTTCGCGGCCGGCATCGCGAATGGCCAGGTCCACGTTTTCGACCGTCGCTTCCTCGGCGGCGTATTGCTGGCGAAGGACTTTCTTATCCGCACCGCCGAACGCCTGGATTTGACCCGAGTTGCGATAGAGAACTTTCAAAATTGGCAGCGGCCGCCGCTCGCTGGGTAGCATGTCGGTCATGTACCACGCCGGCAGCATCGCCATCGCCGTGTGGAAGCCGACGTAATCCTCGCCGCCAAAGGTCTCGGCATTCGCCAAAGCTCCGGCCGAAATGAGCTGCTTGAGGTCGGCTTCGCCCTTATTGAGCTTTTCGATCAGGATCGGCTGGAGCTTCTCTGGCGGCGTGCTCTGCATCAGGTCGATCAGGCCGTCGTACCCGCCAAAGCTAAGCGGCGCGGGAGCATCGGCCGCGCGAGCGCTGGCCAAGCCGAGGTCGTGGGCCAAGGAGGCCCCCAGTCCGGCCACGAGCATTCCGCGGCCTACGGTTTTCAAGAATTCGCGGCGGGGAGTGGTGGACATGACGGTTCTCCTGGAGAGGCAAGGAAATATTGCTGGTTGCGGCCCGATGGCTGATCACCGGGGGCCACGATCGGTGCCAATACAACTACTTTAACGGCTGGCCGTTACGCAAGATACAACCCACGCTCTGTCCGGCAGTTAGAACGACGGCTGCCGGCCCTTTCCAGGCGGCAATGGGCGGATCTTGCCTTTGCATGCGGAACACTAGATAATTAGACGATTATCTAAATATCGACTGTCGCACTGCGAATGACCAATCAGGTTTTCAAGGCCCTGGCTGACCCGACGCGGCGTGAAATCCTGCGCCTGCTGCGGCGCGGTGAACTCTCGGCCGGTGAACTGGCCGCCAAATTCGAAATGTCCAAACCCTCCATGTCACACCACTTTGCCGTCCTCAAGGAGGCCGACCTCGTTGTCTGCCGCCGCGATGGGCAGCAACTGTTCTACTCGCTCAATACGACCGTCGCCCAGGATGTGCTCGCCTGGCTGTGGGACCTGCTGGGGAGCGGCAAACCGGGCGCAAGGACAAAACCATGACACGCCTGTACATCTACCTGACCGTCGGCCTGGTGGCGCTTGCTCTGGCCGCTTCGTTGATCCTTTATCCCAGGCTGCCCGCGGTGATTCCCACCCACTGGAACATCGAAGGGAAAATCGACGGCTATGGCAGCAAGACCTGGGCCACGTTCCTGATGCCGGCGATCATGGCGGGCATGCTGCTCTTGTTCTGGGCCCTACCCTGGCTGTCGCCAAAACACTTCGAGGTGGATTCCTTCCGGGCAACGTACTGGTTCATTGCGCTGGTGGTCACCGGCATGATGGGCTTCGTCCACGCGCTGACCTTGTGGGCGGCGCTCGAAGCGGGCAACAGGCAGGTGCAAGTGGACATCACGCGGCTGCTGCTGGCCGGCTTGCTCGTGATGTTTGTCCTGATCGGCAACGTCATGGGCAAGGTTCGCCGCAATTTCTACGTCGGCATTCGCACCCCCTGGACGCTGGCCAGTGAGCGCGTTTGGAATGATACGCACCGACTGGCGGCGCGGATGTTCGTCGTCGCCGGCGCTTTAGGTCTGCTCGCCATTGTTCTGCCGCTCCCGCTGCCGGCCGTCGTCATCGTCGTGATCGGTCTGATCATGGTCGCCGCCGTTTGGCCGATCGTGTATTCGCTGCTCTTGTACAAACGGCTGGAAAGGCGCGGCGAGGTATGACCTCGCATCAATTGACGAGCGTCACCGTTGCCCCGCATGTCAGTGCGTCCCGCCCGACAAGTTCAGCGCCACGATGCCGCCGATGATGGCCAGGGCGCCGACGATCTTCAGCAGCGTGACTGGCTCGCGGAAGTAGAGAATGCCTATGACCGCGATGAGTGCCGTCCCCAGACCGCTCCAAATGGCGTAGGCGACGCTGACGTCGATCTTCTTGAGGGCCAGGGCCAGTAAGAAGAAGCAAATACCGTAGAGGGGCCACATCAGCAGCGACGGCACGAGCCTGGTAAATCCGGCCGAGAGTTTCATGCAGGTCGTGCCGGCAACTTCGGCCAGGATGGCGAGGGTCAGGTACAGCCAGTGCATAGCAGGCCTCGTCTCAGGATGAATGGGCGGCAGTGATCGCCGCAGGCAAGCAGCGTGAAATTGCAGGTCGCGGCCGGTGTAGCGCTACGGACTGGGTGACTTGAACTTCATCTTGGCCGAATCGATGGTGAGCGTGTTCTGGCTCAAGTCAATGTCACCCCAGACGGTCCAGCCTATCGCCGACTTCTCGAGCTCTTCAATCCGCCGGGCCTGCGCCCGCCGATCGACCCACCAGGCGACCATGACGGCAGCGAGCAGGGTGAGCCACAGCAAATCGCGAATATTGAAGCGGAACATGATTTGGCTCCTGTCTGGGTCATGATAGCGTTTGACCGGGATGCCTGCCGCCCGCTGGCCGCGATCTGCCGTCCGCATTAGATCGCCCAGGCCCACTGTCACTCGGCCAGGTGGTGCTTGGCGCTCACTGGACGAATCAGCGCATTGGCAACCAGGGCCATTACGAGGAGCGCGGCCATGAGGAACATCGTCGAGTTGTACAGCGTGGCCGACGGATCGATCGTGCCCGAAGGGGCCAGTTGCATCAGCCGCGGCAGCGTGACGGTCTTGGCGGTCACGAGCGTTTCCAGTTGTTCGATCGGGGCTCCAAATTCCTGGACGAAGCGGGCGGGCTCGACCTGGGCGGCCACGTCCCGGATCGCTTCACGCAGCGAATGCTCGCGGAGCGAGGTGATCGCCCACGGACCGATCACGCCGGCCGTGCTCCAGGCGGTCAGCAGCCGGCCATGAATGCCGCCGACGTACTTCGTGCCGAACAGATCGGCCAGGTAGGCGGGGATCGTGGCAAAGCCGCCGCCATAGAGCGTGAAAATGATCATCGTCGCCGCATAAAAGCCCACCAGCCACACGACGGATGGGCTGACGCTCTGCCGACTGGCCCACAGCGGAATCGACAGGTAGAGCGCGATGCCCAAGAGGAAATAAATCGAGTACGTCCGCTGCCGGCCCAGATAATCCGACGCGCTCGACCAGAAGAAGCGGCCCAGCATGTTGAACACACTGATCATCAGGACGAACGTGCTGGCAAAGGCGGGGGTAACGATCTGCAGCAGCGTCGGTTTGAAAATGTCGCTGAGCATCGTGTTGGCGACGCCGAGCACGCCAATGCCGGCGGTGACGTTGAAGCAGAGCACGATCCACAGCAGATAGAACTGGGGCGTTTTCACCGCCTGGTCCACGCCGACGGTATGCGTGGAGATCATGCTCTTGGCTGCGTCTTCGTCGCTCGGCGGCTGCCACCCAGCCGGTTTCCATCCCGGGGCGGGCAGGCGGTACGAAAATGCCGCCGCCAGCATTACCAGGAAGTAACCGACTCCCAGCACGACGAACGTCTCGGCGACGCCGGCGCTGCCGGTGCCGACGACGTAGACGCCTTCCCCGCGCGCCCGCGGCAATTCGGCCGCTTCTTTGGCGGAAAGGAGGATCACGGGCCGGGGGCCGCTTTCGGTCCGGGCGACGTAACTGCCGTCGGCTTGCAGCTCGGGCTGGACCGCCTCGCGCGAGCCCAGATAAGACGGCGGCCGCTGAAAGACATCCACCAGCCGGTTGATAAGCGGCGCGCCGATGATCGCGCCGCCGCCGAAGCCCATGATCGCCAGGCCGGTGGCCATGCCGCGGCGATCGGGAAACCATTTGAGCAGCGTGCTGACCGGGGAGACGTATCCCAGCCCCAGGCCGCAGCCGCCGATGACGCCGTAGCCGAAGTAAAGCAGCCAGAGCTGGTGCAGCCAGATGCCCAGGCTGCCGAGCAGAAAGCCGCCCCCCCAGCAAACGGCCGCCACCGTACCCACCATCCGCGGACCGACCTGCTCCAGCCACTTGCCGGCAAACGCAGCGGACAATCCCAGACACACGATCGCCACCGTGAAGATCCACACCACCTGGCTGAGCGTCCAGTCGGCCGCAGCACTGGCCAGGACCCCCTGCACCTTGGTCAGCGGCGGATTGAAATTGCTCCAGGCGTAAACGGAGCCGATGCAAAGGTGAATGGCGATGGAGGCGGGCGGGATTTTCCACCGCTGAAAGCCCGCCGGCGCAATGATCCGCTGTTTGGCGAGCAAGCTGAGCATGGGAAAGCCCCGTGGAGGCCACGGCGTCTGACGGCAGGGTTACACGTTGGGTGTGGCGGCGCGGGTTCGCATTATAAGGGACCCTCGATTGATTCGGTTGGCAAGCCTGCGGCGCGTTCGGCTCGCAACGATGGCCGGTGCAGCTCGATGGTTTTTGGCCTTCGACCCGCTTTGAAGCTATTCACGTCTTGTTGCTGCTCGTCGCGCACAGGTTCGTCGATCGTCTCGGCCGACGGAAAGAAGGGGGTAGTGCAGGAGGGGGAGGGGCCAGCCACCCGTCGGGCTGAGTCGGCTTGGTGAGTCGGTTTTTGAGTCGGTTTGGCGCGGGGCCGACAGCGGCCGACTCAGGCCGCAAGTCGTGTATGTATACATACTTACACATCTGAGTCGCCTGACTCGGGCAAGCGAGATGAGTCGGTTTGAGTAGGCCAGCGCGGGACGGAATTTGGCGGGGGCCAGAGGCGAGTGTCGGGGTATGCGAGTGTGAGGGTGTGAGGGTGTTCAAAGTTGCCACCCTCATACCCACACACCCTCATACCCACACACCCTCATACCCGCGAACCCGCACACCTCCATGCCGCTGCAACGGCTCGCTGCGTCCCAACGGGACTGAGAGGGAATAGCAAAAGGCCCCCATGCGTTTCGAGACTTGCGTCGCCCGGCTCGCGCGCCAGCCGGCTGCTAGTGGCGTATGTGAACGTATTTACACACATGCCGGCTTGGGCCGACTCGCCCTAAGTCGCTGCAGACAGAATGTCTGAAGGGAATAACCCATTGGAGGGGGGCAAGTGGCCGATCACAACCAGGATGTCAAAGAGCAAAGTTCCGCGCAGCCGCAAGCGCACTGAACTGGCAAGGCCAGGTCAAGGTGACGGCGCGATACGGAACTATTGTATACTTATCCTGGGGCGGCGTCAATGGGCTGGCTGGTGTGCAGCACCAACGGTGCGACCGGACGATAGCCCAGGCCAACGGCCTGGGATCTGGTCAAACAAAGAACGCATAGCCCCAAACGGGGCGACCTTTGCCAACGTACACGGTCGCCGGTTCCACGGCCCTAACGTGGGCTAAGATTGTGAAAGACGCGTAACCCTGGATTCGTTGCCGCAAATAGAAAAGTCAGTATCTGTCCTTCCGCAATGACGCCAGCCGACAAGCTACTCGACCACTTTGACCGCATCGCTGGATCGGAGCCGAACTTCCTTCGGATTTCGGACGAAGGAGTCCGCCCGATCTTGAACGTTGCGATTTACCGCGGCTTCCCGGAGCGCGATGCGCTCACGGGCTTCACCGTCGGGCTCTCCCACTTGCACCCGCCTGGCGGCGCACACAAGGAACTCACCATCTCGATGCGGGATGCGGACGATGTGTGGGCGCTGGCCTGTGGATTCGTGGCGCTTCAGTTTCGTGAGGAATGCCCATTTGGTTGTGGCACCTGCATCAATTTCCGCGAACAGATTGCACCCTCATCGACAATGTCTGCATTTCTCGTCGAGCACCCGCGGTATATCTCGCCACAAGACACGATTGTGGATTTGGGATTCCGGAAAATCGAGATCATGCAGCTCGTCCCACTTTACCCGCAAGAGTATGCCTGGCTGAAGGAAGGTGGCGAACCTAGGATGCTGCTGGACGCCAATCCCGGTTGGTCGCTCATGGAGCCGCGACGGCAGCCGTTTGTGCCGACGTAGAACCAAAGCGCCGGGAATCAATGCGGGTGAAAACCCCGCCCGCCAGCGTTCATCGCTGGCCATCGTCTAACTCTTAAGACATCCCGGTTTGTTCTCGTTCAGCCCCGTCTCTATAGCGGAACTTTTTTCTGCGCCGGCGGGTAGAATCGGGACATGGAATCAGAACGTTGGCCGCCGCGAGCCGGTCCTACATGCCCGTTCGTATTCGAATCGCGATCATGTACACGCAGGACGCGCTAACAATCACAGGTGGGACAACCATTAACATGTGCGCGTTATACTTGTAGCCAGCATACATAACAGCGGCCAATCCCAATCCAAAAACGAGTTCCCCAATACTGCTCCGCCGCCCACATGAACCTGGTGACTTGACGGCCACCGTTGCGACGGCAAACCCGATTCCAATCAGCACGCACACTGCAATTTCGGCTAATCGCATCATCGGCCAACTGGGTGCTGCTGCCCGGGCGTGCGGTATCGGGAATGGGCCTGTCGTGTCAACAGTCGCTTGGGGTACTCCCGCCAGCTATTCCTGCTCAAACCCGCTGCGAAACCGCAGATGCGCCGCCATTTTGACCGACTGGGAGGCCAGCTCGCTCTCCGAGAATTCCTCCAGATAGCGATAGCTCAGATGGGCGTATACCGGAGCAATTCCCACCAGCGGCAGAAACTCGCCGAGGGTTTCTTCCGCAAAGACCGCTTGCCGCCCCAGGATCTCCAGCACCTGGTCGCTGGGAGTTCCCGGCGCAAGCAGCGGCTCCAGCCGCTGGACATGCTTCAGCAGCTCCTGGTCGTCGGCATACGCCGGCCCCGCCCCTGCCCCTTGCCTCCTGCCCCCTGACTCCTGTCCCTTCTCCCCTGACTCCTGACTCCTGTCTCCTGACTCCTTCCCCCGTTCCCCCCGCAGCCCCTCCATCGCCTCCCCGACTAGCCGCTGCATGTCGGCCATCCGCTTCGGCATCTCGGCATTCATCCACTGCATGTACTGCTGCATCTCCGGCGGCGTCACCTGGCCCGTCTGCATCTTGCCATGGATCGCCCGCACCTCCGGCGGCATTCCGGCGGTCAGCAGCGCCTCGAACTCCTGCGCCTTGCCGCGGATCGCCTGTTCCATTTGCGCCAGGCCGCCGGCGACCAGCGACTCGCCGGAGCCAAACTCCTCGTCGTCCCAGTCTTCCCCCTCCTCGTCCGACGAATCGAACGAGTCGATCTGCTGGCCGCGATGAAAGAGCTGGTAATGCCACGAATCGCTGTCGTTGACGAAGAACTGGATGGCGTGGACGCCCAGCCGCTTGGAAACGTCGGCCGCCAAAGCGACGCTGGACAGGGGGTCGTTCTCCAGGATCGCCACCCACCCCTCCCGAGGCTCGGATATGTGAATGCCGCGGAGCGACGCGGACATGCCCCAGCGGGCGTCGGCATCGAGTTCTTCGTCGGTGGGCTCGAAGCCTTCTCCGCGGAGGGCGGTCTGCACGGCGTCCACGACTGGCGCCAGGTCGTCGCTCCGGACGTGCAGGCTATTGGCAAAGCTTCCCATGACCGGCTCCCTCCAGGGTGAGTATGCGGCTGCACCTTGAGCGTACCGCGCGGGAGGGGGCAGGTCGAACGAGGGAGGCCAAGTTTCCGGTTTTTCCGCAGTCGTCACGCTCCGCGTGACGCACCCCCTCGCGCTCCGCATGACGGGCTCCGCACGCGGAGCGCAAAGGCGACACTTTTCGCGGCTAGTTCGGCGCGGGTCTCCCGACCCCGCCGGCAAATTCGACCGAAGGTCTCCGGCGGAGAACTGGCGATCTTCCGTCGTGCATGTGGCGCGGTCCGGAGACCAGCCACAACCATTCGGCGCGGGTCTCCCGATCCCGCCGACAACTACTTCCAGCGCTTGCCCACTTCCGCCTTCATGAACGCCAGGGCGTCGCGGGAGAGCTGCTCCTCGCTCTCGAACATCTTCCGCCAGATCTTCGTCGCCGCGGCCAGCTCCGGCAGCGCCAGGCCGAAGGCTTCGACCATCAAGAGGCCGTTGTAGTTGATCTGCCGCAGGGCGTCGAAATTTTCGCACCAGCGGACGAGCCCCTTGCCCGGCGTGCTGCGGTCGTTCTCGGAGATATGCACGTGGCAGAGCATGTCGGCACAGGAGTGGATCGCCAGGCTGACGCTCTTCTCCTCGATGTTCGCGTGGAACGTGTCGTACATCATGCGGCAGCTCGGATGGTTTACCTGGCGGCAGAAGCGAGCCGAGTCGGCGTGCGTGCACAGCAAGTACGTTTCAAAGCGGTTGAGACATTCGACGCCCAGCGTGACGTTCACCTTGGCGGCGTGCTCGGCAACGGCCCGCATCGAATCGACACCCCACTTCCATTCGTCGCCGGTCGGGCCCTTGCCCGAGAAGACGCCGATGGCCGAATGGTACGGACCGACGAGCAGCGTGCAGCCGGCGGCGGCACAGCAGTCAAGTGTTTTTTTCGTCGCCTCGATTCCCTTTTTGCGAACGGATGCGTCGGGGCTGATCGGATTGTCGTCGC
>DASRJP010000057.1:0-4665 GCA_035649415.1 Pirellulaceae bacterium | reverse complement strand
CGCCGAGCCGCGGACGATGGGCGTGCCCGCGCCGTCGAAGCCGTAGCGGGCCAGCAGCTCGCGGACGTCGAGCTCCACCAGCTCCAGCAAGTCCGGATCGCTCACGACGTCGCACTTGTTGAGGAACACGACCAGTCGCGGAACGCCGACCTGCCGGGCGAGCAGCACGTGCTCGCGGGTCTGCGGCATGACGCCATCGGTCGCCGCGAGCAGCAGCACCGCGCCGTCCATCTGGGCCGCGCCGGTGATCATATTCTTGATGAAGTCGGCGTGGCCGGGGCAGTCGATGTGGGCGTAGTGCCGCCGCAAGGTCTCGTACTGCACGTGGGCGGCCGTGATCGTCACGGTCTTGCTCTTGTCGCGGACGATGCCCCCCTTGGCGATTTCGCCGTAAGGCTTGTACTCGGCCAGGCCGCGCTCGGCCTGCACCCGCAGGATCGCCGCGGTCAGCGTCGTCTTGCCGTGGTCGATGTGGCCGATCGTCCCCACGTTGACGTGTACTTTGGTCCTCTGAAAAACCGTCTTCGCCATTGCAAACCATCCTTTCCGATGAAACGAAACAACGAACCGGCGACGCAAGCTGCGTCGCCAACGTGGCCTGAAAACGAAAAAAGCCCGGCGTCTTGCGACTCCGGGCTGGGCGAATTTGCCATTTTGGATTGCCGGCATCACAAGCGCAGGGGGCGCGCGGCCTGCTGGCTCTGCTGCTGCTGAGCCTGCTGGATGCGCGCGTGCTGCTCGTCCGGCTGCTGGAAGAACATGGAATCGGTCTCCTTCGCGCCGAAGGACACGGCGATCGTTCGTCGGGTTCGCCCGTCAGAAGGGACGCGAGCGGCGCAAGGATTCCGCTGGCGAGCGCAACTCCAGCGGCAGCCGGTCGAGCGCCGCGGCGAGTCCATCGGCCGCAACTTCGATCAAGCCTTCGCCGACCAGGTGCAAGGTAGCGGCGACTAGCAGAGCAACTCCGCCGAGCGTGAGGAGTTGAACCAGCTCGCCAAATGCTCCGGCAGCCGCGGCGCAGGCGACCTGCAGGGCCGCCAGCGCGGCGAGCAATTGAGCCAGCGAGAATTGGCGGGGCCGGAGCATGAGCGCGGTGCGGAGGGGAACGGGAGTTTGCACCGCCAAGGACTCGCCAGCGGCAAACGGGTTCGCGGCTGGCCGCAATGTGAGCGGATGTACTCTTCCGCAGCGGTCCCCCAACCGCGATAGTGAGATTGTCGCTGGGGTAGTTCTCTCGTTTACAAGGATCAGCGAGCGGAGCCTGTTATGTGCGGTCGAGGCGCGGCGGCGGTGTTGGTGGCGAGTTTGATGTCGGCAGCGGCGGGGCAAGAGCTGCCGCAGCCCGATCAGGCCAAGACGGTGGAGATGTTCCGCGTGCCGAACTACTGCGAGGGCGTCTGCTTCGACCACGCCGGCCGCGGCTACATCTCCTGGGGCAAGACGATCACACGGTTCGAACTCGACGGCAAGCACGCTCCCTGGGCCGAAACGGGCGCGCCCAACGGCCACAAAATCCTGGCCGACGGCACACACCTGGTGTGCGACGCCAGCCAGCACGCCGTGCTGCACCTGGACGCCGAAGGCAAGCCCCTCGCCCATGCCAGCAAGGAATGCGACGGCAAGCCGCTCCGCGGGCCGAACGACCTGTCGCTCGACACGGCTAGCGGCGGTTTCTTTTTCAGCGATCCGGGCGGCAGCAGCCTGGCCAATCCGATCGGCACGATTCACTACGTTGATAAGGCGGGCAAGACGACGCTGCTCGACGACGGCCTGTGCTTTCCCAACGGGATCGTCCTGTCGCCCGACGGCAAGAAGCTGCTCTTGGCCGAAAGCCAGAAGAACCGCGTGCTGGTTTACGACGTCACCGCGCCGGGCAAAGTCGGCGACCCCAAGGTGTTTGCTGAATTGCCCGCGAAGGATGCCGCCAAGGGGCAGATCGACAACCAGCCCGACGGCATGTGTCTCGACGCGGCCGGCAACCTGTACGTCGCCCACTACGGCATGAAGCAGGTCCAGGTGCTCGATCCGGCTGGCAAGCTGATCCGGCAATACGACGGCGGCAACGTCACGACCAGCAACGTCGCCTTCGGCGGCCCGAACCACAATCAGCTTTTCATCACCGGCGGCATCGGCCCGGAGGCCGGCGAAGGCGGCCTGTTCCGCATCGACCTGGGCGTGAAGGGCCTGGCGATCCTGCCGCCCAAGAATTAGGCGCACAGGCTGCCTCCCAAAAAAACGACGACTGCTCACAGGACTCTTTCGCGGCGAGGCCATCATGCACGCCCGTCTCTGGTCTGCGTTAGCTGCACTGATAATCTGCGCTAACTGCCTCGCCGCCGACGAACCAGCCAAAGAACCCCGAAAAGGAAAGGCAATTTCCGTCAAGCTCGTCGATGAGGAAGGCAGCCCGATCGCTGGAGCAGACATAGGCACGATGGCCGCGCTGGGCAAGATCTACGCCGATCGGGCCGCGAAGGAAGGGACGCAGTGGCTCTATGTGAATCACAAGCGGTCGGATGCGTCCGGCGCAGCGACCATCGAAGATGCGGAAGAGTGGCTGGGCCACCTGTGTGTTGTTGCGAGGCATGAAGGAAGGAAGATAGCGGCGGCCGCGAACATTGATCCGGCGAACACCAAAGAACCGGCAGTGATTACTCTCCGTCCGGAGCGGAAAGTCGTCGGCCAGGCAAGCTGCCCGGAACTTTCCGATTTGCAGCGCGACGTTCGAGGGCTGGCGCTGGTCGTGTATGTCATACGTGACGGAAAGAAAGTTCTGGAGACTTCCTGGGAAGCCGGGCGCTTCGAGATTCCGCTGCCGCCCGGCGACTACACGTTGTGGGTGTACGGCAGGGACACTTACGATGCCCAGCCTGCCTTCAGCGTCACGCCCGGTTCGGAGGCGCTGCAGCTAGAGCCAATTCAGCTGCGGGCCACTCGCCTAGCACTCTTGCAAGGTCAACCCGCGCCCGAAATCCCAGGTGTTGTGGCCTGGAAGAATTCGCAGCCGCTGGCGCTGGCAGACTTGCGCGGCAAGTGCGTGATCCTCGACTTCTGGGGTTATTGGTGCGGCCCGTGCGTCTACCGGATGCCCGATACCTTTTCACTGTACGAGAAATACCACGATCAGGGATTGGAAGTCATCGGCGTCCATGTCGATTTGGGCGAGGATGAAAAAGCACCGGTGGCGACAGTCGCCGAGCTTGACAGGCGGCTCGACGACACACGCCAGAATCTTTGGAAAGGCCGCGATGTGCCATTTCCTGTGGCGCTCGTCGTGGGTAAGCGAACGTCCTACGGCGAAGGCATCCCAGGTCTGGCCAGAAGTGCCGCCTCCGCCGAGTTCGGCGTTACTTCCTATCCGACGCACATCCTGATCGACCGCCGCGGAAGGATTGTTGGAAAGTTTTATTCCCACCGGGAAGGCATCGAAATTCTCGAACAAAAGCTGGCGGAGAAATAATCCCCGCGTTTGCAGAATGGGCGGCCGCTGCGCGAACCCTCAGGGGCGCCCCTTTTGTCCCTGGTTACGGTTGTCGGCCTCTCGAAGTGCCGATAAACTCTATGAGTTCGGGGCATCGCGCCCTGAAACAAGCATAGTCGCTTTCTGACAACGGGAAGTGACTCACGGTGGCTGTAGCTCAGCTGGTTAGAGCGCCAGATTGTGGATCTGGATGTCGAGGGTTCAAGTCCCTTCAGCCACCCTGCCTGAAGCCCCCAGCTTTGCTCGAGCTGCGGGCTTTTTTCTTGCGCCCGCCCGGATCGGCGAAAATAGTGAACGTTGGTATGCTATTTGCAGTATAGTTCCTATTGGCGCGGCGGGCTGCCATTTTGGCCGAGCCGTCGGACAGCGCCCTCTGACTAAGGGAAGCCATCTTTCCTCTGTGCCGCGTACGTTGGTTGGCGGCGAGGGTCCAGAGAGGGTAAGGATAATTCCCGACATGCGTCTCTAACACTTCAAACCCTAAGGCCGAATGCCATGCGACAGCGCAGCACAAGCGATGTCCGAATAAGGGTTTGCGGCAGAATCGGAGGTGAGACAGCGCCGGCAAAGAATTCGGGCGCAAGGAATTATCCTTACCCCAACCCACAGGCCATTGGTCCCGTGCAGGTTGGAGCTAAGGGTATTGCTGGGCCAACCTACATCACCGCGAAGTAGTTCTCGACGGCCAGGTCGAAGTTTTCGTTGCTGAGCTTCGGCGGGATCTTGCGGAACAGGCAGTAGTTCTTTACCTGCAACAGCAAGTCGCGGGGCTGGCAGCAGCGGAAGCGGCGGTCCACCTTGCGATAGTGGGTTTCGATCAGGTAGTTGATCGGCCCTTCGTCGTAGGTGAAGCCCAGCCGCTCGCACATCAGCTTCATCAGGCTGCGGAATTCCTGCTCGGTCGGATCGATGATCTCGATCTTGTAGGGAATACGCCGCAGGAAGGCTTCATCGACCAGGTCCTTGGGCTCGAGGTTGGTCGAGAAGACGATGAGCTGGTCGAACGGCACCTGGATCTTCTTGCCGTTGGACAGGTTGAGATAGTCGAACCGCTTTTCCAGCGGCACGATCCAGCGGTTGAGCAAGGTGTCGGTGCTCATCTTCTGGCGGCCGAAGTCGTCGATGACCAGCGTGCCGCAGTTGCTCTTGAGCTGCAGCGGGGCTTCGCTGATGCCGGTCGAGCG
>DASRJP010000056.1:0-2819 GCA_035649415.1 Pirellulaceae bacterium | reverse complement strand
CCGGACGAAACCGGCTTGCCCGAGCGACGGCGAAAACGGGGCGATTGTGAACATTAGTATGGTATTTGCAGTAAAGTTCCTGATGGCGCGACTGGCTGCCATTCTGGCGGGGCGGCGACAGCGCGGGCGGCCTTTGGTGTTCTTTCTAAAGTTGGTGGATGGATGTTTATAGCGGCGGCGATTTTGCCGCTATGGCTGGCTGGCCCGGCCTGCGGGCCAGTGGCGGCGGAGGGTAAGGATAATTCCCAGCGGAGCTCTCTAACACTTCAAACCCATCTGACCGGTGGCAGTCAGGCGGCGACATAACTGGAGCGCGGACAAGCAGTTACGCTCAGCGCCGCGGCCTCAGGGGCCTTGCAAAAACTGCGAGCAGCGGGAATTATCCTTACCCCTGGGAAGGGCCAATTCGTTGGGACGCACGAGCGAGCTAAGGGCAGGGCGCTGAGCGGAGACGAACAGAAGGCAGCAAAGGAAGCAAAGGGAGGCAGTGGCGATAGCGCTTACGCCGCGGGGGCGTGGGCGGCTGGTCGCCGGGCAATCTCTTAACTGCCGAGCGGTAATTCGCTGTTCGCCGGGCCGTTGATCGGTTGGCCGGTTTTGTTGAAGCGGCTGCCGTGGCAGGGGCAGTCCCAGGTCTTTTCGGCGGGATTCCACTGGACGACGCAGCCCAGGTGCGTGCAGACGGCCGATCGCTCGTGCAACTGGCCCTGGTCGTCACGATAGACGGCGACCTTCGTCAGGCCGCGGCGGAGAATCGCCCCGCTGCCCGGGACGATTTCAGCGACCGAATCGACCTCGCCAGCGGTCAGCCACGCGCCATATTGGGCAGCGACGTTGAGGTTTTCCTTGGCGAATGTTGCCAGGGTACGGAGCGACTTCCGCGAGGGATCGTACAGCTTCGCCCAGGGGTTCTCGCGGCCCCGGATTAAGTCGGTAAGGAGTATGCCGGCGATCGTGCCGTGCGTCATGCCCATTCCGGAATCGCCGGTGGCCACGAAGACGTTGTCCGCGTCTAACGGGTTGCGACCAATGAAGGCCAGGCCGTCCAAGGTCTCCATGACCTGACCGCCCCACACGAACTCGATCTGCTCGATCATCGGAAAGCGATCTCGCGACCAGGCCTCCAGCCGGGCGTGGCGCTCGTCGGCGTCATCCGCCTGGCCGGACTTATGATCTTCGCCGCCGACAATCAAGATCTCGTGCTCGTGGCTGCCACTGGCGACGCTTTGCAGGCGGACGTAGTGATAGGGATCGTCGGTGTCCCAATAGAGGGCCTTCGGCACGCTGCCGCGGGGCACTCGGGCGCCGATCACGTACGTCATGTAAGGGGCCTGCTTGGTGTGGATCGCCAGCAGGTCGTTGACCGGGACGTTGGTCGCCACCACCACGGCCTTGGCCGTGACTTTGTGGCTGCCGACCCGGATTCGGGCTGGGTCGCCCCCCTGGATTTCGTCCACGTGCGATCGGGTGAAGAGCCGGCCGCCACCCTTGTCGATCGACTGGGCGAGTCCCGCCAGGTACTTGAGCGGATGAAACTGGCCCTGATTGGGAAATCGCAAGCACGGCCCTGTGTCGAAGTCGCGCCAGGGAACGCGCGCGATCTTTTCGACATCACTCAAACCCGCGCTGTGAGCGGCGGCCAGCTCGCGGTCCAGCAGCTCCTGGCTTTCTCCCGGCGGCAGAAAGAGATAGCCGTTGAGGCGTTCAAAGTCGCATTGGATCTCTTCCTTTTGGACGATCGCTTCAATGCGGTCGATCGCTGCCGTATGGCTCGCAGCCGCCAGGCGAGCGCCCTCCCGACCGTGGATTCGCTCGATCTCAAAGGAGCCGTCGTCGATCGCATTCGACAAATGCGCCGTGGTCGCGGAGGTCATTCCGCCGGCCAGCGGGCCATCGTCGAGAACGACGACGCTGCTGCCCGCTTGCGTGAGGAGATAAGCGGTCGTCAGTCCGGCAATGCCGGCGCCGACGATGCAAACGTCGGCGTGCAAATCTTCCTGCAGCGGCGGAAACGGCGGCATCTTTTTGGTTGCCGTCCAGAGCGGTTCTCTTTTGGCAGAGTCGATCAGAGACGCAGTGGCCATGGCAGTTTCCCTTCCAAAGGCGACTCCCAAGCAGGCATGACTCCACGTAATTAGCGTGGCAAACGGCGTACCAATCGATCGATGGGAGGCCTTGAACGAGGGGCCTTGAAAGGGGTCGGCGAGGCTGGAGCCTCTTACTCGCCCCAGGCTGTGGTTCGCGGCGAACCGCAGCCACCCGCCTAGGATAGGTCGAGCGGCCGCGACTGAATGGCCAGCTGGCCGGGTCGGGCCGTGAGCGGAATGCCGGCCCGCTTGAGCTGGCCGGCCCAGCTAATCACGCGGTGGGCCTGGATGATCACAATGACCAGGATGATCATTCCGCAGAGATTGAAATTGAACAGGTTGGAGATCACCGACAGATACGAAAGACCCAGGCCGACGTAGACGGCCCACATGTGCTTGAGGCAGGAAAAGACCCCCAGCGCCATCCAGACGGCTCCCATGGCGCAGACGATGACGCCCACGATCCTGAGCGCTTGCTGGTCGAGTTCGCCGGCCAGCATGCTCGTGGCAAACAACCCGATGGCGACCGTAACGCCGCCGATGATGATCCAAAATGCGCCGAGGGCCACGATCTGCGACTGGAAGTCCTTCAGGAGTTTCGCAAATGCACCGGTTTGCGGCGACGGCGTAACCACCGGCACTGGGGCCGGAGCCTGGTAGGGATTGTTCTGGTCGAAGTTGGGTTGCGACATAAGAGACGTCACCTTTCCGTCGGCACAGTGTGGGGGACCA
>DASRJP010000055.1:0-30001 GCA_035649415.1 Pirellulaceae bacterium | reverse complement strand
CGCGACGTAAGTGTCAAAAGGGATACCCCCCTCGCGCTGTTGCCTTCGGACGGAAGTCAGCGGCAGGGGTACAAAGAGTGCGAATCGATCGAAACGGGGAGGAGAAAGATGAAGAGAAGGATTAAGAGTACGAAGATGAGTAAGAGTCGGAGTAAGAGAAAGAGCAGGATCCGGCAGGATTCAGTCTCATTCTCTTGCTCTTGCACTTAATCCTACTCCTCTTCCTAATCTTTCTCCTACTCCTACTCTTTCTCGTCTTTTGGACTGCGTTGATTGATACGCACCTCTCGGGGGCCAGGAGCCAGGGGCCGGGAGCCGGCGGTCAGGAGTCCTGGCAGCCGACTCGGGCCGACTCATCTCCGCGTTGAGTAGTGGCGCGCGACTCACCGCAAGACGTTGTGGTACAAACGTTTACGTTCCGTGAGTCGGCCGCCGGCCGCTTCGCCAAAGCGACTCAAAAACCGACTCAGCGGACGGGGGAGCGGTGCCAGGGCACAGCGGTGAGGCCGATAGAGGATGAAGCGAATGCTACGGGCGACCGTAGGGGTGGACGCTTGTCAGGAAAGGTTGGAAACCTGTCCCACGAGATAAGACAGGTTGGGAAACCTGTCCTACGGGATGCTACCGACCGGTCAGCAGCCGGTCGCCGAGCATGTTGTCCAGCTCGTCGATGGCGTAGATCTTCCGCCGCGTCTCTTCCACCGGGTACTCGATGCGGCGGAAGGTCACCTGCTTGTCCTCGAGAATGGCATAACAGGCCCGCGGATCGCCGTCCCGCGGCTGGCCCACCGAGCCGACGTTGATCATCACCCGGTCGTCCGTGAGCTGGTACTTATAGCTGCACTCCTCCGGCGAGATGAACCGATAGTCCATCGTGAAAATGCCGGGCAGATGCGTATGCCCCTGGAAGCAGTACTTTTGAATCCTGCCGAACAGGGCGTCCATCTTCCGCTGGTTGTAGATGTCCTCGGGGAAGACGTATTCGTTCGTCGGCTCGCGCGGCGAACCGTGCACGAACAGGAAATCGCCGTCAGTGTGCGTCCGCGGCAGTGCCCCCACGAAATCCCAGCGGCCGTTGCGGCGCGTCGCGCCGCCGGGGCCGCGGTCGAGTTGATCGCGCGTCCAATACACGGCCCGCAAGGCGACCGGATTGAACCCGTCGGGATCGATGATGGCCGCCTGGTCGTGATTCCCCTGGATCGTGATCTGGCAATTGTCCATCACCTGATCCAGGCAGCCGCACGGATCGGGGCCGTAACCGATGATGTCCCCCAGGCAGAAGATGTCCTTGATCCCCTGGGACTTGATGTCGGCGAACACCACGCGCAGCGCTTCCAGATTGGCATGGATGTCGCTAATCAAAGCACGCTTCACGCGCCAGCGCCTTTCTGCCTACCATGATGGTCAGCGCGGCACGTTTGCCGTTACCCGACCTGTTCCTTGTCGTCCCGCCTGAAAACCGCCAAGTCTAAGATTGGCCGCAGAGTGGGTCAAGTCAAACCGCGTCGATTCGTCGCCCTAAACTATGGCACGTCTTAACCTTGCGGCAAGCCGCCTGAACGGAACCTCCCACTTGTATCAATTTTAGGGCGCAGTTCGGCTCTCATCCAGGCCACACCTAACAGGCAGATCCAGCGTGTTCATCTTGGCGATGGAAACGTCGAGCAAGGAGGGGAGCGTCGCTCTCCTGGAAAACGAATCCGTGCTCGGGCGGCACTCCATACCCACGGGCCAGACCGCCCGGCAACTGGTCCCGGCGCTAGCGCAGCTCCTGAGCGACCGCGGCATTGCTGCCGGGCAGATCCATTTGATTGCCGTCAGTACCGGGCCGGGCTCCTTTACCGGGCTGCGCGTCGGTGTGACGACGGCCAAGACCCTGGCCTACGCCATCGGCTGCGACCTGGTTGGCATCGATACGCTGGATGCGATAGCGGCACAGGCGC
This sequence comes from Pirellulaceae bacterium, assembly GCA_035649415.1. Lineage (GTDB taxonomy): Bacteria > Planctomycetota > Planctomycetia > Pirellulales > Pirellulaceae > DATKDU01. Next base: position 28,058 of record DASRJP010000055.1, on the reverse strand, counting down.
CAGCCGCCGGCGGCGTCGGCGTCGGCGAATTGCACATCGTGATGGATGCGCAGCGGCGTGAACTTTTTCTGGGCCGGTATGGTCGGGCTGGAGGAGATCTAGGTTCGACGGCGGCAAGCTGGCAGCGGCAGGGGCCGACGGAGCTGATTGCCGCGGAGGCCTGGCTGGCACAGCTTGGGCCGCAGGTGCTGGTCGCCGGTCCAGGGCTGAAGCGGCTGGCGGACCGGATTCCGTCGCACGTAGAAGCAGCCGACGCCCAGTTATGGGAACCGCGTGCCGAGACGATTGGCCTACTGGCCATTGCCGCCTGGAAGTCAGGGAGGCGCGACGACCTGTGGAAGCTGGTGCCGACGTACATTCGACCGAGTTATGCGGAAGAAAAAATACCATGAGCAACTTCTCATTGACGAATTACCTCGGCCGCGTGGCCTCCGGCCAGGATCTGTCGATGGCCGAGATGGCCGACGTGATCGATCACGTCATGCAAGGCCAATGTGCCGAGAATGCCGTCGCCGTGCTGCTTACCGCCTTGCGGGCCAAAGGGGAGTCGGTGGATGAAATCGCCGGCGCGGCCCAGGCCATGCGCAAGCACATGACGCCGATCCGGCACTCCCGCGCTGGAGTGGTCGATACGTGCGGGACCGGCGGCATTGGCTCGGAGGTCTTCAACATCAGCACGGCGGCGGCGATTGTCACCGCGGCGGCGGGAGTGCCGGTGGCCAAGCATGGCAACAAGAGCATCACGAGCAAGAGCGGCTCGGCCGACGTGCTGGCGGAGCTTGGGGTCAACGTGGCGGCGGCGGTACCCGTGGTCGAGCGCTGTCTCGAAGAGCTGGGAATCTGCTTCTGCTTTGCGCCGCACATGCACCCGGCGATGAAGCACGTCGCGCCCATCCGCAAGAAACTCGGTTTCGGCACGATCTTCAATCTGCTGGGGCCGCTGTGCAATCCGGCCGGCGCGCCGTACCAATTGCTGGGCGTCGGCAGAAGCGAACTGCGGGAGAAGATCGCGGCGGCACTGTCGCGCCTGGGGATCGAACAGGCCGTCGTTGTCAGCGGCGAAGACGGCCTGGGGGAAGTGACGCTGTCGGGCGCTACGCTGGTCATCAAGGTCCGCGGCACGGAGACTTCTTCGTTCACCTGGCGGCCGGAAGACTTCGGCCTGGCACCCGCCGGCCGCGAAACGATGCTCATCAGCGGTCCCGCGGAAAGTGCCGGCATCATCCGCCGCGTGCTCTCCGGCGAGCGTGGCCCATGCCACGACATCGTCGTACTCAACGCGGCCGCGGCGCTGTGGACCACGGGAATCGATCCATCGCCAGCGGCTTGTGCGGAGCGTGCTGGGGAGGCGATTGACTCGGGAAAAGGATTGGAATTGCTACGCCGCTGGGTCGCTCTCAGCAGTGCTCTCTAGTGGCTGGTCCTGGCCAGTCCGATTGGGATGGGGCGACTGTAGCTCGTGGCTGCGATGCACCACTGGTCCGCTGGCGCCATTCAGCGGCAGCCGGAGGCGAAAGATCGCGCCTCCAGGTTCCGAGTTCATCGCCTCGATCGTGCCGCCGTGCCCTTCCAGGATCGATTGGCAGATTGACAGGCCCAGCCCCATGCCGTCCGGTTTGGTCGAAAAGAATGGCTGATACAAGTGTTGCATCACGGTCTCCGACAGGCCGATGCCTTGGTCCTGCACCTCGACGACGGCACATCCTGGCTCCGCGCGGCAGCGGATCGATAAGATCTTCGCTGCCGGCTCGACCGAGAGCATTGCATCGCAGGCGTTGGTCAGCAAATTGACCATCACCTGCTGAAACTGAATGCGATCGACCGGGAGGCGCAGCGACGATTCCGGCAGGTCCCACTCGACGGTCACGCCGTTTCGCCGCAGGTCGCTGGCCACCAGCTCGACGGAATCCTTGAGCAGCCAGTTCAAATCGCACAGGTCCTGCTCGGGGGTCGTCTTGCTCCCGAAGGCCCGCAGGCGCTTGACGATCGAGCCAGCCCGCTGCGTCTGGCGGGAGATTTCCTGGACGTAGCCGCGGAGCTTCTCGGGATCGGAAGGGCGCTGGGCCTGGAGCATGGCGGAACAGGCCGCCGAGTAGTTGCTCAGTGCCGACAGCGGCTGGGAAATCTCGTGCGACATGGTGGCCACCATCTGGCCCATCGTGCTTAGCCGCGCGGCATGGAGCAGCTCCGCCTGCTGAATGGCCAGCTTATCCTCCGCCAGCTTGCGCTCGGTGATGTCGCGCCAGTTGACGACGACGCCGCGCGTCGCCGGGTGATCGAGCAGATTGCGTGCCGTGGCTTCCACCCACCGCCACTCGCCGTTTTTGTGGCGCAGCCTGAGAGTGGGCGTATGAATCTCCATCGGATCGAGCAGGAGCTTGCCCATCAAGCCGAGCATCCTCTCGACGTCATCGGGATGGACGAAGGAGAAACCATTTAGTCCAAGCAACTCCTCGGCGGTGTAGCCGAGCGTCCGCGCGGCCGCCGGGCTGGCATACAGGATCGTGCCCAGAGCGTCCACTACGTTGATGCCGTCAAAGCCATGCTCGACCAGGGAGCGGAATCGCTCCTCGCTTTCCCGCAGTGCTTCGGTCGCCCGCTTCCGCTCGGTCACGTCCACGCCGATCCCCCACGTCGACCAGCCGGCAATCGGCAACTTCATGGAAATGTTCGACCAGGCAATGGTGCGAACGGAGCCATCCTTGCATGTCAGGTCCCACTCCCAGTTGAGATAGTTGCCGCCGCGCCTGCCCCATTCGGCCATCATCGCTTCGCGGTAAGCGCGGTCGGGGTAAAGCAGCTCGAGCGCCCGCGGATTGCCGATGATCTCCGCCGCCTTGTAACCGGTGACCCGTTCGCACTCGTCGTTCCAGGCCACAATCATGCCCGAATCGTCGAGCGCATCCATCATCACCGGCATTCCGCGCACCACGGTTTGTAGCCGCGCTTCGCTTTCGCGGAGGGCGTCCTCGACCTGCTTGCGCTCGGTGATGTCGCGAACGATGCCGACCATGCGGACGGGCGCGCCCCTGGAGTCCCGCTCGACATCGGCTTGCTGAAAGACCCAGCGGATGGCGCCGTCCGGTCGGATGATGCGATGCGCGATGGCATACTCGCGTTTGCCCGCTAGGGCCGCCCGGCTGGCTTCTTGCACGGCCGGCAGGTCCTGCGGGTAGACCAGACGAAAGAACGATTCCACGCGGCCGTCGAAATCGGCAGGGGCGACGCCGAAAATGCGGCACGTTTCATCGGACCACTCCAGCCGGCCACGATCGGCCGGGTCGGAGATCCAGCTTCCCACCTGGCCCACTGCCTGGGCCTTTTGCAGGATCGACTGACTCTCCTTCAGCGCTTCCTCCGTTCGCTTCCGCTGGGTGACGTCGCTGACGACGCCGGTGGCCAGAACGGGAAGCCGCGCCACGTCGGCTCCTTCGAATCGCGTGCGTCCCTGAATCATCAGCCAGCAAACTTCGTCCCCTCGCACCACGCGGTACTCGCCGCAGAAGACGCCGTCCCCGCGCGGATCGAGACTGCGCTCAAATGACTGTCGCAGCCGTGACGCGTCCTCTTTGTGAATCATGCGGGCGATGTCGTCAACGTCCCGCGGCGTCCACGCGCTGCCGCCCAGAATCCGCTTCAGCTCCGGCGACCAGTGGACGGCGCGGCTTGGCAGATCGATGCTGAAGGTGCCGAGCTGCGCCGCCTCTGCCGCCAGCCGCAGACGTTCTTCGCTGAGGCGCAGCTCGCGCTGGGACTCCTCTTTCCGCCTCCGGTCCCGGGCCGCGGCAATCAATTGGCCGCAAGCTGTGGTGAGCGGCTCGAGCGACCTCGCCAGCTCTTCGTCATAGCCGCCAGGCCGGTTGGCCACGCCGACCATGCCGAGCAGCTCGCCTCCAACCAGCAACGGAATCCCCAGAAATGCCAGGCCTGGCGAATGCCCAATCGCCAGTTCGCGGCGCGGCAGGTCGCGTGGAAGATTGACAATCGCAATTCGCTGCGTGTCGAGGATCTCTGCGATCAGGGATTCCAGGCCGGCGGGCTCGCTGCCGGGCGCAATACTTTGATCGTCGCCAAGACGCCTGAAGGCCTGCGTGGTGAGATGCGGCTTGCCCGTCTCCGTGCGGTTGACCTCAGCGATGAAGCCGTATGAGCTGTCCGTCAGGTCTAAATACAGATCGAGCGCCTCGGCAAACGACTGCGAACCGTCGCAGCCGGCTATCAATCGTCCTTGCAATTTGATGACCGCTTGCAAAAGATCGACGGTCGAATGCCCATCGAGGCCCATACGGACTCCTGACGATCGCACCCCACAGGTGCGCACCCCTTCTCCCTCCCGGCAGCAGGCCCTTCAGATTAGCTGCCGGGGGGCGATTTGGGAACGAGGACCTTGCGATTCACAAAAGGCCATCCATCGTCAGAACTTGCTGCCTCACCAGTCTCACCCGAGTTTAGGGTGAGGCTAGCTACCTTCCTGCGCCCTGTGTGCGCGGAGATAGCTCACCGAGGCGACCTCATCGAGCCTCCGGAGTTCCAGCTTGTCGGCTCGCCGCTGGTGCTCGGCGGCCTGTCGCTCCGCGAGTTTTTCCAGCACCCGCACCTGCTGATCTGCTTCCACAAGGAGCAGTCGCCGGCGCTCGATTTCCTGCTCGGCCTGGGCCTCTTGCTGGGCCAGGCGTCGGTTGCGAGCCTTGAGAACCGTGCCAAAGTGGTGCGCCTGAAGCAGGGACCCCACGTTGCCGCTGCCAGGGCCCGCCAGCCGGCGCAAGAGGCGCACATTGTCGTCCTGTTCGGCGTTGAGCGCTTGCCGCTGTCGGCGCAGGGTATCTGCCGCAGATAGCGATTGTTCCAAGTCGCTGCGCCGCTCGTCGCGCTCGGCATGCCGTAAACGCAGGAGCGTCGCTAGTCGAAAGCGGAAGATGGACATGGCTCGATCAGTGGTTTATTTTCCGGGTTTGACCCGCGCAGCGCATTTCTGGGCCAGCCGCAGCAGTTCCTCCCGGGCTAATTCGACGCTGGAACGCTGCTCGACTGGTTGTTTCAAATAGCGATTGAACTCTTCCCGCATGGCCAGTGCCGCGTCCACCACCGAATTAACGCCTGGCCGATACGCGCCGATTGAGATCAAGTCCTCGTGGTCGCGGTAAGCCGCCAATAGCTCTCTTACGATCGCCACGGCGGCCTGTTGCTCCGGCGCAGCGACCTCCGGAAAGAGGCGGCTGATGCTTTCCAGCACGTCCACTGCCGGGTAGTGAGCCTGACCGGCCAGCCGCCGCGACAGGATCACGTGCCCATCGAGCAGGCCGCGGACGGCATCGCTCACTGGCTCTGTGGTGTCGTCACCTTCGACCAGCACGGAATAAAACGCGGTGATGCTGCCTTGCGGGCTGCGTCCGGCCCGCTCGACGAGCCGCGGCAGCATGGCAAATACGCTGGGCGGGTAGCCGCGCGTCGTGGGGGGCTCGCCGGCTGCCAGTCCGATCTCGCGCTGCGCCATGGCAAAGCGGGTGATCGAGTCCATGATCAACAGCACACTGCGGCCACTATCGCGGAAATACTCAGCGATAGCGGTGGCGGTCTGGGCTGCCTGCACGCGTAGCAGCGCGGGCTCGTCGCTGGTGGCCACGACGACGACGCTGCGGGATAGCCCCTCGGCTCCCAGGTCCCGCTCAAGGAATTCGTTGACCTCTCGGCCGCGTTCCCCAATCAGGCCGATCACCGCCACGTCGGCCGAGCTGTAGCGGGTCATCATGCCGAGCAGAACGCTCTTACCGACGCCAGAGCCGGAGAAGATGCCGACACGTTGTCCCAAACCGCAGGTAAGGATGCCGTCGATCACGCGAACGCCTGTGGATATTGGCCTATCAATCCGTGGCCGCTGGACCGCCGGCGGAGGCTTGCGGTCGAGGGTTACTCGCTCGCCTAGCAGGGGCTGAGGCTTGCCGTCGATCACGCGGCCGCGGGCGTTGACCACGCGGCCCAAGAGCTCGCTTCCCACGCGGATGTTCCGCGTGGTTCGCGTCAGTCGAACCCGACTGCCGTGCCGCACGCCGGGTAGTTCTTCCAGCGGATACAGCAGCGTGTGCCCGTCGCGGAAACCGATCACTTCGGCTTCGATCCCGCGGCCGGCCGGACGTTCGATTTCCACCACGGAACCAACTGGCGCGGGAAAACTAGCGACAGCCGCGGTCAGGCCTTCGGTGCGGACGATGCTGCCGGTCAGGCCCGAAGGGATAATCTGCGCGAGTTGTTCCGCCAGGTCGTGCATTAGTCGAGCAGCTCCGCCGTGATGCGTGCCAGCTGCGTCTCCAGTTGCTGGTCGATCGAGCCGAATTCGGTGTCCACGCGGCACCCGCCGCGACCGATGGACGGGTCGTCCAGCACGCGCACGTCGGCCAGCGACCCCAAATCGCCGATCAGCTTTTCGACGCGCTCGCCGAGCGTGGCTCGATCGTCCGGATGCAATCGCAGCGTGATGCGCTCGTTCCCCTGCGCCAGTTGCAGCGCCTCCCGCATCAGGTCGAGCGTGATCAGCGGCACTTTGTCAATTTGCCGGCGAACGACGCGCGAGGCAATGGCAGCAGCCACACGCAGCGCATGCTGCTCCCAGTGGCGCTGCCAGGACTGCCGGGCGTCGAGGATCTGCTGGACGGCCTCTTTCAACGCCGGCACGAGCAAGGCGAGCTGCTCGTCGATCTTCGATCCGAGCTGGTCTTCGGCCGCCTGAAAGGCAGCCTGTCGTCCTTCTTCTGCCGCGTGCGCGCGAATTCGAGCCGCCTCCTGCCGCGCCTGCTTGATGATCGAGTCGGCTTCCAGTCGCACCTTGTCGAGATAGGCGCTGGCCATATCGTCGAATTGGAACGGGACCGGCGCTATATGCTCGCGGGGTGATGTGCGAGTGTCGGCTTTGATGATGCCTGCCATGCCAGGAGTCAGGTGTCAGTGGTCACGGGTCACGAGTTGGTGATCAGGCCGCGGCAGCGAAACGTCGCGAGATCGGCAGCGCGATTTTCTCTTCTCGGGCCAGGCGGCGAGCCAGATCGGCAAGCTGGCGCTGGGCGTCGTCGATGTCCCTCAGGCGAATCGGACCGGGACTTGCGAGGCGGTGGCGGATTTCGGCCTCCGCGGCGTCCGGTAGCCCCCGCAGCAGCCGTCGGGTCAGTCTCTCGTCGGCTTCGATCAGCGCAAGGCTCAACAGTTGCCCGCTGGCAGCTCCCGCCAGGCGCTCCAAATCGCGCTGGCTCAGCAGGTCCAGGTCTTCGAAATCCAACAGCGGCGGCGACTGTGATTGGCGCGCTATTTCCGGCGGCTCCTGATTGCTGGCCTGACACTCCAGCCGATACCGTAGCGATAAGGTATTGTTCTCTCTCGCGTCGCCGTTCGGGTCATGGACAACAACCTTCAACCGGCTGGCGAGCCGCTTGTCCTGGCGGGACATCCGCTCGATGATCTGTTCACGATGTCCGCCTGGGAGCGACGCCAGAATGGCCTGCACATTGGCCACGCCACTCGGTCCGCCCGCGGGGGGAGTATAAGGGCCCAGACGCCGCTCTAGTTCGCGCGCCAGTTCCTCCAGCACCCCGTCGACCGGCTCAGCCAGGTACGCCATGCGGCCAAGCGCCTCGGTCGCCAGCGAAGTCGGCAGTCGCTCTAGCACGCGTCCCGCGTGCTCCGGCGTCAATTGAGCTACGACCACGGCCACCGTCTGCGGATGCTCGCGAGTCAGGGCTTCGGCGACGCGTGCCGGTTCGACATCCAACAAGAAACGCAGTGGCGGCCGTGGCGCGGCCGGCGACTGCGGAGAGATTGCGTGCTGCGGCAGCGGCTCGCAGGGAGCCTCGCTGCGGCTACGTTCAATTTCCACATGGTCATCGGCGCCCTCCATCGCAGCGTCGCGGTGGAGAAAATCGGCCAGGACGTGCTGCTCCTCTTCGGGCGGGACGTCCTCCAGCTCCATCACTGCCTGGCGGACTTGGGCGGCTAGCTGCGGTCCCATTCCCTCCAGCAGCGCATCGGCGCTGCGGGTATCGACCAGCGAAACAAGAATGGCCGCTTTGCGAATGGATTGGGGGTTGGTCATGAGTGTTCCGATCAAGCGGCATCGCCGATCCAATTCCGGAGGATCTCGGCAGCCGCATCGGGGTCCGCCTCAACCATCTCCTGGAGTTCCTGTTTCAGGTTCGGACCTCGCGTCCCAAACTGGCGAGGCAGCGTTCTTTCCCGCTCCGGTCCGTCGTCCCCGTCTTCCATTTCAACGCGCAGCCGCGGCCCTTCTATCGCCGCGGCCTCTTCCGCGGGTTGCTCGCTGGCAATGGGCCGAACCATGCTCCGCAGCATCAGCAGGCACGCCGCGCCAATACCCACCATCGCCAGAGTCCGCCAGTTATCGGCAAACCAGTTTCCAGCCTGGGAAGTAAGGGACGGCGTGGCATTGGGTTCCCCTTGCAGATCGTCGTACGCGGTGACGGTTATGTGCGGATTGTTACTGTGTCCCTCGGTGAGTGGCGGCAGCAAGCTGCGGACGGTCTGTTCCACCTTGATTTGAATGTCGCTGCGGATCTTGTCGAGTTCCGCCTGGTCCGGCCCCCGAGAAGCTTGGCCGGCCGTCATCGCACGGGTTTGGCGCCAGGTCTTGACGACATGACTCATCGGGAATTGGACGGCGGCGGTCACCTGAGTGGGAACCAATGGTGGTTTCACCTTGCGGTTGAACGTGTGGCCGGGAAGGTTTGCCGTCTCAGACCTCGTTTCATTGGAGCGAGTCTCCGGCGTTGGCGCCGCGGGAGCCACTGCCAGAGACCGATTGCCGTTGACATCGCTCGAATCGGCCCCCGAGCCGGCAGATCCAGGCGCCGCCGTGGTGGAATCCTTTCGATATTCCGTGGTGGTGACGGTGACGGGCCGGGAATCGAGCGTGATTTGCTGCGTGGTGTCTTCCAGCTCGGGACTGAGCTGGACGTTGACGTTGACGATGACATTGGAAATCCAGGATAGCTGATTCTGGATCTTCTGCTTCCAGTCGCGCTCGAACTCTTTCTTGTACGCAGCGTAGAGACTTTCCTGCGGCCCCGCTGCATCGTCGGCCCCGGCATAGGTGCGGCCGCTGGTGATGTCGTTGATGCTGATGTGATTGCGATCGAGACCGGCGTACGATCCGACGACGATATTGCGGATGGCCTTGATCTGGTCCTCGTCCAATTCGCCACTGGCTGTTTGCACGGCGACCATGGCGGTCTTCTGCGTCTGGCCGCGGAGGGCGCCGCGGGGGGCCGTCTCGTCGTACTGCACCGTGGCGGACGTAATCCCCCGCATGCGCGAGATGATCAGCGCCAGCTCCTTTTGCTTGGCGTTCCAGCGACGCATTTCGAGCGACCTCGTCGAGGAGAATGGAGCGTCGCTGGCGGCCGCTTCGTCGAAGTACTTGTAAAAATCAACTGGCAACGCGCTGTTTTCGGCCAGCGCGGCCAGGTACCGTTCCTTCTGTCCGCGGGGTATGCGAATGCGATTGCCGTCGGCTATCTGGGAGCCGCTCAGACCCGCCTTGGCGAATGCAGCTTCCGCGCGGGTCAGCTCGTCGCCGTAGAAGGGTCGTCCACCCAGCAGATATTCCTCGCTGCCGGTTGCCTGGAACTGGACAAGGTAAACCAGCGCGATGACGATTGCGGCCAGGAGCAGACCGACTGCAATCCGCGACGCTGGCGTCAAGGTTTTGAAGACGTCAGCGAGTTGGGCGTAGGCTTTGTTGACGAAGTCCATCCGTGGATCCTCAACGTCGATCCGTAACGTTCAATCAGATACGAATGTTGTTCAGATCTCCAAGCGCCTGCACGAGCTTACTCTGCATCTGGAGCATCAGCGTGAGTGACAGGTCGGCCTTCTTTAGTGAGCCGAGCAGCTCGGCCGAGCTCACATTTGCGCCGACGCCAAGCTGCTGCACGGTAAGGTCTGCGTCGTGCTGCATCTGGTTTACCTGCTGGAGCGCATCGAGCAGGATGTCCTTGAACGACTGCGGCGGCGCAGCCGCAGTGGCCGCCGGCAGGGCAGGGGGGAGCAGGGTGGTCGGCGCCAGGCTGGCGATAGGATTCATCGGATTGTGGAAAGTGGATTGTGGATTAATGCCTTCAATTCGTTCAATTGCAGCTAGAAACCTCAAACTTTCACGCGACCGCAGGTCGGGGAACTGGTTCCGTCTGAGAATCGGGCCGACCTGCGTCACGACGGGAACGAGCAAAGGCCTTGGTTCTGGGAGCGTAGCCGTAAGCCCGGAGTTTATTGGTCAGCGTGCGAATGCCGATGCCCAGCACCTGGGCGGTCTTGGCTCGATGTCCGTCGAAGTGCTCCAGCGTGGCTTCGATTAGCTTGCGCTCCATCTCTTCCAGCTTCATGCCCGCGGCAATAGTGTCGCCGGCGACGATCGGTTGGGCACTGGGCTGCTGGCTGCCGTCGGGCTCCAGCAACCACGGCCGCAGGTCGTCCGCCACGACCGTGCGGCCGGCAAACAATACGCAAGCGCGGGTGACCAGATTTTCCAACTCCCGGACGTTTCCGGGCCAGTGATAGTGACAGAGTAGCTCCAGCGCCACTGGATCGAGAATGCAGCCCGGACGCTGCATACGCCCTTCCGCCTGGCGGAGAAAATGCCGCACCAAGAGCGGCACGTCTTGCGGCCGCTCGCGCAGCGGTGCGACCACGATGGGCACAACCGCCAATCGATAATAAAGATCCTGGCGAAACTGTCCGGCAGCGACCGCCTGCTGAATGTCGCGGTTGGTCGTGGCGACGACGCGGACGTCGGCCCTGCGCGACTGGCTAGAACCGACGCGCTCGAACGTTCGTTCCTGGAGCACGCGGAGCAGCTTTGCCTGAAGACTGAGCGCGACCTCGGTCACTTCATCGAGCAGGATCGTTCCACCTTCGGCCAGCTCGAAGCGTCCCACCCGCGGCGCGTCGGCACTGGTAAAAGCGCCGCGCTCGTGGCCGAACAACTCGCTTTCCAGAAGCTGCGGGGCCAGGGCCGGGCAATTGAGACTCACCAGCGCTCGCCCTTGGCGGCGACTGGCGGCGTGAATGCAGCGTGCGACAAGTTCCTTGCCGGTGCCGCTCTCGCCGCAAATCAGTACGGTCTCATCGGTTGGCGCTACCTGGGCGATCCGCTCCCGCATGAGCTTCATGGCGAAGCTGTCGCCGATCAGGGCATTCTGCCAGGCGCTGCGGGGCCCGGGAACGCTCGAGCGGCGGTTTTCGCGGTCAGATTGAGCAAGCGCCCGCGCGACGAGCTGTTCCAGTTGCTCGGCATCGAACGGCTTTTCGATATAGTCGAACGCTCCGTGTCGCATGGCTTCCACGGCCGAACTGACCGACGCGTAGGCGGTGACCATCACGATCTGAGCATCGCATCCGCGCTCGGACAGCGCCGCGATGAACTCCAAGCCGTTCATCCCCGGCATTTGCAGGTCGGTGAGGATCAGGTCGAAGTCGCTGCGATCCAGGAGCCTCAGCGCTTCGGCAGCGCTGGCGGCGCTTGTGACGTCGTGTCCCGCCGCGCACAGCACGTCGGTCATCGATTGCCGCGCGCGGGCGTTGTCGTCCACGACGAGGATATGGGCAGCGGCATTGTCAGCAGACAAGTGGGCGGTCATGCGGCGGCCTTCCAAGCGTGAATTCTTGAAGAATGCGGAATGCGGAGCGTAAATGCTGCGCCCCCTTCGGGGCAATTGGCGACGGTCACGCCTCCGCCGTGGGCGAGGGCGATCCGTTCCACGATGGCCAGGCCCAGGCCGGTGCCAGCGCTCTTCGTGGTAAAGAACGGCTCGAACAACCGTTGCATTGCGGCATCCTCGACGCCTGGGCCGTTGTCGGCCACTTCGATTTCCAGCGCGTCGCGGCCGCGGCAAACGGTAACCACGAGTTCGCCCCCGGCAGGCATCACGTCGAGCGCGTTGAGGACCAGATTGAGAATTGCGCGGCGCAGCATGTCGCGGTCAACCACCGCCTGGATTCCCAGCGGCGCGTCGACGTGGGTCACGATCCCCTGCGCTTCGAGCTGCGGCGCCAGCGAGTGCAGCACGTCATGGATCAGGTCCGGAATCTCGACCGTCGTGCCGTGTGGCTCGCGATCGACGGAAAAGTTGAGCAGGTCACTCACGGTAGCCTCCAGGGCGGAAAAACCGGCGGCAATCTTGTCCAGCACGTCCACGCTCCCGCAGTCGGTGTCGATCCGCCGGCGGAGCAGACTAAGATAGAGCTTCATCGGCATCAGGCTGTTGCGAACCTCGTGTGCGATGTGCGACGCCATTTGACCAAGGTCGGCCAGGCGATTCTTGCGGGCTAGCTCGCGATTCTTGGCAGCCAGTTCGTCATTCAGGCGGCGAACTTCCTCCCGCAGCGCCTCGTGCGTTCGCTGCAAGCGGTCTGTGGCGTGATTCCAGACTTCCAGGATCGTCCGCAGATCGAGGTCGGCCAGCGATTCGGCTTCGCCGCGGCTACCAACGGCAGGTGGCGCGGTTTCGTCCGGCTGGTCGTCGGCCGCAAAAATTCGCAGGTGGCTGGGTTCCATGTTTTATCCCTCGTCGCAAAGTGCCAGTCCGCATGGCTGACCGGCGGAACACTTTGCATAGGCGCGGCCTGCGTCATTAGCACTGTGGACGTTATGAAGCCGGACGACTGAGTCCCGTCGCCGAACGAGCTCAATCTCTCCCTCTTTTTCCAGCTCCAGTAGTTCGGCCAGCTTGTCAGCCCCCAGCTCCGCCTGCCGCCGGCACGCAGCCCGGGCCTGTGGCGTCCGCCAAAGTCGTGCCTGCGGCTCGTCCGCACGAAACGGATCAAGCTGTAGCTCAACCTCCGCCAGTTGCGACAGCAGGGATTGCTTGGCGGACAGTAGACTCATGAGCCGTCCCTGGTCTTCCGATTCGATCAGCGCGAGCTGCTGCCGGGCCAGGCGCACCAGCAGCTCAAGCACGTGGAGCTTGCGTGCCACGAGTGCGGCCAGGCGATCCGTAGGTAGCGAGGTCGAGTTCATCGTTGATCTGGGTCGGCTGCCAACTGCAAAGTTCCGCTCGCGGTGGCCAAAAGGCGAAAACCCACCGGAATCACTAAGGCCATCGGGAAACCGATGCCGATAGGAAGCGGCCCGGCGCAGTTTTCTGTCCGTAATAGTGCGTTAGCCATCGAACGATCGTCCCTGATCGTGCATCATTTCACCGCGGCGCGCGCCAAGGCGCACCTTCGCCACGAGAGCGAGAAGCTGGCGACTTGTAACCGAGAGTCGCGGCGCGTGTCAATGGATCCGCCGCGCAAGCAAGAAGTGCTGGCAAATTACGCGCGAGCCGGCGGGCGGCGTCAATTCAGCTCGCCTAATTGGCGAACGACCGCCTCATCGCACTCGCTAGCCACGCCCGTGACGTGCTCCATCATCCACACGTCCATGTCGTGCAGCATTTGCGTCGTCAGCTCGTCGCCGCAAGGATATTGCCGGATCGCTACCCGCAGTCCGGCCGCGTGAAACAGCGGCAGCTGTTGGCAGACTTCTTCCGTCGCATACACCAGCGAGTCACGGCAAAACGCCAGAAACAACGGATACTCTCGCAGGCTCTTGAGGTTGGCCAGCGGCATATGCCCGTTGGGAAACGCTCCTCCTGCGGACAAAGCGCCCGCGAAGCGCTGCGGTTGCCGCAGCGCGAGGCGAAAGGCCATCGTCCCACCTTCTTCAAATCCGGCTAAATAGACGCGCCCCGGATGGACATGGAATTTGCCGGCCGCAGCCGCCACGGCATCCAGCACGCGCTGCTCGGCCGCCAGGATCGATTCGTCGGTCTGCGGCCATCCATATCCGCAGCGGCCGGCCACGCGGCTGGTCCCGCGCACTCCCACGGCAACATAATTTCGAATGCTGATGTGCGGCATCACCCGGGCTAATTGCCGCTCGTCGCCGCCGGCGCCGTGTAGCCACACGACCAGCGGATAGGCGTAATTGGGCTCGTAGTGCAGGGGAGCCAAGAGCGCGTGCTGCGACGCGCTGCGGGAGGTTGTTTTGGCAACGGCGGAATCGCTGCAAGTGACGGAAGACGGAGCCGGAGCAACCTCGGCAAAGATGCGATTCATTTTTTGTGGCGGGAGAAGGCGGCGGGACAAAACTCAAGCAGCAAGAGACTGGGTCGATCGTCTGGGTCTGCTGCTGGAGGAACGACTTTCCCTTCGAACCGTGCTGTCGGAGGCTTGAGTGCCTATCGGAGCCAGCGTGCGAGTTGTAGGACAGAGAAATGCCTCTGTCAACCTCAGTCGCATGCATCCGGTTGCCAACTAGCCCGCAGCACGCTCACGGGAACGTTTTTTGCAATACGCGGGTGTTTTTCCCCTTTTTCCGTGATTCAGGATCGGGGCCCAAGCCACGCTAGCACGGCAAGTCAGCTCTTGGCCATCAGTTCGTTCATGGACTTAACCAGGCTCTTGACGGCATTTACGCTATTGTTGAACGCCGCCTGTTCGCTCGGTTCAAGCTCAAGCTGGATGATCTTTTCCACGCCGCCCGCCCCCAGAATCACCGGGACGCCGACATAATACCCTCCCACGCCGTACTCCTTGTCGCAGTAGGCGGCGCAGGGAATCAATCGTTTCTTGTCCTTGACGATGGCCTCCACCATCTGCGCGGTGGCAGCCGCCGGTGCGTAGTAGGCGCTGCCGGTCTTGAGCAGGGAGACGATTTCCGCCCCGCCGTTGCGCGCCCTGTCTACGATGGCATTTAGTCGTTCCTCAGAGAGCAAGCGGCGTACTGGAATTCCGCCAACGCTCGTGCAACTCGGCATGGGAACCATCGTGTCGCCGTGCCCGCCCATAAGCAACGCCGCGACGTCCTCGACGCTCACGCCAAGCTCCATCGCCAGGAAGGTGCGATAGCGGGCCGTGTCGAGCACGCCGGCCTGGCCGATCACGCGCGGCGGCGGAAAACCGGTCACCTGCCAGGCGCGCTGCACCATTGCATCGAGCGGATTGCTGACCACAATCACCACGGCCTGGGGGCTGGTGGCTTTCACGTTTTCCGCGACGGAGCTGACGATCTTGGCGTTGGTCGAAAGCAAATCGTCGCGGCTCATCCCTGGCTTGCGGGCAATGCCGGCTGTAATCACGACCACGTCGCTGCCGGCGGTCGGTCCGTATTCGGTCGTGCCGACGATGTTGGCATCAAAGCCAACGATAGGCGAGGACTGCAAGAGGTCCAGCGCCTTGCCTTTCGGCATGTTCTCCGTGACGGGAATATCGACAAGAACGATGTCGCCCAGCTCCGCCGCGGCACACCAGTGGGCACAGGTGGCGCCCACATTTCCAGCGCCGACAATCGTGATCTTCGCGCGACGCATGAGCGAGGCCTCCGGAGAGAAACAGGAACGAACGTAAGTCTCGAATATCCCCCTCGGGCCAGCGGCGTCAACGGGGGTCCAGCCGCGACGAACGGCGCGACGGGCCCCTTGACCGTGTGCCTGGCCACCTCCCGCGCCGCCGCATTCCGTACCATACTAGGTGATATGTCCACCCATGTCGTCTGGCACGCACACAACGTCTCGCGCGCTGAGCGCGAAAAGCTCAATGGTCATGTCGGCTGCGTCCTGTGGTTCACCGGACTTTCCGGCAGCGGCAAGAGCACCATCGCCAATCTGGTCGAGCGGAAACTCTACGACCTGGGCGTGCACACCTTTCTCCTCGACGGTGACAACGTCCGCCACGGACTGAACGCCACGCCTGAAATGCTGACTGGGTACGGCGAGCAATTTGCTTCCCGCTTTGGCCTGGCATTTGCCCGGGATGACCGTCGCGAAAACATCCGCCGGGTTGGCGCGGTTGCCGAATTGTTTGCGGCCGCGGGAGTTATTGCGTTGACGGCATTCATCAGCCCCTACCGTGCGGATCGTGACGCGGTACGACAGCAAGTCGAGCAGCGCGGCCAGGTTGGCGACTTTATTGAGATCTTCTTGGATACTCCGCTGGCGATTTGCGAACAGCGCGATCCGAAAGGGCTCTATCAGAAGGCCCGCGCCGGTGAGATTCGGCAGTTCACAGGAATCGACGATCCGTACGAACCACCCTTGCGCCCCGAGTTGCGGCTGGACGGCGGCTCGGGCGTTGGCGCCGACGGCCTGGCGGACGAAGTGCTAGCGTACTTGAAGAAGTCTGGAAAAATTCGTTAGCAGCCATGAACTTGCGTTGACATTCAGTGCTGACCGCTTAAATTGGAGGCCCTAAGGAGCTTTCAGGAGCGTAAACCCCACCTTAGGGGAGAATGTTCGCCAATAGGATTGTCGCTGCCCCCTCGGGGCGGCAGCGGCCAAGGATGGGAGGCCGAGGAAGATGGCCGAAACGCTTCTTGCGGATGCCGTGGAACAGGCGCGGTCTGCGCTCGCACAAAGCCGCATCTACGTGCTCAGGCAACTGCAAGTCTTTCCTGAAGGAGACGCCATCGTCCTTCAGGGAGACGTGGACTCCTTCTACCACAAGCAACTCGCTCAGGAGCTCGTTCGCATGGCGGTCGTGCGCACCGAAGTGATTAACGACATTTCGGTCGTCTACCGCAGCGATCTCGAGGATGACTCCTTTCCCCGCCACGAGTGGACGTAGCCGGACATCTCCAAATCCATGCTCGCAGTCCTCGTGCTTCCAACAAGGTGCGGCAGTCGCGCGCCTGCGAGTCGTTCTCTTCGTGGAACTGCGTCCACTTACTGTCCGGCACGCTGAGCGGCATCCGTTCCGATGCAATTCGCAATTTCGCACAGCAACTGCTCGCCCGCCTTGCGTGCGGCCCTAACCAGTGCTAGCCTATGCCGCGCTTTCGCTGCGTGGCATCCGCTCGGTTGCCGAAGCCTTGCGAGTGCCGCTGACTACTTTGGCACTATCTTTAGTGACCCGTCCATCGTGACGCTCGCTGCCGTCACGAAACGGGAGAAGGAGGGCTGGCCGTGGTGCTCCTTCGCTCTTCCCCGTGGACTGTGCGGAATCGTCAATTCGGTCCGTTTGCTGCATGGGGCAACCCGGCTGTCGCCGTCCGGCGGCTGACGCTTGAGATGCTGGAGCGGCGGCATTTGTTGGCTGTGGCATTTGACCTCCCCGAGCTGGCACTCAATCCCGACCTCTACGACTCGTCCCGCATCCTGGTCCGATTCAAGCCCGAAGCTCCGGAACTGGCCGGTTCCGCCATCCTGCCCGGAACCGAATTCGTCGCAACGATTGACCTGGTGCCCGGCCTCCGCTCGGTGCAGCTCGCGCCGGAGGTAAGCGTTGAGGCCGCGCTGGCTGCATACAAGTCCAATCCGTACGTGCTCTATGCCGAGCCCGACTTCCGCATCCAGCTGGAGGCGACTCCGAACGATCCGCGATTTTCGTCTTTGTGGGCGCTGAACAACACGGGGCAGACGGGCGGAACGTTTGACGCCGACATTGACGCGGTCGAGGCCTGGAACACGACGACCGGGGGCGGGACGACGATCGTCGCTGTGATCGACACGGGCGTGGACTATACCCATCCCGACCTGGCCGCCAACATCTGGACCAACCCCGGCGAAATCCCCGGCAACGGCCAGGACGACGACGGCAACGGCTACGTTGACGACGTGCACGGCTACGACTTCGTGAACCTGGACGGCGACCCAATGGACGATCATTCCCATGGCACGCACGTAGCCGGGACGATCGGCGCCGTCGGGAATAACGGAGTGGGCGTTGCGGGCATTAACTGGAACATCCAGATCATGGCCCTCAAATTCCTGGACGCGTTCGGCGGCGGTTTTACCGAGGACGCGATCGCAGCACTCAACTACGCCGTCGCCAAGGGGGCGAAGATCTCGAACAACAGTTGGGGGGGCGGCGGCTTTTCCCAGGCCCTGTTTGACGCGATCCGAAACGCACAGTCCGCAGGACATATTTTCGTTGCCGCCGCAGGAAACGAGTCAAACAACAACGACTCGTTCCCGTTCTTTCCCGCCAGTTACAACCTGGACAACATCATCTCGGTCGCCGCGACGGATCATAACGACAACCTCGCATCCTTCTCGAACTTCGGGGCCACATCGGTCGACCTGGGCGCCCCGGGAGTCAGTATCCTGAGCACGACGCCCGCCAACACGTACGACACCTTCAGCGGGACTTCGATGGCGACGCCACATGTGGCCGGGGTCGTCGCCCTCGTGCGGGAATTGCACCCCGAGTGGACCTACAGCCAGGTCGTCACGCAGATCCTGAGCACGGTCGATCCAGTTTCGGCACTGGCCGGCACGACGGTCAGCGGCGGCCGGCTCAACGCGGCGGCCGCGGTCGGCGCTCCGGTCCCGGACACTCGCGGCCCGCGAGTGGTCAGCACAAGCTGGTTTGGCCCCACCTCGGAATCCATCGACACGGTCCGCGTCACGTGGAGCGAGCCGATTAATTCCTCGACGTTCACCCCGGCGGACATCACGGGCTTTTCGGGTCCCGGCGGGACAATCACTGTTTCCAGCGTGGCGGTCGTCCCCGCCTCGAACAACCGCCAGTTCGACGTCAAGTTCCCGACGCAGACGACGTTCGGGTCCTACACCTTGACGATCGGGCCGAATATTGCCGACGCGGCCGGCAACCTGATGAACCAGGACAACGACGGAGACAACGGCGAGCCGGTTGCGGATCAATACACAGCGACTTTTTCGCTCGTGGACGTGTTGGTCTTTACGTCGACGGACGTGCCTGCGCCGATCTTCGACTGGACGTATACGATTTCGTATCTCGACATTACGCAAGCGATCCCCATTGCAGACATCAACGTTGAGGTGGACCTGAGCCATACCTGGGTGGGCGATCTGGAGATCTATTTGGCCTCACCGGCCGCAATCTTTCCCTTCGGTCCCTACGTCGAACTGTTCCTCTATCGCGGCGGCGGCGGAGACAACTTGACCGATACGGTGTTCGACGATGAGGCCTCAACTCCAATCAGTGCCGGCAGCGCTCCGTTCACCGGATCGTTTCGGCCGGAGGGCGCCCTATCGGACTTCGACGGCCTGACCACCCAGGGCCTGTGGCAACTGTGGATCGGTGACGTGAACTTGGAAGACCAGGGGATGCTTCTCGGATGGAAGATGATTGTGACTCCTGCCGGTAGCCCTCCACCGCCTCCTCCGCCCCCTCCGCCGGACAATAACCCGCCTGTTGCGGACAATGACACCTATGCGACCGACGAAGACCAGACGCTTGCGATCGCTGCGCCGGGCGTGTTGGATGGGGACACCGATCCGGATGGCGATCCGATCACGGCCGTACTGGTCTCAGGTCCGTCGCACGGGACGCTCACCCTTAATGCCAACGGCTCATTCACGTACGCTCCGGATGCGAATTACTTTGGCCCCGACAGCTTCACCTATCGCGCCAGCGACGGGGCCGCGCCGAGCAATCTGGCCACTGTCAGTTTGACAGTCAACGCAGTCAACGATGCACCGGTAGCCGTGGACGATTCCGCGACTACGGTTGTGGGAACATCCCTTACATTTGATGGCGTCTCCGGCAATCCGCCGCGCCTGGAGGCCAACGACAACGACTTGGAGGGAGACTCGCTCTCCGTCGCCTCCGTGCAAAATGGCCTCCACGGAACCGCCGTCCTGAACATCGACGGATCCGTCACCTTCACGCCCGAAGCTGGTTACGTGGGTCCGGCAAGCTTCGAGTACACGGTCCAAGACTCTGGTGGACTCACGGACGTCGGCCTGGTGGAAATAAACATTGTTGACAATAGCTTCGACTACTTCTACTTCTCTGCGTCGGCTGGCGGCACGCTATTCGGCAGCAGCGGGACGCCGCTTGGCTTCACCGATGCCGATATTGTTCGCCTGGCGGTCGGAAATTCCGGCGCGTATGAGTTCGAACTTTACTTTGACGGCAGCGACGTCGGCCTGTCCACCGCTAACGAGGATATAGACGCCTTTGACATCCTGCCCAGCGGCAGCATCGTGCTCTCTACCGTCGGTTCGTTCTCCGTCCCCGGCCCCAGCGGCATTTCGATCGGCGGGAGCGGCCACGACCTGCTGTTATTTACCCCGACGCGCTTGGGGAGCACGACGGCCGGCGTTTGGCACCTGTACTTCGACGGCAGCGACGTCGGCCTGACGACCAACAACGAGAACGTCGATGCCGTCTCCGTGCTGGAGGACGGACGGATCCTCGTATCGACGACAGGGAATGTCTCGGTCCCGGGCGCAGGCGGCGACGACAAGGATTTGCTGGCCTTGACTCCGACCTTGCTGGGGGACGTGACGGCCGGGACCTGGGGGACGTACTTTGACGGCAGCGACGTGGAGCTGACCAGCAGTGCGGAGGACGTGGACGCTCTGTTTGTAGACGCCGCGGCCGGAGCGCCGGGGCTGCCAGCGCTTTTCTTCTCGACGCGGGGAAACTTTGCCGTCACGGGGCTGAGCGGGACAAACGACGACGTGTTCCAGTTCACTCCGACACTGCTCGGAGGAACGACGGCCGGAAGTTACGGGCCGGGGCTGACGCTGGACGGCAGCCGGACCGGGCTGGATTCGTTTGACATCGACGGTATTCACCTTGGCCTGGCGCCGAGCCCAGCCACCGCTTCGATTGGCGTACTGGCCGTGCGCGCTGCCGCGAATGTGGATGCGAGCATCGACGGCACTCTTGCGCTCGTAATGCCGGAAGTGCTTACTAAAAATGAACTGCCGGGCCCACCGCGCAAGTCAGCGGGGACGCTTGAGCCCGCCCTGCCAGTCGTCGCCGCTGCGGTCCAGCACGATGGGACTTTGAGCGGACGCGTCGGCGGTGCGGCGACGATCGACTCCCGGCCAGCCGCTCGCAAGCTCGACAAGGTCTTCGCCCTCTTGGTGGATGAAGACTGGAGCACGGACCGGGATCGACTCGACGATCTCGTCGAGCGCGTGGCCGCGTCGCGGTAGACAGCCCCGCAGCAACAACATGCCCGAAGCACCCGCGCGGGAAACGGCCCTGTTCGTTCGCCGCAGTTTCCCTCGCTTGCGCTTCGGGCTTGTGAAATTTGGGCAAGCGAAGTAGCGCTACTCATCTTCCTCTTCGTGCAGCTGCGCCTTGCTGATGATCTCCTGTTGCACCTGGCCAGGCATCACGTCGTAGTGCGCAAACTCCATCGAAAAACTCCCTTGTCCGCCGGTCACACTGGAGAGCGTGCGGGAGTAGGTCATTACTTCGCGCAGCGGCACTTCGGCAAACACGGTCGTGAAGCCGCCGCCGGCATTGTCGCTCCCTTGCACGCGGCCGCCGCGGCTGGACATGTCGCTGTAGATGTCGCCGACGTTGCTCTCGGGGACAGTGATTTCCATCTTGACGATCGGCTCCAGAAGAGCCGGCCGCGCCTGCTGGAACACGTTGCGGAATGCCATCGACCCGGCGATCTTGAATGCCGCTTCTGAGCTGTCCACTTCGTGATGTTTGCCGAAGTGGACCTCGACGCAGACGTCCTGCACCATATAGCCGGCAATGACTCCCTTCTCCAGCCGCTCGTGGAATCCTTTCTCCACCGCGGGGAGGAAATTGCCGGGGATGGTGCCGCCGACGACCGAGTTGACCCACACGAAGTTGTGTGGCTCGTCGTAGTGGAATTCCTTGAAGTGCGGAAAGCGATCCTTGACGCAGAATTCTTCGGGCTTGGTGCCTCGAGGAAACGGATACATGCGGATGTGGACCTCGCCGAACTGTCCGCGGCCGCCGGACTGTTTTTTGTGGCGGTAGCTCCCCTCGGCATTGGCCAGGATTGTCTCTCGGAATGGAATTTTGGGAGGCTTGACGTCCACGTCGAGCTTGTCGCGGCGATGGAGCCGCTCGCGGATCATCGCCAGGTGCAGCTCGCTCATCCCCATGGTGACGAGTTCCTTGGTCTGGGGATCGCGGTCGAGGCGGAAGGTGGAGTCTTCCTCGACGATCTTGTGCAGCGAGGCGGAGAGCTTGGCTTCGTCGTTGCGGCTCTTGGGGCTGACCGCCTGGCCGACCATCGGGGTGGGGAATACGATTTTCGGCATCACGTATTCGCCGAGCGTGGTGCCAGTGTGCAGCTCTTCCATCTTGGCGATGGCCACGATCTCGCCGGCGGATGCCAATTCGACCGGCGTGGTCGTCCCTCCTTGTACCTCCAGAATCGGCCCGAGCTTGACTCCCTTACGATTGGTATCCGTGACGACGGTCTGGTCTTTTTTGATGGTTCCACTGTAGACGCGTATGTAGGTCAGCTTCTGAACGAAGGGGTCAATGCGGGTCTTGAATACCTGAGCCACCAGCGGCCCGGCCGGATCTGGCTTCAGTTCAACCTCCTGGTCATCCTTGGTCGCCCCACGCTTGACGGCCGTTGGCGGTAGCGCGCACTGCACTAGCGCGTCGAGCAGCTCCGTCAGGCCGGCAGTGGTCTTGGCGGAAACGCAGACGATGGGAATTAGCGAACCGGCCGCGACCGCCTGGGTGATCAAACCGGTAAGCTGCTCCTGCGACGGCTCTTCCCCTTCGAAATACTTTTCCATCAGCTTCTCATCGACTTCGATGATCGACTCGATGAGCTGGGTGTGAATCTCGGCGGGATTGACGAGCGCTCCGCCGGCGCCGGCAGGGGGCGTGAGCGTGCTGACGACCCCCTTGAAACCAGCGCCGTGGCCAATCGGCACGTTGAACGGCACGCACGAGGTACCGAAGCTGTCGCGAATGTTGTCCAGCAGCCTGGGAAAGTCGATGTTGTCGCCGTCCATCTTGGTGATCACGATGGCGCGGCCGATGCCCGCCTTTTCTGCCTCTTTGAACACACGGCGGGTGTTGACCTCTATGCCGCTGTGGGCGTTGATGGCGATCAGCGCCGTGTCGGCGGCACGCAGAGCGCCGATCGTTTGACCGATGAAGTCGGTGTAGCCCGGGGTATCGACGACGTTGAAGCGCTTGCCGCCGTGCGAGAAGTGGATGATGCTCGACTCGATAGTCCGCTTGTGGGCCTTTTCTTCCGGATCGAAGTCGCAGATGCTGGTCCCCGCATCGACGCTTGGATCGCCATTGACCGCGCCGGTCTTGACCAGCAGCTTGTCGCAGAGCGTCGATTTGCCACTGCCGCCGTGGCCGCAAAGGGCAATGTTGCGGATGTCTCCTACGCTGACTTTCGCCATAGCCTGGCTCCTTTCGTAATCAGTAGCAGGCACACTCCGTGTGCCGTCGGATCGGCCGAAGAACCGGAACGGCACCCGGAGTGTGCCTACTACTTATCGTTTATGACTTGCGGAAATCGCCTCCGGCAATGTAATGGTCCCTTCATACAGCGCCCGCCCGATGATGCAACCATCCATGCCCAAGTGGGCCAGATCGGCCACGTCCTTGGCCGTTGTCACGCCGCCAGAAGCGATCACCGGCACGTTGACGGCCGCTTTCATTTCCGCCATTGCCGGCAAGTTCACTCCCTGAAGCATCCCATCGCGGGAGATGTCGGTATAGATGATGGCGGCAATTGGAGCGCTTGACAATTCGCGGGCCAGGTCGATAGCCGCCACCTCGCTTGTTTCCAGCCAACCATGTGTGGCCACGCGGCCGTTTTTGGCGTCGATTCCCAGGGCCAGCTTCCCGGGAAACTGCTGAGCGACGGCTCGGAACCAATCCGGTTCTTTGAGGGCTCGCGTGCCGATCACCAGCCGCGTTAGACCCAGCGCCAGCAGCCGCTCGATGGCCGTCTCGTCACGAATGCCGCCCCCCAGTTCGCAGGGGACGTTGACCGCCGCCAGAATTGCGCGGACGGCATTCAAATTCGCGCTCGTCCCAGCCTTGGCGCCGTCCAGATCGACCAGGTGGAGACACTGCGCTCCCGCGGCTACGAATTGACGGGCCATTTGCGCCGGATCGTCGCCATAGATCGTCTCGCGGTCGTAATCCCCCTGCGAAAGGCGCACGCACTTCCCGCCGCGGAGATCGATGGCCGGCCAGATCTGCATCGGGCGTGGTTTTGGCTGCGGGGACGTTAAGAAAGGGCGAAGAAAAGGCAATATCCCACAGCCGCTGGCGGAAGGCAAGCGAGTGGGAAGCGCGCTGCCGGCCGGCTCGCGAGTGCAGGGACGGGCAGGGAGAAAGAGTAGGAGTAAGAGTAAGATTAGGAATGGGATTAGGGGCAGGAGCAAGATTATGATCAGGAGTTCCTCCTCTTTCTCTTTCTCTTAATCCCATTCCTAATCTCAATCCTCATCTTTCTTTTACTCCCTCCCAAAAACCAACATCGACTCAACCTATGACGACCTCCCAACCAACTTCCCAGGCCGTCCTCGCCGGCGGCTGCTTCTGGTGCACCGAAGCAGCATTCGAACAGCTTGACGGCGTGCTCGACGTCACCAGTGGATACGCCGGCGGGACCAAGGAGACGGCCGATTACAAGACGGTCTGCACTGGCACGACCGGGCATGCCGAGGCAATTCGCATCACGTATGACCCCGCCAAGATCAGCTACGGCCAGCTTTTGGACGTCTTCTTCGACGCCCACGATCCGACGCAGCTCAACCGCCAGGGGAACGACATCGGCACCCAGTATCGCTCGGCGATCTTCTACGCTAGCGATGCCGAGAAGCAAGCGGCCGTAGGGAAGATCAAGATGCTGACCGACGCGCGGAAATTTCCGCGGCCGATCGTCACCACGCTCGAGCCGCTGAAGGAGTTCTACCCAGCTGAGGACTACCACCAGGATTACGCCCGCTTGAATCCCGATCAGCCGTACATTCAGGCCGTATCGATGCCCAAGGTGTGCAAGATCCGCGACAAGCACTCTGAATTGTTGAGGAAGTAGAAGGCATTTGGTCAGCTAGGGCGGATTTTGGGCGCGTGCGGAACGACGCGTAAACCGCGTGTAACAAATGCTTGAACTTTTGCCGCATTCGGCGAAACTTCACCCATAGATCGACCGTCGTATTTAGGGCGGTCGCTACCGGTCCAGGTTCGGCATGCCCCTTGCCCCGGGATTGCCCGCGGAGACAGTCCTTTCCCCCGTTTCGAGTTCCCCATCCCCCAACCTCTCGAACCGAAAAGGGCTGTCTCCCTGGGCAAGGCAACGGACAGTAAGTCATGGGTCAGGAATCAGGGGTCGCGTATCTCTGACGAGCGATCGCTATTTACTGACTCCTGATTCTTGCCTCCTGACCCTTTTTGCAAACTTCCCATCTTCACAAGGCGGTTGGTTATGAAACGCATCCAGACGTTCGCGCTGGGGCTGATCCTTTCCCTTCTGGCCAATATCGCTTGGGGACAAGGAGTAATCGTCGTCATCGACCACCCGCACCCGCACCCCATTCCGCTCCCCAGGCCAATACCGCGGCCGGTCCCATTCCCCATCTCCTATAAGATCAAGGAATTGGCCTACCAGGCCAAGATCATCGACCAGGTCGCCCAGGTGCAGGTCTCTCAGTCGTTCGTAAACACCGGCAGCGGCCAGATCGAGGCCACGTTCGTCTTCCCGCTGCCGTATGAAGGAACCGTCGATCGGATGACCTTTATGGTCGACGGCAAAGAGATCGACGCAAAAATCCTCCCCGCCAAGCAGGCCCGCGAGATTTACGAAAGCTATGTCCGCCGCAACAAGGACCCGGCCCTGCTCGAATGGGTCGGCTTCGGCATGCTCAAGACCAGCGTGTTCCCAATCCCGCCGGGAGCGGAAAGAAAGGTGACGCTCAAATTCAGCCAGCTTCTCAAGAAGACCCATCAGCTCACGGACATGCTGATTCCGCTGGCGGCGGCCAAATACACCTCGGCGCCGCTGGAAAAGCTCTCCTTCGACGCCAGCATCGAAAGCTCGATCGAGATCAAGAGCGTCTATAGCCCCACGCATGCGGTCAGCATCCAGCGGCCGGACGGCAAACACGCCACCGTCAAGTTCGAAGCGACCAATGTAGTGCCGACTACCGACTTGCGTCTGCTGTACGACACGGCCGACGGCAAGCTCGGCGCCAGCCTGATCAGTTATCGGCCGGATAGCAACGACGACGGCTATTTCCTCCTGCTGGCCAGCCCCGAGGTAAAAACCGACAGCATGGAGCGGCCGGCCAAGACCGTGATCTTTGTGGTGGACCGCTCGGGGAGCATGAGCGGCAAAAAGATAGATCAAGCCAAAGATGCCGCCAAGTTCGTCCTCAACAATCTGAAGCAGGGGGACACGTTCAACATCGTGGCGTACGACAGCAGCGTCGAATCGTTCAAGCCCGAGCTGCAAAAGTACGACGACGAGACGCGCAAAGCGGCCCTCGGCTTCATCGATGGCATTTATGCTGGCGGCAGCACGAATATCGACGGAGCGATTACGACCGCGATGGGGATGCTCAAGGATGACTCGCGGCCGAACTACATCGTCTTTCTGACCGACGGTCTGCCGACGGCGGGCGAGACGAATGAGACCAAGATCGCCTCCAACGCCAAGCAGAACAACAAGGTGCGGGCGCGAATGGTGAACTTCGGCGTGGGCTACGACGTCAACAGCCGGCTTCTCGACCGGATGAGCCGTGATAATTTCGGACAGAGCGAGTACGTGCGGCCCGATGAGAACATCGAGGCCTCGGTGAGCCGGTTGTACGGCCGGATGAGCGCGCCGGTGATGACCAGCGTGGCGGTGAAAGTGGACGTCGATTCCGCCGAAGCCAATCCTCCGGTCAATCGCATTTATCCGAAGGAAGTGTACGACGTCTTTGCCGGGGATCAGATGGTGCTGGTGGGGCGCTACAAGCGGCCCGGCGGCGCGAAGGTGACGATCACCGGCAAAATCGGAGCCGAGGAGAAGAAATTCGACTTCCCCGCCACGCTCGTGGACAAGAGCAACGACCAGTCGTTTGGCTTCGTGGAGAAGCTGTGGGCCATTCGCCGCGTGGGCGAAATCCTCGATGAGCTGGACCTGAAAGGCAAGAACGACGAACTCGTCAACGAGCTGGTTTCCCTGGCCACCAAGCACGGGATCCTGACGCCGTACACTTCGTTCCTCGCGGACGAGAACGCCAAACCGGGCCAGCTCGCCGACACACGCGCCAGCCTGGAATCTGCCCACCGCGGTTTGGACCGCCTCTACTCCGAGGCGGAAGGCAAGTCCGGCGTGGCCCAGCGAACTGTGAAGGAGAGTTTCCGCTCCGCCGGCGGCGTGCCCGCGGCGTCCGCGCCAGGCGGGTTCGGTGGCGGCTCCTTCCGCGTCGAAGGGGGCGCCGATGCCGCCCGTGGGTTGCGGCTGCGCGACATCGATGGCGACAAGGACCTGGCTGCCGGGGACGCCGTGCAGACCTACGGCAATCAGACGCTCTACAAGCGCGGCAAGACGTTGATTGCCGCCAACGCCCGCGAGGTCGATCCAGAGAAGGACACCGACAAGATTAAGGACGTGGACCGCTTCAGTGAGGACTACTTCAAGCTGGTCAGCGCCAACTCGGCGGATGAGAACCTGGTGCTGGCCAACCAATCCGAAAACGAGGAGCTGATCATCAAGCTTCGCGGACAAGTCTACCGGATCCGCTAGTCAGCGTGGTCCGAGACGGACTTCCCAGGTAGCGATCGATGGTCCGCAGTAATTGCGCCCGATCTACGGGCTTGGTGACAAAGTCGTCGCAACCGGCCGTCAGGCACCGCTCACGGTCGCCGGTCGTTGCGTGGGCGGTCAGAGCAATGATCGCGCCGGGGTAATGCCGCTGTCTTAGCGCGCTGGCGGCGGAGTAACCGTCCATTACCGGCATTTCCATGTCCATTAGCACGACATCGAAGGGGCTGCCGGACTGGAACGACTCCCATATTTTGTCGACTGCTTGCTGGCCGTTTTCCACGATGGTCACGCTGGCGCCGGCTTTGCGAAGCAGGAAGGAAATCAGCCGCTGATTATCCGGACCGTCATCGGCCAGTAGCAAATTGCACTGCGCCAGCGAGATCCTGGTAGTAAGGTGTGTGTCGCTCTTGCGTAACGGTGCGACGGCCTCGCTCGGCCGCTCGATCCAGTTGGTTCCTGCCGCAAACTGCACGGGAATCGTCGTGGCGAATGTCGTCCCTTGCCCCTGCCGGCTGGCGACGGCGATTGCGCCCCCCAGCATCTCGATGAGCCGTTTGGAGAT
>DASRJP010000054.1:0-20520 GCA_035649415.1 Pirellulaceae bacterium | reverse complement strand
CTCCGTCTCCAGCCACGTCGAATACAGCTCCTGCGCCTTCGATTCCCGGGTCTGCTCCTTCGACCAGACGGTCTTGCCGTCCAGCTTCGCCGTCACCGCCGCGCCGGACAGCGGCAGGAAGCCATACGACCAGGCCGAACCGGAGTCCTCTTTGCGACACTCAATCACGGCGAGGATTTCCGGGTTCGTGCCGTGCGCGAAGTTGAAGATCGCACCATCGATCAGGCCGTCTTCCTCATCGTCGTAGCGATACACGGGACGCGGCAGCAGCCGCAGCTCAAAGGACTGATCTCTGTATTGTTCCGAGAGCGTAAACTTCTCGACGAGGCTCTTCATCTGCGCCAGCCGCCGCACGTCGCTGTCGGCTGCCCGCGGCGCGTCGGCAAACGGAGTCATCTGAAGCGCCGACTTGGGAGTCCATTTCCAGCCGTCGTGCATTTCGACCGACACCGCTTCCGCGAGGGCCATCAGCTCGTAGCCCCACACGGGCCGTCCGTCGGCTTTGCTCTGCGCGAGCAGCGCGGCAGGCCGTCCCCTTGTCCCCCAAACCCACAGCGTTCCTATCCCCCCGGTCTCGCGCGTCGGCTCGGAGTAGCTGAAGACCGGTTGGGCGACGCGCTCGACCTCTTTCTCCTTGCCGGCAATGCGCATCACCGCCCGCAGCTTGTTCCAGCGCGCCAGCATCGTTGCCCGCGTCTGCTGCCGCTGCTCAGTTTCGGTCGGATCTTCCGCCCCGCCCTTTTTTTCTTGCGCGGGTGCGTATTCCATGCACAGCCAACACGCGCCGACAAGGGCGAAAACGAGCACGAGGGTCTTTTTCGTCAGAAGCATCGCATCACCTCGCACCAAGAACTGTGGCTGGTTGCTCCTTGAGCAGCAACCGACTCTAACGTGTCCCTGACCCGAATTCAAGACAGTTTGTCTGAATATCATCCGGATCGCGGTGGTCATTGACCGCCGCCAGTGGCTGTGCAACAACCTACCCCGGCATTTCGCCCGGGAGATCGCACCGACGTGAAACCGGCCGCACCACTATCTTTGTCCGTTGGCTCCCGCTGGCTGATCGTCGTGCTGCTGATGGGCTATGCCGCGTTAGCCCATTTCAATCGCGTCGGCATTTCGGTCGCCGGCAGCGAAGTGTTCATTCGGCACTACGGCATTTCCAAGACGGACATGGGGTGGGTTTACACGGCTTTCCTCATCGCCTACACGCTGGGCATGCTTCCCGGCGGCTGGCTCATCGATCGGATCGGTTCGTCCCGGTCCCTGGCGCTGCTGGGATTCTCGATGGGGTCGTTCGTGGTGCTGACCGGCGCGCTGGGCTGGGTGCTGACCGACGCGGCGACGTTGTGGCTCGGCCTCTTGGTGATTCGATCGCTGGCCGGGCTGTGCAGCACAACGCTGCACCCTGGCGCGGCACACGTGGTCTCGGACGTGACGCATGGCCGCGGTCGCGCGACCGCCAATGGCCTGGTGACCGGCGGTGCGCTGGTCGGCATTGCCTGCTGCTATCCCATCTTCGGCTGGCTGATGGACAAGCTCACCTGGCCGTGGGCCTTCGTCGTCAGCGGGCTGGCGCTAATCAGCTACGGCATGATCTGGACGATGCTGGCAGTGCCGCTACTTCCCGGTCCAAAAGCGGAGGCGCCGACACTTGACGAGCCTGCGCCGGCTCCGTCGGCGATGGCGGCCGCGCGGCTGCTGGTGCACAAGGATCTGTGGCTGCTGACGTTGAGCTATGCCGCCTTCGGATACTTTCAGTACCTGTTCTTCTACTGGATGAACAATTATTTCGCGGACGTGCTGAAGGTTCCGGATGTCGAGTCGCGGCGAGTATCGTTCTACATCGCGTTATCGCAAGGGGCGGGGATGGCGATCGGCGGTCTGGCGGCGGACGTCGCTTGCCGGCTGCTGGGCACCACGCCGGGCCGCCGCAGCATTGTGATTACCGGCATGGGATTGAGCGCCGTATTCGCGCTGATTGCCACTCAGCTAAACGACTACCAGCAGGTGGCGATTTTCTTTGCCCTGGCGATGGGAATTCAGGGAATCTGCGAGGGCGTGTTCTGGACAACGTCCACCGACATCGGCGGCCGGTCGCGCGGTTTCGCCGCGGCGTTCATGAACACCGGTGGCAATCTGGGCGGCCTGATCTCGCCGGTCCTGACTCCCGCCATGGCCAAGCACATCGGCTGGCCCGGCGCGATCGCCGTCGCGTGCGCGATCAGCGTCGTGGGCGCGCTGCTCTGGTTCTGCATCAATCCGGCGGCGACGCAGGAACGGAACAGTTCACGCTAGCACTTTTGGCATTCCGCAATCACTGCGACGAATCTATAAATCGCGGTTTCGCCCCAGTTTCGACAACGCCCGGCCACGGAAGGCCCCATGTACAAGTTACTGCTCTCCTGGCGTTACCTCCGCACACGGTACATCGCCCTGGCGTCGATCGTCTCGGTCACGCTCGGCGTCGGCACGCTGATCGTCGTCAACAGCGTGATGGCCGGCTTCGCCCACGAGATGCACACGCGGCTGCACGCGATCCTGGCCGACATCATCATCGAGGCGCACGGCCTGGATGGCTTCGAAGGAGCCGAGTCGTACATCGCCGAGATCCGCAAGCTGCTGGGGGATGACCTTGTCGGCGCGACCAAGGCGGTCCATGTGCCGGCGATGGTCAATCTGGAAATCCGCGGGCAGTATCACCCCAAGCAGATCACGCTGATCGCCCTCGATGAGAAGACGTACGCCCAGGTGAGCGACTTCAAGCCGTTCCTGCTTCACCCAGAGAACCGCAAGGAATTGTCGTTCGATCTGCGGCAGGACGGTTACGGCGACAAGGACCATCCGATGCCGCCGTCGGGCTGGAACTACCGCCGCATCTGGGCCCAGTACAAGCAGGAACTGGATCGGCAGACGCAATTGCCGCGAAGGGCGGATGAGCCGAACGCAGCTACTACGACGGACACGGCCGCCGGCGTTCCCACCAGCCCCTTCCCAGTCCAGGAAGAGGGGGCCGAGATGGACCGCACGAAAGAGCAGTTCACCGGCATCATCCTGGGCATCGCCATCGGCAGCGTGCGGCAGCGGGACCAGGACGGGCAAGTCAAGGACTACTACCTTACGCGGCCGGGCGAGGACGTGTCGGTCGCGTTCGCTTCCGCCGGCAGCAAGCCCGAGGCGCTGCTCGAACCGTTCACGGTCGTCGATTTTTACGAGAGCAAGATGAGCGAGTACGATGCCGGCTTTGCCTTTGTGCCGCTGGCGGCGCTGCAAAAGGCCCGCGGGATGCACAACGCGGTGACCACGATCCAGCTCAAGCTGCGGCCCGGAGCCGACCTGAATGCCGTGCGGGACAAGCTGCGGGCCCAGTTTCCGCCCGAGGAGCATCCGTTCAGCATCCGCACCTGGCGGGACATGCAGGGGCCGCTTCTGGCCGCCGTGCAGATGGAAACGACGCTGCTCAATATCCTCTTGTTCCTGATCATCGCCGTCGCCGGCTTCGGCATTCTGGCCACGTTCTTCATGATCGTGGTGGAAAAGACCAAGGACATCGGCATTCTCAAGTCGCTCGGGGCGTCAAGCAGCGGCGTGATGAGCATCTTTCTGGGCTACGGCTTCTCGCTGGGGCTGGTTGGCGCGGGGGTGGGGATGATTGGCGGCATCCTGTTTGTGATCTACATCAACGACATTGCCAAACTGGTGGAATGGACAACCGGGCACGAAGTGTTCGACCCGACGATCTACTACTTCCAGAAGATACCCACGATCCTCGATCCGCTGACGATTGTGTGGGTGATTGTCGGTGCAGTGATGATTGCCGTGCTGGCCAGCGTGCTGCCGGCGATTCGAGCGGCGCGGCTTCATCCGGTTCAGGCGCTGCGGTATGAGTGAAGCCATTGCGGACTTGGGATTTGAGATTTTTGCGAAAGAACTTCTATGAGCGTGCTGGATAAATTACGGGCGACGCGCGGCGAAGGGGGGCCGGGAGCGCCGCATTTCGTAACCCGGCCATTCTTGGCCGCTGATCACGGCACACGGAGTGTTCCTGCTTCGGGTGCGCTATTGGCGGCCAAAAACGTCGTCAAAAGTTACAAGAAGGGGAAGGTCGAAGTGCCCGTGCTGCGCGGCGTGGATTTTGCGATCCAGCCGGGCCGCTTCACGGCCATCGTCGGCGCCAGCGGCTGTGGCAAGAGCACGCTGCTGCATTTGCTCGGCACGCTCGATGCGCCCGACGACGGCCAGATTAACTTCCAGGGCCAGCGAATCGACAACCTGCCCGCGCGGCAGAAGGACGCCATCCGCAACCGGCAGATCGGCTTGATTTTTCAGTTCTATCACCTGCTGCCGGAGCTTTCGACGCTGGAAAACGTGCTGATGCCGCTGATGATCGCACAGGGGCTGTTCGGCTACTGGCGGAACAAGCGGCAATTCATCGAGCGTGCCCAGAAGCTTCTGGACCTGGTTGGTCTTTCGCACCGGTTGACGCACAAGCCGCGGGAGTTGTCCGGCGGCGAGATGCAGCGGGCGGCCATCGCCCGGGCCCTGATTGCCGAGCCGAAACTGCTGCTGGCCGACGAGCCGACGGGGAACCTCGACCAGAAGACGGGCGAAGGAATTCTTACGTTGCTGCGGACTCTCAATCGCGGCGGTCTCACAATCGTGATGGTGACGCACGACCAGAACATCGCGCGGCAGGCGGATAGCATCGTGTCGCTGGTGAATGGCGTTGTCGAGGAATAGGCGGGAGGCGTGGATTACCACGAAGGCACCAAGGCACGAAGTTTTACGAAGAGAAAAATGGAATCGGCATAGTGGCGGCTTTGTGTCTTCGGGCCTTTGTGGTTTTCCTCGACCGCAGTGAGCCCACCCGATTACCATACGGGCATGGATCAGGCCTCTCCACCCCGCCGCTCCTTTTGGCGGTTCTCGCTGCGGGAGCTATTGCTGCTGATGCTGGCGATTGCCGCCTTCCTCGGCTGGGGCCGGGCCATCTATCAGCGGTATAAGCCGTTTGTGCCGACGCCATTTTCGAGCAAGCTCGATTTGCAGGGCGACATCCGGCTAGTTCGGCAGCAATTGGGCGAAACGCCAGCCAGATGGGTAAGCGGTGGCAGCAGCGGACGCGCTGGACGGGATCGCTTGGAGCGGGACTACCACTACGGCTTTCCGCTTCAGGCGGCCAATGGCGACGCGTTTATGGAAAAGCTCAGTCAAAGGGTCCGCGACCAATTGGGGGCGCACGGCTGCACGGTGCACGGCTCGGGGCGGGGCAGTTCCGGAGGCATGAAAGAGTTTCACATGCGGTACGTCCGGGACGTTGTCGAAGGCTCTATCCGCGTCATTTTGATTGGAGATGATAGTCAAGCCCGCTTACTGGTTTTTTTGGATGAACAGCGACCGTCCCGCTGATTCCGATGGCGAACCGCTAGCCCTCCCGTCCCCTCCTGAGTCACGGGGAATTTTCATCCCGCCGGCAGCATCCCGCCGGGCGTTCCGCACGCTAAAATTCAGGAGGTCACCATGTCCTTGGAAGCCAGTGCCATGACCGCATCCACTGCCGCCCTAGCGCCCAGTCCCCAGCCCCCAGCCCCTTCCTCACCGCCGATGTCGCTTCAGATCTATATCAGCGGCAAGTTCTACGACAAAGAAAACGCCAAGATCAGCGTCTACGATCATGGCCTGCTCTACGGCGACGGCGTCTTCGAGGGGATGCGCTCCTACAGCGGCAAGGTCTTCCGCCTCAAGGAGCATCTCGACCGGCTGTGGGACTCGGCCAAGGCCATCTGGCTGACGATTCCGATCAGCAAGGAGGAAATGGGCAAGGCGGTTAATGACACCCTGGCCAAAAACAATATCAAGGATGGCTACATCCGCCTGATTGTCACCCGCGGGGCCGGCGCCCTCGGCCTCGATCCGAACAAGTGTTCCAGTCCCCAAGTGATCGTGATTGCCGACCACATTCAACTCTATCCAAAAGAGATGTATGAGGGGGGGCTGTCGATCATCACGGCCAGCACGATTCGCAACCACTCCGCAGCGCTCAACCCGCGGATCAAGTCGCTGAATTACCTCAACAACATCATGGCTAAGATCGAGGGACTCCAGGCCGGCTGTGTCGAGGCCCTGATGCTCAACGCCAAGGGGGAAGTCGCCGAATGCACCGGTGACAATATCTTCCTGGTGAAGAAACGTCGCCTGATGACCCCGCCGCTGGACGCCGGCATTCTGGAAGGGATTACCCGCAATGCAGTCATGGAACTGGCTGCTGGGGCCGGCATGGAAGTTGCCGAAATGGCTCTCACGAAGCACGACGTGTATGTGGCCGACGAAGTCTTCCTCACCGGCAGTGCCGCCGAGGTGATCCCGGTGGTCAAGGTGGACAGTCGTGTGATTGGCGACGGGAAGCCCGGACCGATCACGCGCGACTTGACGGCCCGGTTTCACAAGTTGACGCGGGAGTAGGCGGCGGCGCGGGTGCGCTCGTATACCCTCGCACCATTTCCATTGGCATTCATGAACAACCACGAGGACAACAGCGGATGGGGGACCGGTTGTGCGGTCGTGCTGTCGCTGTGCGTTATCCTGCTGCTCTGCGGCGGGGGTCTGGTCGTGCTGGTGGGCGGCAGCTTCTACATGGTCCAGCGTCAGGCTATTGAAGCGCGGCAGGCGGCGATGGAAGCGCGGCAACAGGCGATCATGGCCGAGTTGCAAGCCGCCGGCGGACTGGCCGAGACGCCGCTGCCGCCGGGGGCGCACGTCATCGCCATCGGGCCGGACGGCGAATTGTTCTGGGACAACCAGCCGGTCGATGAGCAGCAGCTTAAGCAGACGCTGAACCAGCTTGCTCCCAGTCAGCAGCGTGCCTCGGTTCCGATTTACATCCGCCCCGGGCTCGGCGCTCCCGACGAGGCGATCGACAAGGTGTGCAGCGTGGCCGCCGACTACCACCAGGTGGTCGAGCCGCCGCCGGCCAGCCAGATTCACATCGCCCCCGAGCCGGGGGAAGATCAGCCGCCGGTCAACGCGCGGCCGAAGAAGTGAGCAGGTCCCGACTTCCGCAGGGCGCGTTTGTCCGCTGTCCGTATTTGTTACGCCGCTAAGACACCCCCTCAGGACTCACCTCGTGGAGCTTTCCGATTCCCTGGTTGCCGAGTGCCGCGGGCAATTCCCCGCGCTGGCCCGCCGAGTCGGACACTACTCCGCGATCTTTTTCGACGGTCCAGGGGGAACCCAGGCGCCCAGCCGCGTGATCGACGCGGTCGGTCACTACTTGGCCCACACCAACGCCAATCATGGCGGGCTCTATGCCACGTCGCAGGAAAGCGATGCGCTCTTGGAAGAAGCACACCGCGGCATGGCCGATTTTCTCGGTGCCCGCGACCAGGACGAAATCATTTTCGGTCAGAACATGACGTCGCTGACGTTTGCCGCCTCGCGCTCGCTGGCCCGCACCTGGAAGCCAGGAGACGAGATCGTCGTAACGCGGCTCGATCACGACGCCAACGTCTCGCCGTGGGTGCTGGCCGCCCACGATGCGAGGGCCACGGTGCGATGGGTCGATGTCCGCCGCGAAGACTGCACGCTCAACCTCGATCAGTTCCGGCACACGATCAACGAGCGGACCAGGCTGGTGGCCGTGGGCTGCGCCTCCAATGCCACCGGCGGCATTAATCCGGTGCGGACGATTGCCGACTGGACGCACGCGATGGACGCGCTAGTCTACCTGGATGCAGTTCATTACGCCCCGCACGCCCTGATCGACGTGGAGGCGCTGGGGGCCGATTTTCTGGCCTGCTCGGCGTACAAGTTTTTCGGGCCGCACTTGGGCATCTTGTGGGGCCGGAGGGAATTGCTCCAGCGGCTGGAGGCATATAAGGTCCGCCCGGCCCCCGATGCGCCGCCGGGAAAATGGATGACCGGCACTCAAAGTCACGAGGCCATCACCGGTGCGCTGGCTGCCGTCGAATATCTGGCTGATTTGGGCCGGCGGGTTGTTCTCCAAAACCCTCTCCCGGCGGGAGAGGGTGGCTCGCGCAGCGAGACAATGGGTGAGGGCCCGCGTGTCGGCAGAAGCCGTCACCCCAACCCTCTCCCAAAGGAAGAGGGGGAATTGAGTCGCCGCCGCGCGCTACACGCGGCATACACGGCCATCGGCCATTACGAGCGCGAGCTGTGCGGCCGCTTGCTTGCTGGACTATCGCGCATTCCCGACGTACGCATTGTGGGGATCAGCGACCCGGCGCGGATCCGCGAGCGCGTGGCCACAGTTTCCTTGACGCATCGCCGCCTGAGCGCACCGCAACTGGCGGAACACCTCGGCCGCCGCGGCATTTTTGCCTGGCACGGCAATTACTACGCTCTCAACCTCAGCCAAGAGCTCGGCCTGGAGCCGGACGGCATGCTCCGCGTCGGAATGGTTCACTACAATACGATGGAAGAGGTCGAGCGATTGCTCGCCGAGCTGGCAGCGGTCTGACTGACACCTTCTAGCCGGAAGCTGACAGTTTCCGGAATCCGGCAACCATTCCGGAGGACGTTGTCCTCCGGCTATTGAAATAGATAATGCAGCCCTATCCCACGTCCCTGAAACTCACCGACGATCGCCACCTGCTCATCCAGTGGAGCGACGGCCTCACCCGGCGGTATGCGGTCCGGGCGCTGCGCGACGCCTGTCCCTGCGCCACGTGCCGCGAGAAGCGCAATGCCCCGCCTCCTGACCCCATGTCGCTCCCAGTCCTGTCCAAGGCCGAGCTGGCGCCGCTGACGATTGCCGGCATGAAGCCGGTCGGCAATTACGCTTACACGATCGCCTTCAGCGACGGACACGACACGGGAATTTTTTCTTTTGAGTTATTACGCGAGCTTGGCGAAGAATTGAACTAGGAGGTCCTCATGCCGAAAATCACGGTGAAAGTCCCGCACGAAGGAGAACCCAAGGAAACATTCGGGAAGATTCGCAGCGCCCTCGAAAAAACCGTCAAGGATTTTCAAGGTGTCGATCTGGAGCTGTCCGAAGGGGATACGAGCGCTAATTTCAAGTTCCGCAGCATGGCGTTTACCATCACTGGCCGCGCCGAGGCCATGCCGAAGGAAGTGCTGGTCGAAGTCGATCTGCCGTTCGCGGCCCTGATGTTCAAGGACCTGGCGGAAAAGGCGATCAGCAAAAACCTCACGCGGGCGCTGAACCCGCCGGCGCAGCCGCCAACGTAAGGCACCGGCTTTGCAAATCGCCCGGTTCTGTTCCCGGGCGCTGGAACCGATCGAGCCGAGGCTGGCTACAGGCGGCCATTGGGATAAGTTACCGGCGAGCAACCGCACATTTTGTTGGCAACCGCCTGGGCTTGTCGATATATTGAATGCCGTTGATGGGTTAGCCCGCCTAGTTTCCTGCCAGCACATCCCACCATGAGTGGCCCTCTCGACCTCGCGCGCACCTGCCAGCCGTTTCGCCGGGCGATCGACCGGCGCGGCTTTTTGCACGCTGGCGTGCTCGGAACGGCCGGCCTGTCGCTGGCCCAGCTTTTGGCCCACGAGGCGGCCGCCGCTCCCGCGATTAACACGGCCAAGAGGGCCAATAACGTCATCCTGCTCTGGATGCGCGGCGGGCCCAGTCACATCGACATGTGGGACCCCAAGCCCGACGCGCCGGCCGAGTTCCGCGGCGAGTTCGGCACGATGAACACGTCGGTCGCCGGCATTCAGCTCACCGACATGCTCCCCAAGTGTGCCGCGGTGATGGACCAGTGGTCGATCATTCGCAGCTTGAACCACGGCGATGCGGGGCACAGCACGGGGGACCAGATCTGCTTTACCGGCTACGGCCCCGGCCCCGCGCCGGACGAAAACATCCACCCGAGCTGTGGCTCGATCGTGGCCGAGCAGCTTGGCAAGCTCAATCCCAAGCTTCCGGCATACGTGATGATCCCGCGGATGGTCCCCGGCACCGGCTCGGCCTATCTGGGCGTGGCAAACAAACCGTTCGAAACCGGCGCCGATCCGGCGCAAAGCGGCCCGTTCAAGCTGCCGAACTTTGAGCTTTCCGGCGGCCTGTCGGTCAATCGGCTCGGCGATCGCAAGCAGCTCCTCTCCGGCCTCGACTCGCT
Source organism: Pirellulaceae bacterium (assembly GCA_035649415.1). Classification (GTDB taxonomy): domain Bacteria; phylum Planctomycetota; class Planctomycetia; order Pirellulales; family Pirellulaceae; genus DATKDU01. The sequence goes on along the minus strand of DASRJP010000054.1, from coordinate 10,417 downwards.
CAAGCGTCAGGTGGATGCCAGCGGCAGCATGGACGGGCTCGATCGCTTCACCCACAAAGCATGGGACATGCTCAGCTCGCCGGAGGCGCAAAAGGCGTTTGACCTGGACAGCGAACCGCGCGAAATTCGCGAGCGGTACGGCTTCATGCCGGCATTCGATCCTGGAGCTGCCAACCGCTGCGGTGCGCCGGCCTGGAGCCAGCGGATTCTGCTGGCGCGGCGGCTGGTGGAAGCGGGCGTGCGCCTGGTGACCGTCGATCTTCGCTGGTGGGATACGCATGTGCTGGGCTTCGACTCGCTGCGCCGCGGTTTTCTGCCGCGCTTCGACCAGGCCTACTCGGCGCTGATCGAGGACCTGCACCAGCGGGGGCTGCTCGCGACGACGCTGGTCGTCGCCTGGGGGGAATTCGGCCGCACGCCGCGCGTCAACAACGACGCCGGCCGCGACCACTATCCCAACGTCTTCAGTGCCGCGATTACCGGCGGCAAGGTGAAGGGGGGCCGCGTCATCGGCGCCTCCGACAGCAAGGGGGCGTTCCCCAAGGACAACCCAAAGTCGCCACAGGACGTCCTCGCCACGATCTACGACCACCTCGGCATCGACGCCAAGAAGCAATACCTCAATGACGCCGGCCGCCCAATCAGCGTGCTGCCGAGCGGAACGGTGATTCGGGAGTTGTTTTGAGTCGGAACGCGCAGCGGCCGGCAAACTAGCTGCCAATTCGGCAACGAGTCGCAAGTCGACTTCGCGCTACCTGCGCGCCTTGCCGCAGGTGCCAAACGATCTAAAATTCGCCGACGTGCTGGCCACTTTGGCCCCGGACGAGATGCGCCGTACCCGGTCAGGACAAGACGACGCTCAGCACAGGAGCGTTGTCATGGCGTGGTTTCTGCTCGTCGTCGCGGGGCTGCTCGAAACCGGTTGGGCGATTGGCCTGAAATACACCGACGGCTTCACGAAGTTCTGGCCGAGCGTCCTGACGATCGCCGGCATCGCGCTAAGCATGCTGCTACTGGCGATTGCCGCCCGCACGCTTCCCATCGGCACTGCGTATGCCGTCTGGGTCGGCATCGGCGCGGCGGGCGCGGCAATCTTGGGAATTCTCCTGTTAGGCGAGCCGGTGACGCTTGCGCGGATGCTTTTCCTGGCGCTGCTGCTCGTGGCAATTGTGGGGCTGAAGGCGACCAGCCAGTAACTGGCACCTGCTGACTTCTGACCTCTCACTTCAGCGGCAGCAGCTTGACGTTCTTGTACCAGCAGTTCGCGCCGTGGTCCTGGAGGCCGATGTAGCCTTTGCGCGGATGGTCCTTGAAAGCGATGTCGAATTTATGGTCCGAGCCATCGGGGCGCTTGTTCTTGGTGGTCCACTCATCCAGATCCATTACGGCCACGCACTCGCCGTTTAGTTCGACTTCGATGTCGTTCTTGTTGCAGGTGATCTCGATGTGGTTCCATTCGCCGGCGGGTTTCATGGCGTTCTTTTCGGCCTTGACCAGGTCATAAATGGCGCCTGTGTCGTGGTAGCCGGCGCCGGTCGTGTCGTCAATCGCAACCTCGATGCCGTTGAAACCGACGTCTTTGCCCGGCCGGGGCGTGAGCGGGAAAGTGCGGACGAAAATGCCACTGTTGCAGCCCTTGCTGAGCTTGAAGTCGAGGGCCAGCTTGAAGTTGTCCCACACCTTGTTGTGAATCAGCATGTAGGCGCCGCACTTGTGGGGATTGAGCGAAGCCTCCTCGACGGGCCGCTGGCTCGGCTTCTCGCTGCTGGTCATCCAGCCCTCGAGCGACTTGCCGTCAAACAGGAGGATCCAGCCCTCCTTTTTTTCGGCGTCGGTGAGCCGATTGTCGGGTGGCTCGGCGGCCAGAGCAAATGGAGAAGCGGCGGTCAGAACAAAAATAGCGAGAAGAGATTTGGCGTTCATGGTGTGAATGGGCGAGGGAATCGGTGAACTGGCTGTTCAGCCACACGGGACAGTCCGGTAGTCTCAGCGACGCCGCCGCGGAAGTCAAGAATTGCCGTCATCGCTGCGGCGTCACTCGAATCTCGGTCCCGTCGCTTCGCGCGATGCGGCAATCAGGTCGCTGGCCCCTTGCACCAGCAGTTCATCGGCCACCTGCTGGCCAATGCGGACTGCGTCTTCCGACCGCGCCGCCGCCGCGGCGCTGATCTTGCGCTGGCCGTCGCCGCTCAAGACCACACCCTCCAGCGTCAGCACCGGTCCTTCCACGCGGGCCAATCCGCCCACGGGCGCCAGGCAGCCGCCGCGCAGTGCCGCGAGCATGCTCCGCTCGGCCAGCACGGCCGCATGCGTCGCCGCGTCGTCCAGTGGCTCGACGAGCGACTGGCTGACCGCGTCACCAGACCGCGTCTCGATCGCCAGCGCCCCTTGGCCCACTGCCGGCAGCATGATGCTCCGCGGCAGGACGAACGTCGCTCGCTCGGCTAATCCCAAACGCCTCAGCCCCGCTTCGGCCAAAACGATCGCGTCGTACTCCCCCTCGTCGAGCTTCCGCAGCCGCGTGTCCACATTGCCGCGGATTTCCAGCACCGCCAGGTCCGGGCGGACATGCAATAGCTGCGCTTTGCGGCGCAAGCTGCCAGTGCCGACGCGCGAGCCGTGCGGCAGTTTTTCCAGCGAATCGGCAACTTTCGAAACGAGCACGTCGGCCGTGCTCTCCCGCCGCGGGACGGCGGCAATCGTCAGACCGTCCACTTCGGCGGTAGGCAGGTCCTTCAGGCTGTGCACTGCCACATCGATTTTGCGCTCCAGCAGCGCGCGCTGGATTTCCTTCGTGAACAGTCCCTGCCCCCCGATCTGTCCCAGCGGTCCGGTTTTTACGTCTCCTTGGGTCGAAATAGGCACTAGCTCGACTTCGACGCCCCGCTGGCTCAACTGCCCTGCGACCCACTCGGCCTGCCAGCGGGCCAAGGGGCTGGCGCGAGTGCCCAGACGTAAGCGGGGGACAGACATGAGTGCAGCGGGGATTTGATCTCTTGAGAATAGCGGTCGCCGCGCGTCGCGGCGAGGGGCGGATAGCGGCCCTGCTTGAAGCTCAGACGGTTCCGCTCGAGCGAGCCACCGCCGCCGCAAAAATCCGCTCGGCGCCCGCGCGCTTGAGGACCCGAGCCACTTCGTCACACGTCGCCGCCGTTGTGATCACGTCGTCCACCACCAGGATCGTCGCCCCACGAATGTCGTACGCGGACGAAACGGCGTAGGCTCCGCGCACGTTGTCCCGCCGCTCGCTGGCCGGAAGCGAACTTTGTTTGGCCATCCACCGCGTACAGCGAACCAAATCATCCGCCAGCGGAATGGATAACTCGGCCGACAGTTTCTCGGCCAGCGTCTGGGCCGCGCTGGTTCCCCGCCACAGCCGCCGCACCCAGTACATCGGCACCGGCACGACCAAGTCGGCAGTCGCTGGTAAGGGAGACTGCACAATCCGCTCCGCGAGCAGTCCTCCAAGGGATACAGCCAGCGGCTCGAACCAGGCGTGCTTGATCCTGAGCACCGCATCCCGCACCTGGTTCTGATACGTTCCCAGCACGCGCGCCTGCTCGAATGCTGGCTTATCCTGTCGGCAAGCTGGGCAGCGGCCGTCGTGCGTTGGCAGATGCGGCGCCGGCAAAGCACAAGCCGGGCAACGTGTGACGACGGGAGACAATTGCCGCTGGCAGTCCACGCACAGCAACGGCCCACTCGGCGGCTGGTCAAGCTCGACCGAGCAAAACGCACACTGCGGAGGAAACACGAGATTCGCCAGCGAGTCCCGCAGGCTGCGCCACCACGTACGGCTGCGATGCCGCGGCAGTTGCAGTGCGACCTGCGCCGGTGGACGCGCTGCCTTGGCCTTCGGTGCTAGCGTCGTCGGGCTCACGTTCGTCTTGACCCCCATTCGCTGTGGGTCCTATCGTATCGCAACTCGTAACTCCGTGGGACAGGCAATGGCCTCCTATCGGTATGAGAGTGTGTGGGGTATGAGGGTGCGGGTGGTGTGACGACATATCTGTAGACCCGTATACCCACACACCCTCATACCCAGTCACCCTCCAACCTCTCCCGCATTCGCACCTACCCTCGCGGCCGTTCCTATGCACCTCCCCTGGCTATTGCCGCGGCATTGCGTCATCGACCGCTACGTTCTGTGGCTGTTCCTGAAGGTGCTGGTGATCAGCTTTTTCAGTCTGCTGGGGCTGTACGTGGTCATCGACCTGATGAACAACTTCCAGGAATTCAGCAGCTACGGCGAAAATGCCGCTGGCGGCCTGGCAGGCGTGCTGTGGGATTATTACTCGCCGCGGGTCTATTGGTTTTTCGACCTCACCGCGGGTCTGACGGCGATGATCGCCGGCATTTTCGCCGTCACGTGGATGCAGCGGACGAATGAACTGACGGCGCTGATGGCCGCCGGAATCAAGCCGACCAGGGTCATCCGCTTCGTCTGGCTGGCGGCCATCGGGGTCGCCCTGGCGGGCATTGTCAATCGCGAGGTGCTGTTGCCGGCCGTTCGCGAGAAGCTCTCCCGCAACGCCCAGGACTGGCTGGGAAGTGCCGCCAAGCCCTGCCGCCCGATGTGGGACCTCAAGACAAACATCCTGATCAGCGGCAAAGACACGTTCGCCAACCAGAAGCGGATCGAGGCGCCAACATTCAGCCAGTTGCCCGAGGAATTCAAGTCGTGGGGGCGGCAGATCACGGCCGACAACGCCTGGTATCAGCCGCCCGTGGACGGCCGTCCCAGCGGCTACCTGGTCCGTGGCGTGCGACTGCCCGAGAACTTGAATTCGCTCGATTCCGCCGCGATTGCTGGCGACACCACCTTGTTCAGTCCCAAAGACAACCGCTGGCTCAAGCCTGGGGAATGTTTCGTAGCCAGCGGTGTGAGCTTCGAGCAGCTGACCGTGGGCAACCAGTGGCAGGAGTACATGTCCACGGCTGAGCTGATCGCGGGCCTTTACAACCAGAGTCTCGACTACGGCTCGTACGTGCGGGTCACGCTCCACAAGCGGTTCGTACAGCCGCTGCTCGACGTGACGCTGATCTTTCTGGGACTGCCGCTGGTGTTGGCCCGCGGTCAGCGGAATCTATTTGCCGCCGGCGGATATGCGGCGGCCCTGGTGCTGGCCTTTTTCTGCGTCACGCTGAGCAGCCATTCGGCAGGGCAGAATTATCTTCTCTCGCCGCACCTGGCGGCCTGGCTGCCGCTTATTGTCTTTGCGCCGATTGCTTACGTGCTGGCGCGGCCGCTGTGGGACTAGCTCACTCGTCGAATTGCCGGGCGATGTCGTAGTACGTTTGCTCCGGCGAGGCCGTGGCGCGGTCCTGTCTAGCCGCGGTCCAGACCTGCCGGCCGCCGTACTCAACTTCGAGGACCCACATCGTCGAGCGGGCCACGGCATAATGCCACTGGTGCTTGTCGCCGCTCTTGCGCGCCTCCAGTAGCAGCAGCAATTCCGGATCGGTCGCCTGGGCGAAGACGAACACGGCGCCGTCCAGCGGATCGGTTTCGCCGCTGCCATAGCGGTAGACCGGCGCGCTGAGCCGCCGCAGCGCCGTCTTGTCGCCGCGGAAGTCAACCGTCGCGGAGAAGTGGTCGGCCAGCGATCGCATCTGCGCCAGGCGGCGGGTGGCTGATTCGGCCGGAACCGGAGCGTCGGGAAGCGATTTGAATTCGACTCCCGGCTTGTCCGGCCGCCAGGCAATCTTGTCCCCCTTGGTGGCTGCCAGTTGAGTTTCCGCCAGCGACTGGAACTCATGGTTCCAGGCCTGCTTGTCGTTGGTCGGGTAAATACTGAGTGCCGCCTGGGGGCGTCCCTTGTCCACAAATAGGTAGAGGCAGCCGTCTTCTCCGCCGCGTACGGGATTACTCCACCGCAGGAGCGGCTCGGCGGTCAGCTCCAATTTCGTGACGCCGTCCTTGCCCGCCGCCAGTTGATATCTGGAAGCCATCCGCTTCATGGCCGCCAAGCGGGCCTTTTGTGCGCTCGTGGCCTCGTTGTCTCCAGCGCCCGACTCAGGTTCGGCAGCCGAGAGGGACGCCGCTATCAGGAGCACGGTCAGCAGAGAGTTTTGAAAGATGCCAGCAACAGGTTGCCATGAAACGGAATGTGACGTGCGCATGACCGCCGCTCCTTTTTGCAAGGATCATCGCCCTGACATTAAAGACATTGTGTCTGAATTGCAAGCCGCCTGCCTCGCTATTTCCGTCGCTTATCGTCACCATACCGTTGCCGACTTTTCGGATCGATTGGCAACAGGAGTCGGCGTTTGTTCCCTGCGCCACGCGCGATAAACTGAGACGACTTGCTGACAGGCCAGTGACGGCTCTGAGCGGTAAACAAGGCGGAGGTTGAACATGGCGGACGAAGCGAAAACTCCCTGGGTGGATGGTCTGACGATCGGACAGGTGCTGGCGGAGACGTGTTCTCGTCATGCCGAGCAGCAAGCGATCGTCTTTCCGCATGCCGGGGTCCTTCGCACATGGCGCCAGTTCGGCGAGGAGGTCGATGCGACGGCCCGGGCCTTGCTGGCCCTCGGTGTGAAGAAGGGGGAGCACGTCGCGGTCTGGGCGACCAACGTGCCGCAGTGGGTGCTGCTCCAGTTTGCCACGGCCAGGATCGGCGCGGTGATGGTGACGATCAATCCGGCCTATCGCGCGCATGAGCTGAAATATGTGCTCAACCAGAGCGATTCGGTCGCCCTGATTCTCGTCGATCATTTCAAGACGTCCGACTACTTCGCCATGCTGGCCGAGGTCTGTCCGGAAATTGCAGCGGCCAAGGACGGCGCCGTCCAGTCGCGCGAGTACCCGCGGCTGCGCCGGATTGTGGCCATCAAGGGTTCGCCGCCCGCCGGTCTGCTGACGTGGGAAAAGTTCCTGGCCGCCGGCCGGGGCGTGCCGCAAGGCGAGGTGGAATCCGTCGCCAAAACGCTCCAACCGGGCGAAGCGATCAACATCCAGTACACATCGGGCACCACCGGCTTTCCCAAGGCGGCTACGCTTTCGCACCGAAACCTGCTGCTCAATGCCTATTACATCGGCGAGTGCCAGAATCTCTCGTCCGCCGACCGCATCTGCATCCCGGTGCCGTTTTATCACTGCTTCGGATGCGTGCTGGGAACTCTTGCCTGTGCAGTCTATGGCGCGACGATGATCGTCCCGGCTGAATACTTCCAGCCAACCGCTACGCTCGATGCCGTCGAGAAACACCGCGCCACGTCCCTTTACGGCGTGCCGACGATGTTCATTGCCCAGCTCCAAGATCCTTCGCTTGCCGGGCGCGACCTCAAATCGCTGCGCACTGGCATCATGGCCGGCGCGCCGTGCCCGATCGAGGTGATGAAGCAAGTCGAGAACGTGCTGGGCGCCAAAGAGCTGACCATTGCCTACGGCCAGACCGAGGCGTCCCCAGTCGTCACGCAGACGCGCTACGACGATCCGACGGAGCTGCGCGTCGAGACGGTCGGCCGCTTGCTGCCGGGCGTCGAGGCGAAGATTGTCGATCCGGCCACTGGCCAGTCGCTGCCCGACAATACGCAAGGAGAGTTCTGCTGCCGCGGCCACGTCGTGATGCTCGGCTACTATAACAATCCCGAGGCAACCGCCGCGGCCATCGACAAGGAGGGCTGGCTGCACAGCGGCGACCTGGCGATCCGCCTCCCCAATGGCTACTTCAAGATCACCGGCCGACTCAAGGACATGGTCATCCGCGGCGGCGAAAACATTTACCCGCGCGAAATCGAGGAGTTCCTTTTTACTCATCCGGCCATCGAGCAAGCCGCCGTCTTCGGCATTCCCGACCCCAAGTACGGCGAAGAACTGGCCGCATGGGTTAAGCTAAAAGCAGGGGAGCAGGCGACCGCAGATGAAATTCGGGAATTCTGTAAGAAAAAACTGGCGCACTACAAGGTTCCCCGTCACGTAAGATTGGTGAACGCCTTCCCGCAGACGGTCACTGGAAAAATCCAAAAGTTTCGCATGCGCGAAATGATGAAGCAGGAGTTGGGTCTGGAAGAGCAAGCGACGGCGTAGGTCGATGCGTGCGGCTTCTCATGCACTCGTATTCCATTGGCAGCCGCGAATTGCCGCCAGCTGCGTCGCGCTGGTTTTCTGCGCTTTGTTGAACGCCGGTTGTTGGTTTGGCGGAAATAACGCGACCAATGGCCGGACCGGCGCGACCCAGAAGGGTGACAAGCAACTTGCGAAATTCGGCGCGTCGCTGGACGAGCTTCCAGCCGGCCCAATCTCACGGCCCGATCCTCCGCCCAACGATTACGTCGGAAGTGCGGCCTGCGCCAAGTGCCATGACGAGATCTGTCAAACCTTCGCTAAGCATCCGATGGGGCGTTCGGCGGCATTCACGCCGGGGGTTGCCGACAAGGAAGACTTCTCTGCCGAAAAGTCGCAGTTCCATGCGCTTGGGGACCTGGTATTTCGCGTGGAGAATTCGGGGGATCGGATCGTTCATCACGAAGTAAAGACGCTCCCCGGCGGCCGGACGGTTTACGACCTGTCGGCTCCGGTAAGCCTGGCCATCGGCTCGGGCGCTCAGGGAAGGTCCTACGGCATCAACCGCGACGGGCTTATTTTCATGTCCCCCATCTCCTGGTATTCGCGAGATGGGGGCTACTTCGAACTATCTCCTGGATACGAGCACGGCAAGGGAAGGGCTCGTTTCGAGCGGCGTCTGCGGGAGACTTGTTTGAATTGCCACATCGGCCGTCTCGAACCGCACCCGACGCAGGCGGACCGCCTGGCTGCGCCGTATGTCCAGGAGATGGCCATTGGATGCGAACGCTGTCATGGACCGGGAAAACGACACATTGACAGGCAAGAGATCGGCACGGATTCCGCTCCCGACGATTCGATCGTCAACCCTGCCCGCCTTTCGTCACGCAAGCGAGAGGCAGTCTGCAACCAGTGCCACTTGCAGGGTGAGCTCCTGATCACGCGATTCGGACGCCGGCCGTCCGACTTTCGACCGGGCATGGAATACGAGGAAGTATTTCTTGCTTTTGTGGGTGGTGAATCGTTCGATGAGCGAGGCCGGCCGACCGCTGTCAGCCAGGTCGAGCAAATGAGGTCCAGCGCATGCTTCAGGGTAAGCGCGGGCAAAATGGGCTGCGCCTCCTGTCATAACTCCCATGAGAAAGAGACTCGCGCCCAGCGAGTGGATTTTTATCGCGACCGCTGCTTGAGCTGCCACTCCAAGGGGGGCTGTTCGTTGCCCGCAGAGCGCCAGAATGAGGCCCCTGCGAGCGGCTCATGCATCCATTGCCACATGCCCAGATTAAGCGCTAGCGATGTCGTCCACGCCAGCCAGACTGATCATCGCATCCTGCGCGATCCCCAGCTGGCGGCCGTGCACGTCCAACCGCTCCAGAGTTTCGATAACTGGCAGCTTTTCGACGGTGCAGAAGGGCGTATCCCAGCCTGGGAGCTGCGCCGAGCTCGTGGCATGGCGATCCTGCATGCCATCAGCAGCAGCATTCCATGCAGCAGCAGCCTTCGCGACGCGGAGGAGCTGCTACTGCCACTCACAAAGATTCCACTGCCAGACGCCGCGATGTACGCTGCGCTGGGGCATGCGTGCTTGCGGCAGGAACGACCCAGCGATGCGGTCAGCTACCTGAAGGAAGCAGTCAGGCTTGAACCCGAAAACGAGCTGTACCTCGAGTGGTTGGCCCGCGCCTGCTTCTATTTGTCGCAATTTGAGGACGCCAAAGAGTACATCCAGCGGTCGCTCGACCTTAATCCATGGCATGGCCGCAACTTTCAGCTCCAGGCGGAAGTCCTGGCCAGCCTCGGCGAGCGCGAGCCAGCCCTAATCGCAGCAGACAAGGCCATTTCATTGGACCCAGGCCTGAGCGACCTGCGCGAACAAATTCAAATCCGCCTTTCCGGCGATAGGCATTGAGCCAGCGCCGCTCTCTCGGTCAACAAGGAAGCCACGCTACCGTTTATAATCCGTCTGTTGCCGGCCCGATTTAGTCCGGCGCGACGTCGCTCCCTGGCTTCCTTCTGCGAAATCATGACCACCGCCTTTGATCCAATTGGCGCCCGCGACACGCTCTCCTTGCCAGGTGGAAAAATCGGAATATTCCGCCTGGAAAAACTCGACCGACAGGGCTGGGGTAGCGTTGGCAAGCTTCCCTTCTCAATTCGCATCCTGCTCGAATCTGTACTGCGGAATTGCGACGGTTACGAGGTCACGCGCGAGGACGTCCAAGCCCTCGCCAGCTGGAATGCCATAGCGCCCGCGAAGGTCGAGATTCCGTTCAAGCCGGCTCGCGTTGTCCTGCAAGACTTCACCGGCGTGCCCTGCGTCGTCGATCTGGCCGCCATGCGCTCCGCCATGCAGCGCCTCGGCGGCGATCCCAAAAAAATCAACCCGCTGATTCCCGTCGATCTGGT
>DASRJP010000053.1:0-11077 GCA_035649415.1 Pirellulaceae bacterium | reverse complement strand
TCCTCGACGAACGACCAGAAGTCGGGGGTGTCGATCTCTTCCAGCGTGTGGGCGCGTATTTCGACCTCTTGCCACGGCCCGTGTGACGATTTCACTTTCACCCGCGGCTCATTGCCGTAGATGGGGAGGTCGGCCAGCTCGTTGAGGGTCTTAAGCTGAATCCGCTCGAGCAAGTCCTCGCGCTTGAACGTCCCCTTGTAGACGCGGAACTTGAGTTTGATCAGCCAGGTCTCGCCGGTGATCGCGTGGAAAAACCAGCCGTCGCTCTTTTTCGTTGCGCAGATTTCCACGACCGACCGCTGGCTCCACTCGGTCTCGCTGAACTCCCCCAGCTCGTGAATTCGATCGACGACCTTGGCCAGAATCTGCCCGTCCCAGCGGCACGCCTCGCCGGTTCGCCCCACGCGATCCTGCGTGTGCCACTTCCGCCCGTCCTTCTCCCACGGCATTTTGGCGTCTTTGCCTACGTCCGTGATGTCGAGGTCGGTCGCCTTAACCTGCTCGTGCCTGGCCGGATCGTATTTGACCCGGTCGGCGAAGGGACCGGCTTTCAAGACTGGCGCCAGCGCTTCGGCAGTGTGGGAGCGGGAGTTCAAGGTTCCAGGTTCAAAGTTCAAAGTTGAAGATGCACTGAATCTCTTCAACTTTGAACCTTGAACGTTGAACTTTGAACTCTGTTCGACGACCATCTCCGGAGTGCCGGCCACGACCACATTCCCGCCTCCCTCCCCCGCTTCCGGCCCCAAGTCGATGATCCAGTCGCAGCACTTGATCACGTCCAGGTTGTGCTCGATGACAACGACGGTGTTGCCCAGATCGACCAGCCGCTGGAGGACTTCGAGAAGCTTCGCCAAGTCGTCAAAATGCAATCCGGTAGTCGGCTCGTCGAGCAGATACAGCGTTCGCCCCGTGTCCGGGCGCGACAGTTCCGCGGCGAGTTTTACTCGTTGGGCTTCGCCCCCCGACAAGGTTGGCGCTGGCTGGCCGAGGGTCAGATAATCGAGCCCCACATCGCACAGCGTCTGAAGGATGCGGCGAATCTTGGGGATGTTTTCAAACAGCTTGACTGCCTCGCCGCAGGTCATGTCGAGCACGTCGCTGATGCTGTGGCCGTGGAACATCACGGCGAGCGTCTCGGGGTTGTACCGTTTGCCGCGGCACGTCTCGCACTCGACCCACACATCGGGGAGGAAGTGCATCTCGATCCGCCGCTGGCCATTCCCCTCGCACGCCTCGCAGCGGCCGCCGGGAACGTTGAAGCTGAATCGCCGGGCCGAATAGCCGCGGAGCTTGGCGTCTGGCAACTGGGCGAACAGCGTGCGGATCAGCTCGAAGACGCCGGTGTACGTCGCCGGGTTGCTCGTGGGTGAATTCCCCAGCGGCTGCTGATCGACGCGGATCACTTTGTTGATGTGCTCCAGGCCCTTGATGTCGTCGTGCGCCCCTGGCACGAGTGCCGCCCGGTGCAAGCGGCGGGCAATCGCGGAATACAGAATCTCATCGACCAGCGTGCTTTTGCCGCTGCCGCTGACGCCGGTAATCGCGGTCAGCGTGCCGAGCGGAATTTGGACGTTGATATTGCGGAGGTTGTTGTGACGGGCGCCGAGCACCTCGATGCACGGCCAGTCGGAGTTCAAGGTTCCAAGTTTAAGGTTCAAAGTTGAGTCACTCCGGCTCGATCGCTTCTTCGAACCTTGAACTTTGAACATTGAACTTTGAACTCGCCGTGTCCGCGGCACCGCAATCGCCTTCTTCCCGCACAAATACGGTCCCGTCACCGACCCGTTCGCCTTGCCGAGTTTTGCCGGCTCAGCATCGGCCACGACCTGGCCGCCGAATTTTCCGGCGCCGGGGCCGAAGTCGAGCACCCGATCGCAGTGCTCAATCACCTCGCGGTCGTGCTCGACAACGAGCAGCGTGTTCCCCAGGTCGCGGAGCTTGTGGAGGGCGTTGAGCAGCTTCGTGTTGTCGCGCGGGTGCAGGCCGATCGTCGGTTCGTCGAGGACGTATAGCACGCCGCACAAGCCACTGCCAAGCTGACTGGCCAGGCGAATCCGCTGCGCCTCGCCATTGGAAAGCGTTGCCGCCGGTCGCGAGAGGGACAAATAATCCAGCCCCACGTCAAGCAAAAACTGCAGTCGGCCGGTGATTTCCCGCACCAGCTCGCCGGCAATTTTCTTCTCGCGGGCCGACAGATTCCAGTTGCCAATTTCCTCGGCCAATGGCGCCAGCGGCATTCGCCCCAGGTCCCCTAGTGTCTTGTCGCGGAAGCGGACTGTCGATGCATCGTCCCGCAGCCGGCTGCCGCCGCACGTGCCGCACTCAACCTCGCCGACCAGATGCTCCAGCCGCATCCGGAAAAGCGGCGACAAGCGGGACGCTTCCTCGAGGGCGGGGTAGAGGCCTTTGAATTGGAAACGGAAGTTCAAAGTTCCAGGTTCAAGGTTCAATGTTGTCTTATCCGAGGACCGCTTCGACTTTGAACTTTGAACTTTGGACTTTGAACTCGCAACCTCAAACCATTGTTCCCCCGCACCATGAAGCACAACCCGCCGCTGCCGTTGCGACAGTTTTTCAAACGGCACATCGAGCGGCACGCCAGTTCCTTCGGAAAGCGAGACAAGCATTGCCTGCGACACGGCCAGCTCTAGATTCGGCCACAGGGCCAGCGCTCCCTGCGCCAGCGTCAGCTTCGGATCGCGAAGTAGCGCCAGCGGATTGGCCCCCAGCTGCACGCCGAGCCCTTCGCAGACCTTGCACCAGCCCAGGGGGCTGTTGAATGAGAAGCTGTGCGGCGTAAGCGGCTCGAAGGAACGGCCGCACTGATGGCAGGCCATGTGCTGGCTGTGGACGATCCGCTCCCACTTCGCTTCGGGAATGCCGTCGTCCACGCGCACGACGGTCAGGACGCCCTTCCCGAGGGCCAATGCCTGCTCGATGCTGCCGGCAATTCGCGAGCGGCTGGTGGGCTGGACCGTGATGCGGTCGAGGACGACTTCCACCTGGTGCTTGCGGCGACGGTCAATTTCTGGGACCGCGTCGAGGGCGTACGTGACGCCATCCACTCGGACCCGCTGATAGCCGGTCGCTCGCAACTCATCCCATAGCGTCGCATACTGCTGGCCGACTTCGATCTCGACCGGCGCCATGAGGTACAGCCGCGCGCCGGCCGGCTCGCTCAACACCGCATCGACCACCTGATCGGCCGACTGCGTGCCGACGGGGATGTCGCACTCGGGGCAATGCGGTTGTCCCAGCCGGGCCATGAGGATGCGGAAGTAATCGTAAATCTCCGTGACGGTGCCGACGGTGGAGCGGGGCGTGTGGCCGAGATTTTTCTGTTCAATGGCAATGGCCGGCGAAAGGCCGTCGATATGATCGACCGCCGGCTTTTGCATTTGAGCGACGAACTGCCGGGCGTACGCGGAGAGCGATTCGACGTACCGTCTTTGTCCCTCGGCGTAGATCGTGTCCATCGCCAGCGAGCTTTTGCCGCTTCCGGACGGCCCGCAGAAGACGGTCATCCGATCGCGCTCAATCGAGGCATCAACGCCTTTGAGATTGTGCTGCTTCGCGCCTTTGACAACGATGTGCGTAGTAGGACAGGTTTCCAACCTGTCCTTTTCTGGTTCGCCATTTTTCTTGCTGCGACCATGTCGATTTTTTCTGGACAGGTTGGAAACCTGTCCTACGGCCAGCTCCCTGAGATGGGCGGCATGCGACCCGTCGAGCACTTTGGCCAGCGCCCGCCCGGTGTGCGACTCTGGGTGCCGGGCAATCTCTTCCGGTGTGCCGACGGCGATCACGCGGCCGCCCCCTTCCCCTCCTTCGGGACCGAGGTCGATGATCCAGTCAGCCGTTTTGACCACGTCCAGGTTGTGCTCGACCACCAGGACCGTGTTGCCGGCATCGACGAAGTTGTGCAGCACTTTGAGGAGCATGCGGATGTCGGCAAAGTGCAGGCCGGTGGTTGGCTCGTCGAGCAGATACAGCGTTTTGCCGGTGCTTTTCTTGACCAGTTCCTTGGCAAGTTTGATCCGCTGGGCCTCGCCGCCGGAGAGGGTCGGCGACGGCTGGCCGATCTTGATGTAATCGAGCCCGACGTCGTGCAGGGTCTGCAGCTTGTGGCGGATCTGCGGCACATTCTCGAACAGCACGAGCGCCTGCTGCACGTCCATGTCGAGCACGTCGGCAATGGACTTGTCCTTGAACTTGACCTGGAGCGTCTCGCGGCTGAAGCGTTTCCCTTCGCACACGGGGCAAGTGACCCAGACGTCGGCCAAAAAATCCATTTCCAGCCGGTTGCTGCCGTTCCCTTCGCACGCTTCGCATCGGCCTCCTTCGACGTTGAAGCTGAAGCGGCCCGGTTTGAAGCCCCGCTTCTTCGCTTCGAGAAGCTGCGAATACAGGTCGCGGATATCGTCGAAAACCTTGATGTACGTGCCGGGGTTTGAGCGCGGCGTGCGGCCAATCGGCGATTGGTCGATGTCGATCAGCTTGTCAAGATGCGCCAGGCCCTCGATCGCGCGGTGGGGACCCGGGTTGCCTTCCCCCTTGTTCAGATCGCGGTGCAGCGCTTCGACGATGATGTCGCCGACGAGCGAGCTTTTGCCGCTGCCCGAAACGCCGGTGACGCACACGAACGCGCCAAGCGGGATTTCGACATCGATGTTTTTCAGGTTGTTGTGAGTTGCGCCTTGGATCTTCAGGACCTTCGGCCCTACCGAGTTCAATGTTCCGTGTTCAAGGTTCAAAGTTGCCTTGCGCCCGCGTTTACTCGCACTTTGAATTTTGAATTTTGAACTTTGAACTTCGGCCTCGACCTCTGACGTCTGAAACACTGGTCTGCGCGAGGCCGGAATCGGAATCTCTTCCTGGCCGGCGAGGAACCTCGCCGTAATGCTTTTCTCGGCATGGATCACTTCCCCCGGCGGGCCGCTGGCAACGATGTGTCCGCCGCGAACACCCGGGCCGGGGCCGAAGTCGATGAGGTGGTCGGCGGCCCACATCGTCTCCTCGTCGTGCTCGACGACGATGACGGTATTCCCCATGTCCCGCAGCCGCCGCAGCGTGGCCAGCAATCTCTCGTTGTCGCGCGGATGGAGGCCGATCGAGGGCTCGTCCAAGATGTAGAGCACGCCGACGAGGCCGGAACCAATTTGCCCCGCCAGGCGAATCCGCTGCGACTCGCCACCCGCCAGGGTCGGAGCGGTTCGATCCAGCGTCAGATACTCCAGCCCCACATCGAGCAAAAATCCCAGCCGCGTGCGGATTTCCTTGAGCACTTCCGTAGCAATGAGCTGCTGCGTGGGATCAAGGTCGAGTTGCTGAAAAAACACTGCCGCGTCGCTGATGGCCAGCTTGCAGACCTCAGGGAGAGTGAGGGAACAATAAGTAGTAGGCACACTCCGTGTGCCGTTGCCGACAGACGGCACACGGAGTGTGCCTACTACAGATTTGGATGCGATCCGCACCGCACGCGCCTGCGGCAATAGCCGATCGCCATGGCACGCCGGGCAGAGGACGTGGCTCATGTAATGCGAAAGCTGGCGCTGCTGGACGCTGCTCTTGCTGTTGCGATACTTGCCGTCGAGTTCCGGGATGATCCCCTCGAACTTGCCGCCGTACATCATCGGCGAGCTGCCGCTGCGCCAGGTGTACGTGATGTGCTCCTTGCCTGTGCCGTAAAGCCACCACTTCTGGGCCTCTGCGGAGAGCTCGTTCCACGGCTTGTCGAGCATCGTCCCCTTCTTGAGGCCGCTTTTGCGCTCCATCGTGTCGGCAATTCCCTGGAAGATATGCCGCCGCCAGCGCCCCATGTCGTGCCACGGGCCGAGAATCTCGATCGCCCCTTCTTTGAATGACAGCCGTGGATTGGGAATCAAGAGCGCCGGATCGAACGAATACATTTCCCCCAGGCCCATGCAGCTAGGACACATTCCCTGCGGGCTGTTGAAGCTGAAAAGCTGCGGACTCGGCGGCTCGAAGCTCAAATTGCAGTGCGTGCAGGCGTAAGCGGAGGAGAACAGTAAATCGCCTTCTCGCGATTCGTTTCGTTTCCGCCGTTTAGCCACGGAGTTCAAAGTTCCAGGTTCCAGGTTCAAGGTTGATTCAAGTTCGTCCAAACTTTGAACTGTGAACTTTGAACTTTGAACTGGTTGCTCGCTCGCCACAATCAAATTCCCTTCCCCCATTTTCAGCGCCAGCTCGACCGCCTCGCTCAAGCGCGGCCGCACGTCGGGCCGGATCGCCAGGCGGTCGATGACCACCTCGATGTCGTGCCGCATTTGTCGATCGAGCGAGAGGTTATCGGAAAGCTGCACGATCTGGCCATCGACCCTCGCTCGCACGAACCCCTGCTTGAGCAAGTCCACGAACAGGTCTTTGTATTCCCCCTTCTGCTGGCGGATCAGCGGCGCCAGGACCGAGAACTTCGTCCCCAGCGGCAATTCCAGCACGCGGTGCAAAATCTGCTCGCGCGACTGGGCGGTGATCGGCCGCTGGCACTGTGGGCAATGCCCCTGGCCGACGCGCGCGAAGAGCACCCGCAGGTAGTCGTAAATCTCCGTGATCGTGCCGACCGTCGAGCGCGGGTTGTTGCCGGTCGATTTTTGCGAGATCGAGATGGACGGCGAGAGGCCGCCAATGTAATCGACGTCCGGCTTGGGCATCTGCCCCAGGAACTGCCGGGCGTAGCTCGACAGGCTCTCGACGTACCGCCGCTGTCCCTCGGCATACACGGTGTCAAACGCCAGCGAGCTTTTGCCGCTGCCGGAGACGCCGGTCAGGCAGATGAGCTGATTTCGCGGCAATACGAGCGAGACATCCCGCAGATTGTGCTCGCGGGCGCCCTGAATGACGATGTCCGAGGCGGGCATGTGGCGGCCAGTGAGTCCGGGGTACTTCCGTGAAGGGAACCCATCATTTTAGGCGGCAACGGCGGGGCGGGGAGAGGGGGAGAAAACAAGAGGCGATGGCGACTTGGGAAGGAGGGGAACCACGAAATCACCAAGGCACGAAGGTCCACGAAGACAGCAATGTCCCGTTTCTTCGTGGTTTCTTCGTGTCTTCGTGCCTTTGTGGTTTCTTTGCCGAAAGCAAGATTTGCCGCGGCATCTGCCGCGCGATAGCATGCGCTGCATGGCGGATTCTCTGGCGAACACATCGTCTGCCAGCCGGCCGCAGCGCGGTCTGCGGTATAGCCTGCGGGCACTGCTGATCCTCGTCTCGCTGGCCAGCGTGGGGCTGTGGTACTGGTTTCGAGTGCCGTATGTAAGCCGTGCGTCGGTCCAAGTTCTCGTTGCTCACGACGACCCGAGCGATGCAGTGGACGAACGATTTCGCATTGTCAACAGTGAGCAACGGCAGCGATTTCGCCGCGTATTACGCGGCGAGCCAGTTCGCGATGGCCTGACCGAGCTCTATTACCCCACCGGCGAGCGGCTTGGTGAGGAGTCGTGGAGGGAAGGAGTTTTGCATGGCCCTTGGATTCGCCGGTACCAGCACGGCGCCGTGATGGAGCGAGGCCAGTACTCGATGGGGGAGAAACACGGGCCGTGGGAGCTGTTTTACAAAAATGGGCGGCTCCATGTCCGTCTGCCCTATGACCGTGGCGATCCACACGGCGAGGCAGTGTGGTACGACCATGGCAAGCTGATCCGCACCGTTCGTTACGACCACGGCGAAGTCACGCACGTGGACGGACATAAGGCCTTCGATCCACTTGGGCGCGCCTATCGAACCGGTGAAATTGAATCGCCATCGATTAGGGAAAAGATCGTTGACTTGTTTAGCTGGCACTCTTCCACAAGTGCTCGGCGCAGGCATACCCCGGAGCATGGCCTAGGAGCATTTGTTAGTTTCGCGACCGGACAAGCGGGAAATGCCGCTGACGAAATTAATCTCATTCTCGATCGCAAATGTGGGCGGCTGGAAGGCGCAATTCGTTCGATCGACACTGACTATCTCACAAACGGCACGGTATTGGTGCTAGTCCTCGCACCAAGCAACTTCGTCGCCTGTCACCGCCACGGCTGCGTCTGGATCACGACCAAAGAAGATGCTCAGAGCTGGGTCGATCGGACAGGCGTCAGCGACCTCTTAAAGTCGCCGCCGCCAGGAGCCTCTCAGCGCCAACTTGATGATCTGAAGCAGAACCTCGACCGCCCACTGACCATGTCGTTTGTCGGCATGTCCGCAGCCGACGTAGCGAAACACCTGCGCAGCGCCGAGCGACTACCAATCGACTGGGTGGGCACGCCGAACGGCCCCGAAATCTCCACCGGTTTTCGCGAGTTGCCGCTGCGGCACATCCTGGGCGCGATTTGTGAGCAGCATGACTTTCGCGTCCGCTGGGGCGAAGGAGCCGCACTGGTCCTGGAGCCGCAAGACCGAGGCACCCGTTAGAAAACTACCGTCCCATGTGGCTCTCGCTTCTCTTCGTTGCCATTCCAGTCCTGGCCGCCGCTCTGGCGACCTTTGGCATCTGGCGGCGGAAGTGGTGGGCGTGTGTGCCGGCAGTCGTCATTGGAGTGTGGCCTTTCCTCCCCGCGGAACTGCTCGCGCCGATCGACGACATCGACGACCGGGTCATGGCCTTCGCGCAACAGGTCGAGCCGCGGAACCTCTTCATGACCGGACTGCTGGTGGACGCGGCAGCGGTCGGCTGCCTCGTTGCGCTGTGGGCAGGCTGGAGCAGGGCCCACTGGTTCTGGCGGCTATCGGCACTGACGGGAGTGCCGGCGGCGCTGTCGCTGGTGCAAGCCAATGAGCCAATCGCGATGGCGTTTGCCGTGCTGCCCGTGATTTCCGCGGCGACATGGTGGCTGCGGCGAGGGAGCGACCGGCTGCCGGCAACAGCGAATACAGATGCGAACCCCGATCAGCATCGCTTCCGTTGGCAGATTCGCGACGCACTCCTGCTATTCGTCCCCGTCGGCCTGGTGGCGCTGGCGATCCGCTCGCTGGTGGCCGGGCCGTTCTACCTCCACTGGGGGCATTTTGCGACACTGGCGGCAGCGCTGGTGCTGCTGGCATTTGCCGCGGCTGCGGCCGGTACGTCGTCCTCCTGGCTATGGCGGTCGTTGAGCATCGCGAGCTGTGGAGCTTTAATTGCCGGCGTTACGGCGGTCTTCATCGCCCGCAACAACGACGTCTTAGGGCTGGCGTACTTCTTCGAGCAGCCGTCCATCGGCAACGTGGGCCCCGGGCTCTATTTGATAGCGGTGATAGGAATCCCGGCGACAATTAGTCTGGTGAGCAGCATTTACGCGTGGGGGCAGCGGGCCGCGGCGCGGAATCGCGGCCGGCGTCTGCCGGCGGCGCTGTTGCTTTTGGCATCGGCAGTACTTGGCATTCCGCTGCTAATCGCCGGCCTCTTGATGCTGCCGCCGACGTTCATCATTGAGCGGCTGCCGCCGTCGCCGACGTATGACCGCCTGGTCGCCGCCGGCGAGCGGTTTCGGCCGCTGGTTACTGCTGGCCGACCGGCGGCGAAGCTCAAGCCCGAGATCGACGCGGTGGCGAAGATTCTCCAGCAGCCGGGGCACGTCTCCATCGACGTGGACAAGTTCGCCGCTCGCGAGCTGTCGCGGCAGTACGATCTGTCGTTCGACGCCCTGTTTCACATTGTCTACGGCCTGGAAGTGGAGATTGCACGGGCGGAGGCACGGGGCGACTATGCCGAGAGCGCCCGCCTCGGCGAGCTGCAACTGCGGCTGGCGAAGGTAATGTCCAAGGGAGGGATGATGATCCACTGGGGCATCTCGCGGAAGGCCGAGATCGGCGGTCGATCGGCCATCGACTTTGCGGCGCCGCATCTGGATGCCGACGAACTGGCCCGGTACGCGGCAGTGGTGGAGGAGTACGAGCAGAGCCGCGTGGCGCTGGATACGATGCTCGCGTACCACGACTACTGGAACTGGGTCGCCTTCGGCTGGCGGGAGCGGTTTTTCCAGGCGGCGCGACGGCTGACCGGAGATCGCAACGTGTGGATCACCATCGACGAGGACCGGCTGAGAAGCATGCGGCTATCGGAGCTGGCCAGCCTGCGACTGCTCAAAGCTCGACTGGCGATCGAACTCTATCGCCGCACTCGCGGCGAGCTTCCCGAGACGCTCGACCAGCTTGTCCCCGAGCTACTGGCTGGCGTGCCGCTCGATCCGTGGACCGACCGACCGCTCATCTATCGCCGCGACGGGGACAGCTTTGTGCTGTATAGCACCTGGTCCGACCGGAAAGACAACGGCGGGCGATTTCTGATCGATATGAGCAAGGCGACCGACTTTGGCAGCGACGTCGGCTACGACCTCGATCTGGGCTTCGACCGCCGCGGCGATCCGTGGCCGCGAAACGATCCCACGTTGCTGGGAACGGCCTCAGCGACGGCTCCCGGTGCGACTGCAACCCAAACCAACGCATCACCCAACGAATCGTGTGGCGAGATACCGTAGCTTGGCCGATTGCCAGCGCTTGGGCTCATGGCAACCCCGTCGCCGTCTTCACTCTCCGAATTGAATCTCGAAAACGAGCGCGCGAAACAGCTTGATTTTTTCGAGCATTTCCTGAAGCGTTTCACAAAGTGCCAACAGTCGCTCCCGCTCCTGCGGATCGGTCTCGTTTGCTAGTGCGGCGAGGACCTCGGCTTTGGCCTCGCGGACCGCGGACTCAAGTGCATCGGCGGCCTTGAGACTGGCCGAGAAATCGAGTTCGCCTTGGAAAAGCCGTCGAAAATCGTCCTGGAACTCGTCTGTCAACTCCACCGTTGCTGTCGCGACTGGCCATCTGGCAAGGCGCCAGTTACGGGACGCTGTGGCTTCTTTTTCTGAATACGCCACAAAGGTGAGACCCACGATCTCAAAAATAGTCAGCAGAGCAAGTACGACCATCAGGATCACGCCTCGGCGGCGACGGCTCCTGCGGAACAGCAGCGGAAGCGGCATCGTCGATGCGATACGAGCGGTCGGCATGGGAACTCTCCTTCCCGTGATTGCAGGATGGCTAGAAACGTTGATTATAGTTCCCGGCTCCAGTAAAGGGTCTCCGGCTCAGTGCCGCGAAAGCCACAGCGGCGGTAGAG
>DASRJP010000052.1:0-24310 GCA_035649415.1 Pirellulaceae bacterium | reverse complement strand
CGCCATGCTGACGATGACAACGACTACCACCAGCGTCCGCAAACTGAACTGATACCAGCGGCGGGGCTTGGCAACCGGAGGTGTTGGACCGTGATTCGTCATGCTCGTCAGTGTGCCTGCCGCGAACTGTGAAACTGCCGCAATGCAATCTCGCTGACGTTCGTCCGTTCTGCCTTCACCGATTTCAGGCTCGCGGAGGCGGTCAGTTGCGCCAGCCCAACGTCGGTGACGCTCGTTTCGCAAATGGAAAGCGATTGGAGGTTTTCCATCCGCGCGAGGTGCGCCAGCCCGGCGTCGGTGATTCGTGTGCCGTCGAGGATCAGCGACTCGAGCTCGGTCATCCTAGCCAGCTCCGCAGCGCCGCGGTCGGTGATATTGGCCCGCGTCAGGTCCAAATGTCGCAAGTTCTGGCACCGAGCCAGTTCGGCCGCCCCTTCGTCGGTCACGAAAGAATATAGCGCCTTCAGGGTGTGCAATTTGGGGATCGACGCCAAATGGCGCCACGCGCCGTCGCCAACCTGGTTGTGCGACAGGTCGAGCATTTCCAGCGCCGGCATCCGCGCCAGCGGCAGCAAATCGTCGCCGGCAATCAGGGCGTCGCGAATCTTCAACTGCCGCAAGTTGCTCAGCCGGCGGATGGGACCGATGTTGAACCGCGAGCGGGGATAGCGCTGGGGATAATCGACCCGCAGCTTTTGCAATTGCGGGAAATCTCCAATGGCGTTCCAAATCGCCAATTGGCGAGCGGTCGTGTCGGCCGGCTTGAGATCGACTTCGACTTCGACGACGCTGTCGAAGAAATCGTCCCCCAGCCAGGGGCGGGCCAGGTCGCTGGGGAGCGACCACGGCGGCCGCTTGCTCGCAACCTCGTACAAGGCAGAACCGCCGATCTGTTGAATCGCCGTCGCCGCGGCCTCTTGGCGGCGGGCCCGCTGCATGCGAATCCCGATCAGGCCAACCGCGGCACTGACTAGCACCATCCCAATCAGCAGGGTCCGCAGGCTGAACTGCCAAAGTCGGCGGCGTCGCGGCGGAGGGCGGTTCATGCCCGGATTGTAAGCGGCCCGCGCTATAAAGTGCAAAATGCGGAGCCGCCTGACGATGCGGCTGAGAGAAATTGGCGGCGGACCCAGTTGGACGTACAGCCGCTACGGCCTGCCGCGAACGCAATACAGGTGCGAACTGGTGCGAATCAGGAGGCCGCCGTCGAACACGGCCAGCGAAGCCATCGTCTGGCCGAAGAGTTCGTTCCTGGCCAATTCACGGTACTGGCGACCCGGCGCCAGAACCGTGGTGATCCCCACCTGGTTGGTGAAATAGAGCTTCCCGTCCACCAGCAGGGGACTGGCGGCAAAATTCCCACCGACGCGGTGCTGCCACAGTTCATCCCCCGTGCTCGCATCGAGACAAGTCACGACGCCCATCGACGAGACGAAGTAAATCTCGCCGCCGGTCACCAGCGGCGAAGAGATTTCGGGCACCTGCTTGTCCCAGGTCCAAGCGACGTGCGTATCGCTCACGTCCCCACTGCCCCCCGTGCGAATCGCCCAGAGCTGCGGCTTCATGAATCCGGTGCAGACATAAACGATGCCGTCCTGATAGACCGGCCGCGGCACCAGCGCGTGCCCGTCACCGATGTTGACCCGCCACAATTCTTTCCCGCTGGCCGGATCGTAGCTGCAAGCCCACTGCGCGCCGGGGAGCACGAGCTGCTCGCGTCCATCGTGCGTGAAGATCAGCGGCGTGGAGAAGGCCCGGCGGAGCTTGCTGTCGGCTGCTTCGATTGGCGGCCGTGGCGTTTTCCAGACGACCTTACCTGTGACCTTGTCGAGGGCCACCACGAACTGCTCGTCGGCGCCGTCGCAGGCAAAGACCAGCAAGTGGCCCCACAATACGGGCGAGCCGCCGCCGCCGGTGATTTCATCGACCGAGTGGCGCTCGTGCCAAACGACTTTGCCGCTGGCCAGGTCCACCGCACAGGTGCCCAGCGAGCCGAAGTGGCAGTACAACCGCCGCTGGTCGGCAATCGGCGTCGGCGAGGCATAGCTGTTGTTGGCGTGGATCACCGGTGGGTCATCGACGGTGAATAGTTCGATCTGCCGCAGCAGCTTGCCGCTGGCCGCATCAAGCTCCAGAGCATAAACCGTCACCGAGGCGTCGGCGGTCAGATCGCGCGGAAAGTAGGGGAGGTCGGCCAGCCGCTTGTCGCGATCCTTGGTGGGAAGCGCCAGCGATTCGGCCGTCGTCAGCCAGATACGATCGCCCAGCACGATCGGCGAGGACCAGCCGCGGCCGGGGATCTCCGTCTGCCAGACAACGTTGTTGCCGTCGGACCACGTCAGCGGCAATCCTGACCCCTGGGCAATGCCGTCGCCGCGGGGCCCGCGGAACTGCGGCCAGTCGTCGCCGCGAAGTGGCGCTCCGATTGCAGCGATCGTCAGGAATGTCAAGAAATGGATGCGCATAATTTCACCCGTAGAACCGCAGCCAAGTATAGCTCTCGCCGACCCGAGGCCACGGCAAATCTCCGATTACAATTCCGCAATCACCCTACCAGAGCGCATCGCCGAGCCAGGCTCCTTCCCGCCCTAGTCAATGTACCGCATTACCGCCAAAATGAGCGGTTCGTCGCCCGTTTCTCCTCTCAACTACGAGCGAGTTTATGAGTCTCATCGCCAACATTCACGGTCGGCAGATTCTCGACAGCCGCGGCAATCCCACAGTGGAGGTCGAAGTTGCGCTCTCGGACGGGTCGTTCGGCCGGGCCTCGGTGCCCAGCGGCGCGAGCACCGGGGACTACGAAGCGTGGGAGCTGCGCGACGACGACAAATCGGTGTATGGCGGCAAAGGGGTCATGAAAGCCGTTCACAACGTCAACGGAATCATTCGCGATGCGCTTACCGGCTGGGACGCCCTCGACCAGATCGGCATCGACCAGCGGCTGATCGAGCTGGATGCGACGGCCAACAAGAAAAACCTTGGCGCCAACGCCATCCTGGGGGTATCGCTGGCCGTGGCCAAGGCGGCGGCCACATTTACGCAGCAGCCGCTATATCGCTATCTGGGCGGCCCCGGGGCGAACCTGTTGCCGGCCCCGATGATGAACATCGTCAACGGCGGCGCTCATGCCGACAACGACGTGGACGTGCAGGAGTTCATGGTCATGCCGCTGGGCTTTCACCGGTTCAGCGACGCGCTGCGGTGCGGCGCGGAAGTTTTTCACAAGCTGAAAAGCGTGCTCAAGAAAAAAAAGCTGAATACCGCCGTCGGCGACGAAGGGGGATTCGCGCCGGATCTCAAGAGCAACCGCGAGGCGCTCGACTACATCATGACGGCCATCAAGGAGGCAGGCTACGAGCCGGGCAAACAGGTGATGATCGCCTTGGACGTGGCGGCCAGCGAGTTCTTCGACCGGGAGAAGAAAACCTACACGATCGACAAGAAAACGTTGACCAGCACCCAGATGGTCGACTTCCTTGCCGAATGGGTGGCCAGCTATCCGATCTGCTCGATCGAAGACGGCTGCGACCAGAACGACTGGGAGGGCTGGAAACTGCTCACCGACCGGCTGGGAAAGAAAATTCAGCTCGTGGGCGACGACCTGTTTGTGACCAACACCGACTTCCTCCAGCGCGGGATCGACGAAGGCATTGCCAACGCCATTCTCATCAAGGTGAATCAGATCGGCACGCTCACCGAGACGATCTCGGCCATTCACCTGGCTCATCGCAACGGATACGCCAGCATTGCCAGCCATCGCAGCGGCGAGACGGAGGACGCCACAATTGCTGACCTGGCCGTGGCGCTGGGGACTGGTCAGATCAAGACCGGTTCGGCCTCGCGCACCGACCGCATGGTCAAGTACAACCAACTGCTAAGAATCGAGGAGGAACTCGACACGGGCGCCATCTACGCCGGGCCCCTGTTTGCCAAGTGGGAAGGGCGGCACGGGTTCCGGAAAAAGAAGTAGAGGTGGTTTACTCTTGCCATAGCGCCACTTGCGCTGTGCGCTGGGCAACCCATGGCGAGTAGAGGTAGGGTTGGTAATTATGCGTGCGGCCCACCAGGCAGGAAACATCCCACTCCTCCCAGCGCTCGCTCAACTCGGCCGGCAATAGATAACGCCCCGCGAGCCCGGTGTATCCAAGGGCTGGCGGATTGCGCCCTCTTTCCAGCATTTCGTAGTGGGTCAGGGACTCATCATTGCTGTTGACGAGGTTGAGCCATTTTTCACCCAGCGGCAGCGCCTCCCCGTGGCGGTACCCGGGAAGCAGCCAGTTGTTGTGCGCCGCCGCGGCCCAAAATGCGACGTGAAACTTCGGCGGATCGACGGCGGAAACCCGTTGACCCAAGAGTTCGCCGCCGTTCAACAGGTGCAGTGCTCCGCCGGTAATCCTGGCTCCGTAGCTGAAAGCGATGATGCCGACGCGCAGCGGATTTTTAGCAGGTTGAGGCGATCCGCCCGCAGCGGGGGGCGAGGAAAAATCGGCCAGAAAACGGGCCAGAAGCACCGCTTCTTCGTCCGACCGCCAGGCTTTGCTGCGGACGTCCTTGATCGGGCCGCAAATCTTCGTGCTGGGCCAGGACCAGATCACGTAGCGTACACCCTGCTCCTGGGCGTGGTTGGCGATGATCTGCTGGTACACAGCCAGGCCGCCGCTGGAACCTTCCTGGTCATCGATCCGGTTGCCATGGATGTAGATCACCGTGGTGAGCGCCGGATCCGCAGTGTTGTGAAACTCCTTTGCGCTGCTGCCGGCCCACTGGCCGCCGCTGAGCTGCCAGAATGCTGGATCGCCGCCGCAGGTGGTGCAGCCAATGTGCCGCGTGCTGACCAGCCACACCTGATCCTGGGCACGAATGCCGGCGGTGCTCTGGATTTTGCCGTCAGGATCAGCGGCACGAGTCGGCGCCGAGCCTAAGACCGCCAGCGTCAGTGCCAGGATGAACACGGCGCGTCGTGCGAGGGCCGCGCCGCCGACGCCGATTGGGGGATGCGGATTTTTCCGATTGGTCATGACAAAGGGCTTGCGCAATTCAGGGCTGCGAAATTCAGTGGTGCTGCGCTACTGCCGGCCGCGATGCGGGAGTCGTTGTAGCAGTTATTCAACTTGATCTGTTTCCGATTCTCAACGGAGGGGGAAAAAAGGCAACGGTTGCGTTTGCACATCAATGGGTGTGGGGTAGATTTTCGCGAGCGAGCCCCACAGGCAGCGGAGAAAAGCAAATGCGGAAAACTCTCATTGTGACGGTATTGACGTTGGCGGCCCTCTCGCTATCCGGCTGCGGCTGTAGCCGGCCGTTCGGGCGGTGGTTCAACCGCGGCGACGCCTGCGAGACGGACCCGTGCGCCACCGGCGGCATCATGCCGCGGGCGACCGTGAACTATCCGGTGACGATCCCGCCGGGGGCGGAAATCCTGCCCGGGCCAGCTAATCCGTAGGCCCCATGCAATCGCCGAGCCAATTCGCACATTATCCGCCCGGCGTCATCCCCTGATGCCGGTGCGGAACGCTCCGCCGCGAGAAGTGCCTCCTTCACGCTTTTGGCGTGCCTTCTCGCGGTGGATGCGCGGACTTTCGTAGGCGGACTTCCTAACCCGGCTGCTTACACTTCATGGGCGGGCTCGGAAGCCCGTCACATTATGGTGCGTACAGAAACTCGCTGGAGTTGAGCAGCGCCCAGCAGAGTTCACGCAGCGACTGGGATTGGGCGAGCTGCCTGGCAGCGGCCAGTTCTTCAGCCGACGGCTCGCGCGACAGGGCAATGAGATAGGCCTGCCGCACTGCTCCCTCATCATTGGCGCCAGCCTCCGCGCTGATTCGCAAGGCCATTTTCTCCGCCTGCCGCTGCACGAACGAATCGTTCATCAGGGACAGGGCCTGAAGCGGCGTGATCGTTTCCTGGCGCTTGGGGGCCGACAGCGACGGAGCGGGGCAGTCGAGGACCGTCAAGAGCGGGCTCTTGCCAGTCGTAACGCAGGCGCGATAGACCGTGCGGCGGTTGTACTGCGGCTCGCCGCTGTCGAAGAGGTGATAGAAGTGCGTATTGAAGACCGTCACTTTGAACGGCTTGAAACTCGGCCCTCCCATCTGCGTGTTGAGCTCGCCGCTGGCCGCCAACATGGCGTCGCGGACGATTTCGGCCTCGAGGCGTCGCGGAGCGAAGCGCCACAGCAAGCGGTTGTCGGAATCAACATCTTTCGCGATGGATCGTGGTGTGAGGTTGCGTGGGTGTGAAGGTGTAGGGGACGGGTTCGCTGCGTCGCTACCCGACACGCTCACACCCTCATACCCCGACACCTGACCGTTGCCCTGCCGATACGTTGCACTCGAAACGATCCGTCGCTGCAATCGCTTGAGCGTCCATTCCCCGCGAATCAGCTCGCCGGCAAGCCAGTCGAGAAGCTCCGGATGCGACGGCAGCCCCCCGTTGAAACCGAAATCGCTCGTCGTATCGACCAGGCCTCGGCCGAAGTGATATTGCCACAGCCGATTGACGATTACCCGCGGCGTGAGCGGATTGTTCTCGTCCACTACCCAGCGGGCGAAAGCCAGCCGCCGCTCTCCTTCCGGCGTCTTGGGGTCGAGGTGCAAATCGCCCGGCCAGTGGCGCGCGGCGCTAAGTCCCGCCGGCACGACCGCCGGCCCCAGCTTGTGAATATCGCCGCGGAGCAGCACAAATGTTTCCGGCGGCTGCCGGCGCAGCCCGGCAAAGACCTGCGGCACCGCGCGGCGGGCGATGTCCGCCTCGGCCTGCTTCAGCTCGCGCGACAGCGACTCTTGCTGACGCCGAAGCGCGGCCACGTCGGCGTCTTCGGGCTTGTTGGCTTGTGCGTCGTCGCGCAAGGCGCCGCCGGCAATTCCATCCAGATGCCACAGCCCCAGCGTTTCGTCGTCCGCCGCCAGCGGCATTTGCGGCGCAGATTCCATCTGGCGAATGACGCGGCTGACACGCAACTCGTCCACGATGCCGTCGCAGCCGATCTTTTGCGGTGGAATGGCCCCTATCCAGAGCGGCCCGCTCGGTCCGCCGGAATTCGTCCGTTTGACGTCGGTGGCTTTGACCAGCCGTCCATCGATGAACAATTCAACGCAATTGCCGTCGAACGTCATGGCCACGTGATGCCACGCGCCGTCGGTAATGTCCACGCCCGACTTGATCTCCGCCGGCTCGAAGCCGGGCAGGTAGGCGCTGAATTCGCCACTGCTGGCGTATGTATAGATTTCCCAGTGATCGAATGAGCCCTTGGGATTGCAGCCGACGAGGATGTTGAAACCCGTCTTGCTGAAGAGCTTCGTCCAGCATTCGACGGTCAGCGGCGGCGTGGAGTACGCCTTTTTCTCCGGGACGGTCGCATGGCCGCGGCGGGCGTCGAAGGCTTTGCCAAAGCGGCCCTCGACCAGTTCGACGCTAGCCGGCTCGGGGACCGCGTCGCCTGGAAATTCAGCGGCCAGTTTGGCGAGCTGCTGCTTGAGTTCGTCCGCCCGCTTGCGGATCGGCGTTAACTCCGCTTCGTGCGAGGCCAGCTCGGCCGGCGTCATCCACGGCCGCTCGCCCCGATGCTCGCCGGTGCCGTAATCGACGCCGTCGAATACCGCCTTGAGCCGGTAATAGTCAGCCTGCGGGATCGGATCGAACTTGTGATCGTGGCAGCGGGCGCAGTTCACCGTCAAGCCGAGAAACGTCTGCGAGACGGCCGCGAGAATCTCCTCCATCTGCTCCTCGTGCGCCCGCTTCATTTCGCTTTCGCTTTTGCCGACGTTCTGGATTTCGTCCCACGGGCCGGCGACGAGAAAGCCCGTGGCGGCAATCCCCTCGCGCGTGACCGGCTCGAGCACGTCGCCGGCCAGCTGCTCGAGCACGAACCGGTCGTACGGCTTGTCGGCATTCAGGCTCCCAATGACATAGTCGCGATAAGGCCACGACGTGTCGCGGTAGCGGTCGTGCTCGAAGCCGTCGCTCTCGCCATAGCGGACCACGTCGAGCCAGTGGCGGCCCCACCGCTCGCCATAATGCGGCGACGCCAGCAGCCGATCGACGAGCCGCTCGTAGGCGTCGGGCGAATCATCGGCCAGATGGTCGGCAACTTCTTTCGGCGACGGCGGCAATCCGATCAGATCGAAATAAATGCGGCGGATGAGCGTGCGCTTGTCGGCCGGGGGCGCAGGCGCGAGATTCTTTTCCGCCAGTTTTTGCCGCACAAACACGTCGATCGCACTGGCTGGCCCCTGGCCCCTGGCTCCCGACTCCTGAATCCTGAACCCTGAACCCTGAACTCTCGCGAGCGACCACCAATCCCACCCGGCCCGCTTCTCGGTGGTGATCTCAAACGGGCTCAGCACGCGATCCTTCGGCCATTTCGCGCCCGCCTTAATCCACTTTGAGACCGCGGCCACTTCCTCCTTCGAAAGTCGCCGGCCGTCGTTTTCGGGGGGCATCGACCCGTCGGTAATCCGCTCGACGAGAAAGCTCTTCTCGGGTTGTTCGGGAATGATCACCGCCCCATTGTCGCCCCCCTTCATCGCGCCGTCGGCATTGGTGAGGTCGAGGCCCGACTTGGGATCGCTCGAGTTGTGGCAGACGACGCAGTGGCGGATGACGATCGGGGCGAAGGTCTTCTCGAAGTCGGACTCGGCGGCGGAGGCAAATGCGGCAAATAGCACGATCGCCACAGCAAGCAGAACCCTCGTTCCCAGAGTCCTCCCTGGGAACGCACCAACGCGAGGCTCCGCCTCGCTCAGCCGCCGATGACTGGTTGTACTCGGCGTTCGGTCACCAACCGCCGAGGCGGGAGCCTCGGGTTCCTGCGGTCCCAGGCGGGAGCCTGGGACCGAGGATGCGCTCGCTGGTGCGCCGGGCTTGTGATTATCGTATGAACTGATCGACATAATCCTCGCCCAGGCCCGCCGCGGCAAAGTGTTTGCGGCACATCTCGATCTTGGTGTGCACGTCGTCATGGCCACACGGTTTGCCGGCTTCATCGTAATAGATGAGCGCTCCGCAGACGTGGAACAGGGTAATCATCTCGTCCACATCGTCGTCACAGAGGAGCGTGTGGACCTCTCCCGGCGGTTCGAAGACGAACATTCCCTCGCGGGCCACCCAGTTGTGCTCGCGATACCTCCAGGAGCCTTTGATCACATAGCCGTAGACAGGGGCCGGGTGCCGATGGCGGCTCAAGATCCCGGCCCGCCGCACGCGGAGCAGGTTCACCCACTGGCCGGCGACCGTATCCAGCAGCAGGGGCCGAAACCAGATCTTGTCGGCCTGCGGCACCCACAAGCGATCGTCTTCAGGAATTGCCGGGACGACAAGGTCTTCGATCTTGCGGGAGGCAGCGGCGTGAGCGGTCATTGGTAGGCCTGGTCGCGGTGGGATCAGCCAATCGTGGCTGTAGGATCGATTGTATGCACCGCGCAGGAGCCGTTCTAGCCGCGGTTGGAGTGCAGGCGGAGAGGAACCACCAAATCCACGCGAAAGACGCGATAGAATGGCTGCATGCGGCGACAAACCTCTTCAGCAACCATTGGCAGACGTCGCCGGTGGTATCAGTTCAGCTTGCGAACGCTGATTGCCGGAATGGTGCTGGTCAGCATCTTGCTTGGCCTGCTGGCCGTCCGGATGGGGCGAGCACGGCGGCAGGCGGCGGCTGTCGCCACCATCAGAAAACACGGCGGCCACGTCACCTACGACTATGCGTTTCCGGATGACAACCCGCGGTACTCGCCTCTGCAGTGGCAGGCGAAATCAAACGTTCCGAATTGGCTGCTGCACCCACTGGGTGAGGATTTCTTTCACGACGTCGTCGGAGTTACCGCCCGGTTGAATGAGGGAATGACGGCGGACGAAGTCCAAGACGTGTCCAGGGCAATTGAGACGCTGAAGGAAAAGGAGCTCGGCTGGGTCACCGTGAGCGAGTGACTCCCCTACTCAATCTCCGCCCGATTTCCCACCTTCACCTTTACCTCCAGGATCTCCGCGCCCCGCAGGACGCGAAGTTCGACTTCGGTGCCGACCGGGGTCAGGCTGACGAGGTTGATCAGGTGCGTGTCGTCGTCGATGGCCACGTCATCGAAAGAGAGGATCACGTCGCCGACCTTCAGCTTGGCGACTTCAGCCGGCGATTTGGGCGTAATCGCGTTCACACGCGCCCCTTCGCCACGGGGCAGGCCAGCGCGGATCGCCTGGTCGGCATCGAACCGCGAATCGAGCTTCACGCCGAGATAGGCGTGCGTCACTGTCCCCTTTTCCAAGAGCTGCTTGACCACCGCCATCGCCATGTTGATCGGAATCGAAAAGCCGATCCCCTCGTGACCGCCGCTGGCGCTGGCGATGGCTGTATTGATGCCGATCACCTCGCCGCGGAGGTTCAAGAGCGGCCCGCCGCTATTGCCGGGATTGATCGCCGCATCGGTTTGCAAAAAATCCTGATAGCGGACGCCGTCATCCCCCAGCTCCAGGTCGCGGCGTCCTTTGGCGCTGATGATGCCGTAGCTCACCGAATGCGAAAGTCCGAACGGACTGCCAACGGCCAATACGAAGTCGCCGATTTCGACGTGGCGGCTGTCGCCGAGGCGCGCGGGAATCAATCCCTTGACCTCCACGGCCAGACAGGCAACGTCCGTCTCCGGATCTTCCCAGATCTTGCGCGGATAGATGCTGCGGCCATCGGCCAGCTTGATCTTGATCGACTCAGCCCCCGAGCCCTTGATCACATGCCGATTCGTGAGGACGTAGTGCTTGCCGCCGGATTCGATGATGATCCCGGAGCCGGCTTCTTCGACGGTGCGGCGGGCATAGCGCTCGTTACCCTCTTGATGCTTGGCCTCGATGTGGACGACCGTCGGCCGCACGAGTTGCACCACGCGCTTGACAATGTTCCCTTGCCGCTGAAGCGCATCCACATCGGCCGCCAGCTTTGCAAACAGATCATCCCGCGACTCGGACTCGCCTTCCGCCTGTCCGGCCTTCGTCTGGCCGCTGGCCAAAGGCGGAAAGACCAGAGCCAGCGACAACATGGAAAGAACAGTCGCGCGCCAAATCACGGCAATGCATGGATGGCGATCGATGTCCGCGGGAAAATTCATCGCAAATCCCTTCCTTGGGTTTGCGGGACCAGGTAGGTGCGGCTTGCCGAGCCGGACCTGATTCGTCGAAAAGAGCCTGTGCCGGAAGACATGGTCCCGCCCGGCAGGCGGGACTGCCTAGGCGTCGATTTCCAGATCGCTCACGGAAACATCGTTGTCGGCCAGGCCGACGTCCAGAATGCGGTTCCAGTTGGCGCCGCCGACATCCTCGCCGTTCTTTTCGGCCTCGCGCTGGCACTGGATGCACATCGTTGCATACGGCAGGGCCTGGAGCCTGGCGAGCGGAATCCCCTCGCCGCAGCCTTCGCACAGGCCGTAATTGCCGTCGCGCATCCGCTCCAGGGCCATCTCGATATGGGCCAGCTCGCGGCTCTCCACTTCGGCGAGCTGAGAGCTGATCTCGTCCTGGGCGGAGTCGAGCGCAGCGTCCACCACGTCGCTGGAGGTCTGCTGGCGAAGTTCCTTGAGCGAGCTCAAATCGCCCGCCAGGGCCCGGCGAAGCGCATCCCGCCGGCGGATGAGAATCTGCCGCAGGCTCATGACTGCGTCCTTGCGTGCCATCTTGCTCCCTTTGTCGCTGGTTTTTTCGCTGCGCCGCTTCATGATGACCGGCCGTTGCCGCCTCTAATCGAAGTTCATCTGGGTGTTCTGTTCCTGCGGCCTCCTGCCCAAACCGCTAGCGTCAAAGATAGTTCACGCTGCGGAACGTTCAGTCTGGCTCGCAGAGGAATCGTATCCTCCGGGTCTATGCCGGTCCGGAGAATCCCGGAAAAATCTCCATCTCAAACATGCACTTTGTTACACAAGTCACTTGCTGGATCCTAGTTACGCCACTCGAAATGTCTGGCATCTCGCCCCACTGAAGTCCGTCCCGCCAAGCCCAGCGCGGCGGACACGTGACAAGGGTAAAGGGCCCTTCCCGCTGGCACTGGTGCAGTCCCTACTGTCAGCCGCACTCCGATAATCGGCAAATCGTGCCCGCCATTTCAGAGCTTTTCCCGCGCGGCCGGCAGTTTGTGCCGAGTGATCGGGCGAAGACGCCTGGGGGAATTGTCAGGCTGGCAGCTTTTGACCGCGGGCCACCTGCAAGCTACATCCCCCTAGCCGGCTGGCAGAGTCATTGCGCACGGCGGACCCTTCGCCCTGCGCTTCGTGCTTCCAACCCCTCCTAGCGCCATGTCAACCGCCATTTTGAACCAGGAAGCTGCCCAGCGCGCTTTGCTGCCTGGCGACTGGCTGGAACTGATGGTGCGCCAGGGAGAGCATGGCGGGAAGACGATTCGGCTGGTATCGCGCAAATGCACGATCGGCTCCGCCAAGGGATGCACGCTGCGGCTGGAGGCGGCCGGTGTGCCAGAACTGGCGATGTGGGTGGTGCGGGGCAGCGCCCAAACGATCGTCAGATCGAATTCGTCCCAGGTACAGCTTAACGGCCAGGGATTTACCGATGCGGTCCTCAAGCCTGGCGACGTGCTGAAGGTCGGGCCCGTGGAGTTTGTGGTCGTATCGTGCCCGCTGGTGGCCGGGGCCGGCCAGGCCACCGAGCCGATGCCAGCTACGGCCGTCAAGGCGCCCTCCCGCCCGCCCGCCAGCCAGCTCCCGGACGAGCTGAACCGGCTTTCCAAGTCCTGGGCGGAGATCAGCGCCAGTTGGCAGGCGGAGAAGGCCGCCCTGGAAGCGCGGCTCAATGAGCTGACGGCACTCGCCCAGCGACGGGAACGGGAATTTGCCTCGCGTGACGAGCAGCGGAAACGCGAGATCGCCGGCCGCGACGAGGAGCTGCGACTGCTGCGCGAGGCGGCCCAACTGGCGGAGCGGGAAACCGAGCTACTCCAGGAAGAGTCGAATGCCGCCTGGAAGGCCGAGAAACTCGTCCTGGAAGCGCGGCTGGCGGAGAAGGCGGAATTCGAAGCCAAGTACGCCGAATCGACCGCCCAATTGCAGCGGAAACAAGAAGAGGCCGCACTGCGCGAGCAACAGTGGCAGCGCGACCTGGCCGCCCGCGATGAGGAGCTAAGCTCGCACCGCGAAGCCCTCGAGCAGGCGCGTCGCGACGCGGATCGGACTCATGACGCGGAATCCCAGGTGGGCTCGCTGTCGAAGTCGGTTCAGCAACTGCGCGAGGAACTGCGGGACCAGCAGCAAACGCAAGGGGACGAGCGTCAGCAGTTCACTGCCGCGCGGGCCCGGCTGGAAGCGGAGCTTTCGCAGCTTACGCGTCAACTGGAGGAACGTCGGCAGGAGCTGGCTGCCGCGGAAGCGAAGCCCCAGGAAGAGCACTCCCTGGCGCAGGCTCTCGATGAGGCGCGGCTGGAATTGGTGAAGTACAAGGGGGAAAGTCGCCGCCAACAGGAGGAGTGGACCGCCGTCCGCCAGCGACTGGAACGGGATCACGCGATCATCCTGGCCCAATTGCACGAGCGGCAAACGCAGCTCGAAGAGATGCGCGCTGTGGCCGCCGAGGGGCCCGGCCCGGCGACGAAAGTTACGACAGGACCGACGACGGAGGAATCCCGCGAGGACGTCGAACGGCTGCGGCGCCAATTCGCGGCTCTGAATTCCCGCTACGAGGCCGAATCGGCGCAGTGGGACAAGGCCCGCGGCCAACTTCAGTCCGAATTGGATCGGCGCGAACAAGCGTTCAACCAGCAGCGCAGAGAGCTCGACGAGGCCAAGCGCCAGGTCGCGCAGCAGACCGAGCGCCTCAACACGGCGCTGGAAGCGGCCCGCACTCAACGCGCCGACCTGGACAGCCGTCTGGCGCAGGAGCGGGAACAGGGGGCCCGCCGGCAGCAGGAGCTGGCTAAAGAGCAGTCCGGGGCCCGCCAGCAGCAACTTGCGGCCCAAACCGCGGAGTTTGAACAGCGGCTCAAAGCGGCGCGGGACGAAACGGAGCGCTTCAAAACGCAGGCCAAAGAACGGCAACTGGAGGCCGAGACGCTTGCGCAGCGGATGAAGGGGTTTGATGAACAGCTCGACGCTTTGCAAGCGACGCGGGCAGCCATGGAGCAGCGGGCCGCCGAAATGGACCGGCGAGGCGAGGATCTGCGCCGCCGCGAGCAGGCGCTGGACGAACAGCGGAGCCGGCTACAGAGGGACCGGGAGGCCGCGATCGGACAGCAGGAACTGGTCAAGCAGCAGCGGGATGACCTGGCCAAACAGCAACATGCTCTTGTCGAGACCCAGCAATCGGTTCATTGGCGCGAGCAACAGCTCACCCGGACCGAAGAGAAGCTGACGGCGCGGCAACAGGAATTGACTTCCTGGCAGGAGTCGCTGCGGTCGCAGCAGCAGGCGTTTGACCGCGAGCAACGCCAACTGGCGCAGAGCCAGCAGGAGCTGGCGGCAGCCAAAGAGCAACAATCTTCGGCGGCGGGAGGGATTCAAGCCCAGCAGGCCGAGCTGGCCGCCCGGCAGGCGGAGTGCGAGCGCCTGCACGCGGAAGCGAGCCAGAAGCTTTCAGCGCTGGACGCTCAGCGCGCCGAACTTGACCGCGATCGAGCGGCGCTCAATGCGGAGCGTCAGGAGGCGGAACGCCCGCTGGCCGCGGCGCGCGAGGCGCTGGCCCAGGAGCAAGCCGCCTGGGCACAGAGGCTGCAGGAAGTAGCCGCCCAGGATCAGGAAACCCAGGCCCGCCGCGAGGAGCTCAACCAGCGCGACGCGCAACTGGCCACGCAACAGCAAGAGCTGGCGGCCCGCCAGCATCAGTTTCAGGAGGAGCAATCCCGGTTTGCCGCACAGCGCGAAGAACTGACGAGGAGCCAGCAAGCGCTGGCGGAACAGCAAAACAAACTGGCGGAGGACCAACGGCAGCTGGCGTCTCGGCACGACGAGTTAAGCAGCCATCAAGCCCGCATTGAGGCCGACCAACAATTTGCCGCGGCCCAGCTTGCCGAGATTCAGGCCCGGCGTAACGAACTGGATCAGTTCGACGCCGACCTCGACGAGCAGCGTGTGTCACTCGACCGCGACCGGGCGGCGCTGGAAACGCGACGCCGCGAGACCGAGCAATGGCTGGACGAGCAGCGGGGAGCCCTTCAGCGGCGCTGGGAGGAACTGGACTTGCGCCAGAAGGGCTTTGCGGAGCTCCAGCGACGCGTCGAGGCTCGCGATGCCGAGGTCACCGAGCGCGGCCAGCGCCTTGACGCCAGGGAACTGGAATTCAAGCAGCGCGAAGAACGAATCACGGCGGAAGGGGCGCAACTTCAGGCGCAGCGGGAAGAACTGGCCAGGCGCGAGCAGTCTGCCAGTGAACTGGATCAAACGCTCCGCCAGCAGCAGGAGGCGACTGCCGCTGAGCGCGGCGAGCTGGCAGCCCGCCAGGCAGAGTTGCAGGCATTGCTGCAGACCAGCCAGGCCGAGCGTGCCGCACAGACCGAATTACGCGCCGCCCTGGACCGCGACCAGCTTGCTCTGCAAGAACGCTGTCAGGTGCTGGAAAACGATCGAGCCAGGTACGAGCGGCAAAAGAGCGAGTTTCAACTGTGGCTCGAAAGCCAACAGGGCGAACTGGAGCGACGCGCCGGCGAAATCTCGCAGCAGGAGGCACGCTGCGCCTCACAGCAGCAGGAACTGACTGCCCAGCACGAGGCGCTCGTGGCCCATGAGCAATTGCTCGCGGAACAGCAGAGCAGGCACGCCGAGACGGAGCAAGCGCTTGCCGCACGGCAGGCGGAGCTGGTTGCCGAGGTGGACGCCTGTCGCCAGCGGCGAGAAGCCGTCGAGCGCGAGCGCAGCGAGGTGCAGCGCGAGCAGGCCGCGCTCGGGCAACAGCAAGCGGAGATCGAAGACGAGCGGCAGCAGTCTTCGCAGCGCCAGCGAGAATTATCCGTCCAGCAATCGGCAGTCATCGAGAAGCAGCAGGCGCTGGCTGTCGAACAACAAGCATTGTCCAGTTACGCGCAGGAGCTGACCTGTCGCCTAGCGCAGCTCCAGGAGCAGGAGCACGCAGCGGCGGAGCATCAGTCGCGGCTGCTTCCGCAGGAGCAAGTGCTGGCGACGCAGCGCCAGGAGCTGAGCAGCCAGCAGGCACAGCTCAACGTCGAGCGCGGAGAATTGTCGATTCAGCGCAGCCAATTGGAGGCGGAACGGGAGTCCCTCGCCCAGGAGCGGTCGGCCGCCGCGGCCAAGGAGCAGCGGTGCCAGCAACTGGAGTCCCAGCTCGCCGAGCAGGCCGCGCAGCTCAGCGACGAGCGGGGGCGGCTGGCAGCCGACCGCACCTTCCTGTCAGGACGCGAGGCGGAAGTGGCCGCGCTGCGAAGCGCCCTCGACGAGCAGCGCCAGGAATTCGAACGGCAGCGACAGTCGTTTGAGGAAGAACGGACGGTCTTGCAGGCCTGCCGGCAGGAAATCAAGCAGCAGGAGCAGGGGTTCATCAACGCACACGCTAGCTTGTCCTCCGAACGCGAGTCGTTCGCGTCGGAGAAACAAGCCTGGGAGGAAGAAATGGGACGACGTAAAGCAATGCAGGCAGCCCAAGAGGCCGCACGCACGACCCGCGTAGCGGAGCTGGAAGCCGATCTGGCAGCCGCGCGAATCGAGGTCGAGAATCTCCGCCTGGCAATCACCGAGCGCGAAGCGGCTATCGCCCAACAGCAGGAGGCGGTCCGTGCGGCGCGGGAGCAATTGGAATCCAAACGCCAGGAACTGAACGACATTCACGCTCGGCTGAGCCAAGGGCAGGACGCGGTCGGCGATGCGCAGGACCAATTCGACGAACAAGTCGCTGAAATCGAGGAGCAGAGAGCGCAATTAGAGCGCGAGCGGGAGGAATTCGAGCGGCAGCGATCCGCAGCGGCGGACGCAGCGAAGTCAGCGCTCGAAAGCGGACAAAAAACCGTCTCCCAGATGGAGCAGGCCCATGCGGCCGCTCAAGAGACCCTCGCCCGCGAGCAGGAGGCCCTTCGTGCCGCGCAGGAGCAGATCGACGCCAAGCGCCGAGAACTGTCCGACATTGACGCTCAGATGAGCCAGCGGCAGGCGTCGCTACGCGAGGAGCAGTCACGGATCGACGAACAAGTCGCTGAACTGAAGCAGCAGCGAACGGAGCTGGAGCACGACCAGGAGGAATTCGAGCGGCAGCGGTTGGCAGCGGCGGAAGCGGCCAAACCATCGCTCGATGACGAGCGGAAAACCGTCTCCCAGCCGGAGCTGTCCCAAGCGGCTGCGCAGGAGGCGATTGCCCGCGAGCAAGAGGCGCTACGGTCTGAGAGAGAGCAGCTCGAAGCCACACGCCAGCAGTTCAGCGACGTGGAGGCGCAGATCAGCCAGCGGCAGGCGGCGCTTCGCGAGGAGCAGTCGCAGCTCGACGAACAAGTCGCCGAACTGAAGCGGCATCGAGCGGAACTGGAGCACGACCAGGAGGAATTCGAGCGGCAGCGGTCGGCAGCAACGGAAGCAGTACGGCTAGCACTCAACAACGAGCAGAATGCCGATGCCGAGCCCGCCCCGCCACAGCCAGCCGCGCAGGAGGCAATTGCCCGCGAACAAGAGGCCCTACGTGCCGCGCAGGAGCAGCTCGAAACCTCACGCCAGCAGCTCAGCGACGCGAACGCACAGATGAGCCATCGGCAAGCCGCGCTGAGCGAGACGCAGTCGCGGCTCGACGAACAACTTGCCGAGCTGAAGCAACAGCGAGCGCAGCTCGAGCGCGACCGGGAGGAATTCGAGCAGCAGCGGTCGGAAGCGGCGGAAGGGGCGACGCTATCGCTCGATAACGAGCGGAAGACCGTTTCCCAGCCGGAGCTGTCCCAAGCGGCTGCGCAGGAGGAGATAGCCCGCGAGCAAGAGACGCTTCGGACAGAGAGAGAGCAGCTCGAAAGCAAACGCCAGGAGCTTTGCGACCTTGATGCCCGGCTGAGTCAGCGCCAAAACGCCCTGTCCGAGGCTCAATCGCATCTCAACCAACACGTCGCCGAATTGGAGCGGCAGCAGGCGCAACTGGCGCGTGAGCGGGAGGAATTTGATCGGCAACGGTCGGCAGCGGTCGTCGCTGATGTGCCCGAGACATCGATCGACGACGCGAGAAAAACAGTTCCAAATCCCGCGTCACACCAGGATGGCCAGTCAGCATCCGCGGCGGCAACGACGCACGAGTCTTCGCCGTTGCAAGTGGCCGCACGCGAGGCGCTGACTCGCGAACAAGAGGCCCTCCGTGCCGCACAGGAGCAGCTCGAAGCCAAACGCCGGGAACTCACCGATATGGACTCCCGGCTGCGCCAGCGGCAGGACGCTCTTACCGCGGCGCAGCTACTGCTCGACGAAAAAGTATCCGACCTGGAGCAGCAGCGGACTCGCTTCGAGTGCGAGCGCGAGGAGTTCTTGCGGCAGCGACCGCATGCCGGTCCGGCAGTCGATAACGAAAGAATGGCCGTTCCACACGCCGGCGCTCGATTCCCTGGCCAGACGCCAACACCGAATGAGCGGCTACACGCGCAATCGGCCGCCCAGGCGCCTGCGGACGACGACGAGTCGGTTGACGACTATGTGGCCCGCATGATGGATCGCATTGGCGCCGGGAAAACACAGCCCGTCGTGTCGCACCAGCCGGCCCCAGCGGCGGCTCAGCGTCAGCCTGTGGTCGAGGTTACTCCTACCCGCGAGGACGTGCCTGTTCCCGTCGTCGATATCTCCACGGAGGAAGAGTACGTTCCGCGCTCCCACGCTCCAGAAAGAGGGGCCGATCTGGCTGCCATGCGGGCGGTCGCCAACGATTCCGCGGAGGCCGCGCTGCGAGCCCATGCCAAACATCGCACCAACCTTTTGGCGGCTCGCAGCTCGGTGGTGGCGGTCGTTTCACTGGCAGGCGCCGTGGCCATTGCCGTCGCCTGGCATTTGACCAAATCTCCCTTGGCCCTGTTTGGGGCCACGTTCTTTGGCGTGCTGGGAGCCGGATGCGGCATTGAAACCTTAATGCACGCGTATCGCTCGATTCGACTTGGCAGTAGCGACAGGCGCTAAGTGCAAGTACCGCGCTTCGCATTCGGCAGTTAAAATCCCCGCGCAACCCGTACGTCCTCGAAATCTCGCAGGTGGTAGCCGATGCCGACGTAGTCGAGCACGCGGCACAAACCGCGGAGAGCGACGCCCAGCCCATCGGGACCGGAGAAGCCGCCGAACTGCCCGCCCCCTTTGACGTGCGGTTCGAGGTCGAGCAGCACGCCAGGAATGCCGCGTTTCTTGAGTTTCTTTTCGATCGTGGGGATAGCGTCCTTGAAGTCGCGCAGCACCAGGTCGTGGCCGCTGTCTCCCTGATCGGCCGGGACGAAGTGCCTGAGCGCTTCCTCATCGACGTGCGTCGTGCGTTTGAGCTGGTTGGGATGGCGATAGTCCTTGATATGCATCCAGCCGAGCCCTTTCTTCATCAAAAGGTACTGCTCGAAGCACTCGCCCGGGCTATACCCTTGCGTGCTGATGTTTGCCCCGTCATAGATCAGCAGCAGTGCCGGGTGATCGACCTGCCTGTGGATTTCGGCCATCAACTCGCCGTTTTGGCCGACCAGGTTCGCCTCCACCTCCAGGCCAAACGTCAGATCGCTGCGGTGGCACATCTCGGCAATCTGCCCGAGCTGGTCGGCCGCCTGGGCCACGTGCGGCTTGGGATCGGTCCCCTTGGGGTGGTAGAAGGAAAAGCCGCGGATGAGCTTGGTCTCGAAGGCGTGGGCCAGCTCGCACGCCTTCTTCACTTCATCGGCCAGGTATTTCTTGAACGGCACATAGCGGTTCTTCGTGCCGTCCTCCTGGTCGAGTAGCTTCACCTTGCCGATCGGCGAGCCAAGCGTAGCGACGTTCAGGCCGTATTCGTCCTCCAGGTGACGAATCGTCGTGATCTCTTGCTTGGAGAGCTGCATCACGTTCTTGATGCCATTGCCCGCATCGATGAACCGGATGGAATAATACTGGAGGCCCAGGGCAGCGAAGGCCGCGAATTGTTGCTGGGCCGTTTTCTGGTTGGCCGCCTCGTCCCCG
Organism: Pirellulaceae bacterium; assembly: GCA_035649415.1. Lineage (GTDB taxonomy): Bacteria > Planctomycetota > Planctomycetia > Pirellulales > Pirellulaceae > DATKDU01. The sequence goes on along the minus strand of DASRJP010000052.1, from coordinate 4,253 downwards.
AAGCCGGAGAGGATGACGGTGGGCTGGGTAGGTTGGTCGGGCATGGGATGTGTGTGGACTTGGATGGCGAGTCGGCGGGGTCATTCAAGGTTTACAAGCATGGGCAGCGATGGCGGATCGTGCAAGGGTAGTGGAAGAATGATCGGACACGAAAACCAGTCCGTGGTGATGGCCGTCTAATTGACGAATTGGAGATGCTCGACATGGATCACCCGGCTGACACTCCTCCCCGCCGCCGCTGGCTGCAGTTCAGCCTGCGCTCGCTGCTGCTGGTGATGCTGCTGGTGGCGGTTTATCTAGGTGGCCGCACGTCCCAGAACTGGCAGTACGTTTTCACGCCGAAGCTCGCCGGCTCGTGGACGGCAGCCATGCCCAGCGGCCACAAGCAGCCAACGACGCTCAAGGACCTGGGCAAGGGGCAGTACCTGCTCTCCTCCCGGGCCGACGTCTTCAACGGCACCTATGAGTGGAAGGACGGGCAGCTCGTGATCGTGAAGCCGGCCGATCAGCGGATGATGGGGCTTGTGTGGCGGTGGGACGGCAAGCAGTTGTTGCTGGTGGCCGAGCCGGGAAACACGCCGACCGGCTCGAGCTATGTCGGCACGACGCTCGATCGCGCTCCGCCCAAGTGAGCGTCAATCCCGGTTCCAGCGAAAGGCCGTGTAAACTGGTTCCGCGCCCGCCGATGGCGTCGTCTTGAGCTCCAGCATGTTGATCGTGCGGAAACCAGTCAAAGGTTCGCCCTTCTCGTCGCTGAGTTCCGCGGCCTGGACACGAATTGTCTGCCACTCTGCCGCCGGCTGGAGCGAGATTGTCTTGGTGAACTTGCGCATTCCCGGTGCGAATTCCCTTTCATACATGCTCACGTGCAGCTCTTTCGCGGCCGGCGTCAAGACCTCGAATTGAAGTGATCCCTTTTCGGGACCGCGCCACTTCGGATCGCCTACCTTATGCGTCATAAGCGCCGTCGGCAGCGTCACTGTCAGCCCGGCGCGTCCATCAGGTCCCTTAGCGGCGGCAACCAGCACCCGCACCGGAGGGAGAGGATCGGTCCCGGGAGAGCTGGTGACCCAATCGCCAATGCCGCCCGAAAAATCGTCGATCAGGTCGTTCGGCTGGTCGGTCGCCCGAGCCGCGCCCAGATCAGCCGGCTTGACCGTCGACATCATCGAACTGAGACAAATGCCGGATTGATAGACTACGTTGGCAAAGGCATACAGCGGCTGCTGGACATCCATCACCGGCAGTTCAGCCGACCACACGTCGCCCGACCGGGTGTCGCGGGCTGTGCGCCAGAACCGCGACAGTGGATAGGTGTTTTCGACCGCATAAAACAAACCGACGCGCTCGATGGGTGATGACACATCTGGGCGAACTTCCAGTCGCGGAGTGCCGTCGTCTCCAAGGACGATCCTGGCGGTCGGCGTTTCGGGCCATGATGGACCGTCCTTAAGCCAGCGGTCCATCCACAGCGAGAGATTCTGTCCCTGCTCCCAGGCGATGTGGTGCCGGTAGCGGGGCGTGTAGGCCAGCCGCAGGGGCGCCTTCGTGGCCGCCAGCGTCAGGAACGAACGGTCCATGATTCCGTGCTGGTCATTCGTCGCATTGAGGAACAGCATCGGGCAGCGGACCAGCGACGCGTACGACTCCGGCTCCATCGCGGCCCGCCACTGTTGCACGTTCGGGTCGCCAGCCGCGCGGTCCGGATCGCGCGAGTCAAATGGATAAGTCGTTTGGCCAACGCCATAGATCGCACAGGCCACCTTGACGCGGTCATCCATGGCCGCGAAGGGCCAGGCGATCGTGCCCCCCATCGACACGCCGAAGATGCCCAGCCGATCTCGGTCCACTTCCTCCTGGGTTTCGAGTGCCGTCAAAGCCCGCCGGCAGATGCGGTTCCACAGATACCACGACGAGACTTGCGGTGAGGGATCGACCGCCATTGCCATGTTCCCGACCTCGGCATGATTGGCGTGACGCAAGTTTCCCCAATCGGTGTACTTGTCGCGGCCCGGCCACTTGCCTCCCCAATTGAAGGTGAGTGACGCATAGCCGCGCTGAGCCCAGTACTTGACCCACGGTGCGTAGGCGGTTTGGCCGCCGCCGTGGATGTGCAAGACGGCCGGCAAATGCTGGCCATCTTTCGGCGCTCCGTAGATCGCGTAGACGCGGACCTTCGAATCGGCGCTGGTCATGCCGGTAAACGTCAGCTCGCGGAGGACGACGCCGTCTTCTTCCCAGGTCTTTTGCACCTCGATTTCCAGCGGCTCGACCCGCGGATCGAAGCCGGCCCAAACCTGCTGCGGCGTGGTCAGTTTTTCCGCCTGGGCGGTCTTGGGAGCGGTTTTGAGCTGCCACTGCTCGTCGAAGAAGCCGGCGTCGTGAATCTTTCCCGGCGACGATGCGTCTGGCGGCTGGGACAGGTCGATGATCGCCCAGTCGGGAAGCTTGGGATTCTGATTGGAGTTCGTGCTGTCGTGCGCCTCACGGAAGGTGAGGCCGGAGTTGAGGACGACGTAGCCGGCACTCTTGCGCCGCGGATGCGGATAGATCACCGCAGGCACGAACTGCCCGCTGTTGTACGTCTGGCCGCCGAACATCCACTCAGCACCGACGAATTTCACGGGCAGTTTTTCCTGCAATTGAGCGATAACGCGGTTGGATACGGCATCGCCCCACAGAATCAGATTCTGGTCCTCTTCCAAATCTTCGTCCGTCACATCGACATCCTTCTTCACCCGCGCTTCGCCACGCATGAGAGCCCGCCAGCGGTCGAGGAAACGCCGCGATTCGAACTCGATCCATTTCTGGAAGGGCTCGCTCTCCGATTTGCCGGTTGGCAACACAACGAGAAAACGGTCGAAAAAAGCGTCGTCGATCGGGCCACTCTGACGAAATCGCTTTCGTGACGCTCCCAAGAACTCTGCTGCCTGATTGCGATTGAACTGACGCCAACGATCCCCTTCCCGCGCCAGCGTCCACAACTGCGGCAATTCCTGCGGGAAGTCCAGCGACTGCTCGTCAATTGTCAGTCGCTTGCCACGCATCTTTCGGTCAAGCGACAGTCGCAGTGCGGTGACGTTGGCGGTCGCTAACTTCCAATCGCCGTTGTCATCTCGCCGGCCATCGACGCGCGCATCTTTCCAGTGTTGCTCCATTCCAGCGATCATTACCCACTTTTTCACCCCGTATCGCAGGGTCCTAGTCTGAATATACACCTCGTCGCTATCGAGCTGCTTCCCTTGCTTCACATGTTCCTCGATCCGCCTTAGCAGCTCCTTCAGCGTCTCTGGCTCATACTTGTGCTCGACCCCCGGCCCGATCAGGTGCGTCAGCGTCCGCCCTTCCTTGGCAAACGCCTCCTCCATGATGCGCGCCGCCTGGATCTGCTTGTCCAGCTCGCCGCTGTAGGCGATCACCGGCGTGTTGAACAGGTTCCTCGTGTAGCAGGGAACGTCATACAGCCCCCACAATTTCTGCTCGTATTCGGGCGGATAATCCTCGGGTTTGAGCTTTCGGTAGCGGGCCGTTTCTGCGAAGCCAGCGCCGGGGCTGATCGCACAGAACCGGTCGGCATAGTGGGCCCCGATGTGCCAAGCCCCCGCCCCTCCCATCGAAAAGCCGATGAGCACAATTCGCCTGGGGTCGATCTTGTAATGCTGCTGCACGTCCTCCATCGCCTCCAGCACGTCGATCTCGCCGGCGAACTTGAAGCCCACGCAGTGCCGGCCGAACGGATGGAGCACGATCGCCCCCGGCGGCGCGATCTGCCCCGGGCGCGTCATCCGCTCCTGGATGAAGTGCATATCGGTGCTCTTGTCTCCGCGGCCGTGCAGCCAGACATATAGCGGCACTACCTTACTCGCGTCGTAGTCCTCAGGAATCACCAGCCCGTATGGCTGCGGCGAGTCGTCGATCTGGCTCTTGTAACCGCGGACGACCAGCCCCGTCGCTTTCGCCCAGCTTGGCACAGCGCCCATCGGCAGCGTTTCCAGCTCATCGAGTCGCTTGTTCGCTTCCGCCAGCAGTGCAGTTGCCTTGTCAGCATCCGTGGGCACGTAGAACTCGCGGTGCCGCAGGGCGAAATCGACCGCTTTGGTGAAGATGGCGACGTCGGCAGCGCGCGGGTCGTCACCCATGACCTTGAGCCGACGCTGAACCGCTTCCAATTCCTTTTGCAGCCGCCCCTGCACATCCGCTGGCAGTTCGATCCCGACTGGCGGCAGCACGCGGGGAATTGGCTTGAATCCGCT
>DASRJP010000051.1:0-15524 GCA_035649415.1 Pirellulaceae bacterium | reverse complement strand
AGGATTTGCAGGCAGCCGTGCGGGGTGCAGGGGAGGAAACGCGGCCGCTGCTGAGTCAGCAGGCCAACGTTTTCGGGATGAAAACAATCGACGTCCTTCAGCGGATGGACCGCATCGAGGATCTTGCTCGGCCGAATCTGCGCTGGCAGCGGCAACTGCACGAGGATGCCGTGGACCTCCTCGTCGGCATTGAGCTCGGCAACCAGTTGCAGCAAATCCTCCTCGGTGGTCGTCGCCGGCAGCTTGTGCAGGCGGCTGTCGATGCCGATCCGCTCGCAGGCAAGCCGCTTGTTTTTCACGTAGACCTGGCTGGCGGGATCTTCGCCGACAAGCACCGCGGCCAGACACGGCGCGACGCCGTTATTTTCGACGAAGTCCGCAACCTGTTCGATGAGCTCGGCTTCAATTTCCTTGGCGATGGCTTTGCCATCGAGAATGCGTGCGGTCACGAGGGGGGTCCTATCGCGGTTGTGGGTCAAGCTGCATTGTAGGACGGGCTTTCTAGCCCGTCGTTGGGGGCGGGCTGGGAAGCCGGTCCTACTTTGACGTCAACCGCACGCACACAATCTGCTCATCGTCCCGCGCGAAGACGCAATCCCCTGCATACGCCGGATGTGCCCACGTGTTGCCGACGATAGTCGTCCGCGACTGTTCGATCAGCCCTGCGGGCGTCAGGCGGACAAGTATCAACTCGCCTTGTGCGTTAAGCGCGATCGCCCGGTCGCTATTGCCGAGCCACACCATGCTCACTTGAGGGTTGCGGTCGCGGGGGTGCAGCCGGTTGTCGTCGGTCCACAGTTTCTCGCCAGTGGCGTAGCGGAAGCCGACAGTGCCGTGCTGCTTGTCGAGCAAGTATCCGATGCCGTCGCGATACAGCGGCTGGTCCATGACGCCGCGTAGAAACCGATTGTCCTCCCAGACGACATCCGCCTTCTCCGGTTTGTCGCCCAACTTGATGGCCTTGGACCCTTCCCAGTAGCCGCACACGAGCACGATGCCTTCCTGAAAAATCGGCGTCGCCATCGAGACGCCGTAGGTCACCTTGTACGGCACTTTCCATAGCAGCTTGCCGTCAGCGACTTGCATGCCGACGATGCGCTCGGGCGTCCAGCCGACCAGCAGCCGCATCCCCATATGGTCAACTACGATCGGCGTGCAATAACCGGCCGGGTCGTCGCCTGAGCGCCAAACTTCCTCGCCCGTCAGCCGGTCATAAACGGAGAAGCAGCCGCCGCGCGCAAGGCCGGCATGAACAATAACGAGGTTTGCCTCGATAACCGGCGAAGCCGCCAGGCCCCACATGGGAATCTGAGCCTGAGATTGTTTTACGAGGTCATGCTGCCAGTGGACTTTGCCGCTGGCCGCATCGAGACAGCAGAGTTGTCCGGCAGCGCCGAGCGTGTAGACTCGCCCGTCGTGGATCGTCGGCGTGCAGCGCGGTCCCTTGGGATAGTCGATCTTTGCGTAGTCGGCGTCGTAGCGATGCTCCCACACTCTTTGACCGGTAGCGGCATCGAAGCAGACAACTCGCTCGGCACGATCCGGCGACGTTTTGCCGTCGTCGGCCCAGGGACGATCCATTGTGTAGACGCGGCCGGCGGCGACTGAAATTCCCGAATAGCCGGGCGCGATCGGCTGTGCCCAAACTGGCTTAAGTCCCTCGGCTGGCCAAGTATGGGGAAGCTGCGGCGCATCCCAGGTGCCGTCGCCGCGCGGACCGCGCCAGCGGGGCCAATCTTCGGCGCAAGTCAGGCTCGGAAATAATGCTGCGAGAAAAGCAACAAATAAACCCCGGCAATTCATGGCAATTTCGCGTAACTAGGCGGGACCAGCAGCAGGTTTGCCGCCGGCTAGGGCTGGGAAGTTGCCAATCGTCCAGGCTGACGTCGGTTCTTTCCCGGGCGTTTCTGGTGGGAATCGCCGAGGTCTTGACGGGCCGCTTCGGCCAGTTTTTGCAGGCGCTCGACGATATCGGGATGATCGGCCGCGACGTTCGTCGTTTCGCCCACGTCGGTGTCGAGGTTGTATAGCGCCAGTTCCGTAGTGGCATCGCTGTAGCCGCCGGGCTGGCCATCCTTCCCCGCCGGGCCGGTCAGGCTGCGAAATTTGTGTGGAAATACCAGCTTCCATGGTCCCTGGCGGACCGCATCGAGGCCGTAGTCCCAATAGTAATAGAAAGTATTCCGCAGAGATTTTTTGACAGGCTGTCCGGAAAGCAGCGGCCAGATGTCCTGGCCATCGATGATTTTGTCCTGCGGCGGCTCTCCGCCGGCTAGCCTGGCCAGTGTTGGCAGCACGTCCATGGTCGTCGTCAGGTCACCGCACTGACTGCCGGCGGGAATCTTACCCGGCCAGCGGGCGATAAACGGCACTCGCTGACCTCCTTCCCAGGTCGTCCCCTTCCCTTCCCGGAGCGGACCAGCGGAGCCCGCGTGATTCCCGTACGACAGCCACGGGCCGTTGTCGGAAGAGAAGATCACCAGCGTTCGCTCGTCGAGGCCCTGTTCTTTCAGCGCCGCAAGAATCTGCCCGACGCTCCAGTCGATTTCCTGAATCACGTCGCCGTAAAGCCCCGCGCCGCTTTTGCCTTTGAACTTATCCGACACGAACAAAGGCACATGCGGCATTGAGTGGGGCAAGTACAAAAAAAACGGCTTGCCCTTATTGTCCGCGATGAATTTCACCGCCCGCTCGGTGTACGACGTCGTAAGTTGCGTCTGATCGGGCATCAGTTCGACGACCTTTTCTCCTTCGATCAGCGGCAGCGGCGGGAACGTCTTGTTGGTTGGATGGTTCGGCCACATGTCGTTGGAGTAGGGCAGGCCGAAATAGCGGTCGAAGCCGTGGCGCGTCGGCAGGAATCGCGGGTCGTCACCCAAGTGCCATTTGCCGAAAATCGCGGTTGTATAACCGCGCTGCTTGAGGATTTCCGGCAGCAACGTTTCTTCCTCGCTAATGCCGACTTTCGCCTTGGGGCCGAGTGCCCCCAGGATGCCGACTCGCTGCGGATAGCAACCGGTGAGCAAAGCGACTCGGGAAGCGCTGCACACGGCGGCAGCCGTGTGAAAATCGGTCAGTCGCATCCCCTCGTGGGCCAGGCGGTCGATATTCGGAGTGGCGTAATCTTTGGCGCCGAAACAGCCGACGTCGGCATAGCCCAGGTCGTCGCAGTAGACGATGACAAAATTCGGCGGCGGATCGGCGGCGCGGCCAGGCAGCGACGCGGCAAGAATTAGTAGCGGCCCAATCGCGGCGCGGAGATTCATGATCAGTGCTTGTGCTCGTGCTTCTCGATCTTCCCCTGGCGAACGTCGCCGTTGATGTCCACCTTGAGCGTCGCCTTAATTTCGCCGCCCAGCGTTTCCAGCACGCCCAATAGCTCCGTCCCTTTCGCGCCTTCGATTTCGAACTGGAATGCCATCGGCTTGTCGCCCGTGCTGCGATCGACGGCAGCCAACTCGAAGGATGCTTCCCCCTTGGGATCCTTGGTGTCGATGGTCACCGTCTCGGCCGCGATTGGCACTTCCTTTTCGCCGGCGCCGTCGAGGATCCAGACGGTGACTTTGCCGCTATCCTCGGTGGCCCACTCGGCGTGATACTTCTCGTCGGTTCCCAGCTCCACCAGAGCACCGCCATGCGGGCCGTGAGCATGGGCGTGGTCGTGCTGGTCTGTCTTTTCGCCATCCTTCTTGTCCGCATTCCCATTGCCGTTACAGCCGGCCAGATAAATGATGGTCAGCAGGGCCAGAGGGAGTGCCGTCAATCCTACATAGCGACCCATGGATAACTCCTTTGTAGGGGTAGAATTGCAATCTAGCCTTGCAATCCTACTGAAGACAAGATCAGAGCCTGCCGTATTTATAGCGTCCTCTTTTTCTCCCGCAGCAGCGCCAGCTCGGCATCGAGCCGATAATAGCGAACTCGCTGCCGCTCGTGCGAACTTGCCCTTCCGGCGGCAGCAGCGGCTTCGGTGGCATCTGCGGACACTTTGGCTACGCGAACGTATTCTTCCAGCAGCTTGAGCCGATCCGCGCCGCCGCGATACAGTTCCATGCCCGCGGTTACGACGCGCCGCAGGCACGACAGCAGTTCGGAGTCTGCAGTCGTTATTTGCCCAATGTCCACCAGCGCCGATAAACTTTCCCACTCTTCGAGTGCCGCGTTGTACCGCTCTTTAAGCAGCCTCGTCTCGTCGTCGTCTCGATCGGTCACTTCCGCCTTGGGAATCGCCAGCTTCATTGCGTCCGCCGCCTTGGGGGCCTGTGCCTTTGCTGCCGCTGCAGGCCCAAGCAGAACCAGGCATCCCACAACCATCGCCGAGAGTGCATGATGGACGTGTCGCAACAAGGGAACCTCCGCGTGTGAAGAGAGTCAGGGCGCAGTTTACCCCCGGCGGCCCGACACTCCAAGCAATCGCAGCCCCAGAGACCATTGATGAACTCGCAAGCAACGGAAAACGCGCGATTTGCCGGCATCGTTCTGGCAGGCGGCCGGAGCACCCGCATGGGATGCGACAAGGCGACGCTGCCCTTTGGGCCGGAGCTGATGCTTCAGCGGGTAGTGCGAATTCTGCGCGAAGTTGTCTCGCCGGCGGTGGTGGTGGCAGCGGTGGGGCAGGAGTTGCCGGCGCTGCCCCACGACGCGCTGATTGCTCGCGACGAGCGGCCGGCCCGCGGGCCGCTGGAAGGGCTGCTCGCGGGACTGTCGAAGCTGGCGGCCGAGCGACCAGAGGTCACAGCCGCGTTCGTCACCAGCTGCGACGTGCCGCTATTGTCGCCGGCATTCGTGCGGGCGATGCTGGCATGCCTTGGCAATGCTGACATTGCAGTGCCGGTAGAAGAGGACTTTCCGCACCCGTTGGCGGCGGTCTATCGGACGAGGCTCGTGCCGCAGATCCGCGAGCTATTGGCTGCCGACCAATTGCGGCCGGCTTTTCTGTTCGACCGCGCGCTCACGAAGCGCGTGAACACGGATGAACTGCGCTCGGTCGATCCGCAGCTTTTGTCACTGATGAACTGCAACCGGCGTGAGGATTATGAGGAGGCGCTGCGGTTGGCGGGGTTCGCCAACAACTCGTAAGCAGCGTCCCTAGCGAATGGCTGCCGCGGCATTGGGCGCCGGTGGCGAAGGACTCTTTGCATTCCCCAACAGCCGCTTCGCCTCGCTAATCACGAACGTGTGGTCCATGAACGGGTCGTAGCTGATGTCTTGCCAGCGCACGAGACCCTGCCCGTCGATCAGGAACGTGCCGTGCAGCGTCTGGCTCTCGAAGTCGTCGTAGCAGCGGTAGGCCTTGAAAGTAGTAAGCGCATTGTCCGACACGAGCGGTATTGGAATCGGCCCATCCTTGTAATTCTCGATCGACCGCTTGAGTCCCTCCGCGTCGTCGCTGCTGATGGCGATCAGCGACAATCCAGCGTCCACAAACTCCTGCTGGGCCTTGGCGAACTTCTGAAGCTGCTCCGCACAGTGCAGGCAGCCATTGCCCAGGAAGAAGAGAACTACCACCGGCCGGCCGCGATAGTCGGCCAGCGAGTGATCCCGCCCCTCGACGTCTTTCAGCGTCCAGTCGAGTGCAGGCGATGGCTGCCAGCGGAATGGACCGAGCGAATCGAGGCTTGGCCGCACGCCGACGTCACCGCGCGGCGGCTTCACAATCCGCCAGTCGGCCGGAAATTGCAGCTCGGCAGCGATCGGCTCCAATCGCTTCAGCGGCGGCATCGCCATCGCCAGGCTGTCAATGCTGCCGGAAATCTCGCGAAGCTGGTCGAATGCCTTCTTCGCATCATCCTTCTTGCCGGCCCGCCAAAGGAGGTCGATCTGCGCTGTCAGCGGCAAAATCTCGTTCTTGTTTCCGTTAACGTGATTCTGGATCGCCTGGATTGCGGCGTCCGTTTCTCCCGCGAGGTATTGGATCGCAGCCAGGTACGCCTGGTCGGCGCCACCCGCTTTCTTCAAGAGTTCGAGCCCCTCCTTGTGAGCGCCAGCAGCGATTGCCTGGTGCCCCAGCAATTCGTCGATCCCCTTTTGCACTTCCGCAATTTTTCCCGCCAGGGCCTTCTTGGCGTCTTCCTTCGCCTTGTTGATATCCGCCTCGGGCTTGTTTTCCATCTTGGCCTTCGTCTCAGCATCCGCGACTGCCTTGTCCTGGGCTGCCTTGTGCTCGGCCAGCTGTTTTTGCAGCTCAACCAGTTTCGCGTCGCCGTCCGCGATGTCCCCTTTGCGGTACGACGCCATGCCGACGCGCCGCAGCCACTTGACTTGTTCATCTTCCTTATCCGTCGCGTCGAGATATGGCGTATTGCACAAAGCGATCAACTCGCCCCACATTTCGTACTGGTTCAACGCGTCATACAGCCTCAGCCGGCCATACCCGGTACTGCCCATGCGGTCTAGCGTGTTGTACTTGGGATGCCGCGGCAGTTCGCACATGTTTTTGGCCAGATCGATCGCATCCCGCAGCCTGCCGACGAACAGCATGTCGCGGATCAGCCACTCATTGTTGTGGGCGAAGTTGTGGATCTGATCGGGCAGCACGCGGTCGCGCATCATGTGAGCATGATCGACACGGGCCGATGCCTCCTGTTGCCAGCAAGCATCGTCGTACCGCCGCGTGCGGGAATAGATGTGCCCAGGCATGTGCCACATGTGGGCAATACCCGGGGACGTCTGACCGCATTTGTTGGCCGACTCGAGCGCATTCTCCGCCTTCTCGTAGTCCCACAAGTGAATGCGATAGTGATGCGCCGGGTGCATCGGATCGACGCGGAAGACCTGGTCGAGAACCGCATCGACCGCGATGTGACTGCTAATCGGAATGCCGGCGTCGCGGTTCTTCCAGATTTGCAGCGCGAGGAAGGCGCGGGCCTCCAGGTCGTCAGGATACTTGTAAAGTATCCGCTCCAAGGAACGGGTGTAGGTCTCGTTGCGCTCTTTGCGCTTCCCCTGGTCCGCCTTGACAAACGCCTCCAGCGCGTCGATGTACATGATCTCGCGCTCGGACAAAGCCGCTTTATGCTTGACGCACTCCTCCATGAACTTCTTCGCCCGGTCGTTGTTCTCGATATTGGCCATCGCCATGCCCCAGTAGGCAATGCCGCACTCCTTGTCGAGCGCGGCCGCCTGGCGGAATGACCGCTCGGCTTCGTAGTACCAGAAGCCGTGGAGCTGCCCCACGCCTTGATTGATAAACGACTGAGCTTCGGCAACCTTGGTTGTCACCGGGAAATTGATCCGCGGCATTCCGGGCATCAGGTAGGCCTTCTGCCGCGGGCCTTCGTTGAACACTTCGGCGTGGAACGAGTGCCCTGGCAGCGGACCGGTGACGGCGGGCGGGTCCTTGGGTTTGCTGTCGCTGGCGCCTGCGGCCGGCGCTGCGGCGCCAGTGGGGGAAGGCGCCTCCTGGGCAAGGGCCACGGAAGAGCCGGCAACGAGGACAAGCACTGCCGCGCGCTGCGTAAAGAGGGACATGCAAGCAGAATCCAGGTGGGACAATGGATGGCGGGGAGCGGACAGGTTGTGCCGCCGGGCGGCACACGGCGGCAATGCTCAGCATACCACCCGCAGCGGACGAAGAGAACCAATCGGCGTGGCCCCTGACGCGGAGATTGACCACACCATCGCCGTGGCTATGGCGGGCCTCCCTGCCAAAAACTTGTTTTTCGCTGGTGGGGCTCCCTATACTGAAGGCGTCATCCACCCCACCGTGTGCCATCAGTCCAGTTTCGGTTAGCGCCTCGAGTCGTGGAAGGGCTGCCGCCAAATGGCTTTTCTAGTCCGCCAACTTGCAAGCGCGGGACTGTCCGGCTGGCTCCTATTGGTGCTAGTGCGGCCGGCGGCTGCCGACACGTTTCTGCTGGCGAGCGGCGGTCAGATCGAAGGGGAATGGGTCAACCGTGACGAATTGCCGCTGAAGCAGTACGTCGTGCGCACCAAGGCCGGTGTGACCGTCAACCTTGGGCCGACTCAGGTCCGCGAGCATGTGCGTCTCTTGCCCGTCGAAGCGGAGTACGAGCGGATTGCCCCCACTTTTGGCGACAATGTGGACGATCAGTGGCAGCTGGCCCAGTGGTGCCGGCAGCACCGGCTTGACGCCCAATGGCGGAAACACTTGGAGCGGATCATCGAACTGGATTCCAACCACCGGCAGGCGCGGGCCCTGCTCGGATACGTCTCCATCGGCGGTCAATGGGTCACCAAAGAGGGGCACCGGCGGGACGAGGGTTACGAGCTTTATCGCGGGCGCTGGCGGCGTCCGCAGGAGATCGAGCTGCTCGAGCGCAAGAACAAGCGCGAATTGCTGGAGAAGGAATGGCTCGTCAGGCTCCAGCGGTGGCGAAAGATGCTCGGTACCGACAAGGCGCACCTGGCGACGGAGTCGATTCGCGCCATTGACGATCCGCTCGCTGTGGGACCTCTGAGTGACATGTTTCGCCGAGAGCGAGTCCGTGCCGTCAAAACCTTGTATGCCGACGTGCTGGCAAACATCAACACGCGGGAATCGGTGTCGTTTTTGATCCATGCGTCGCTGAACGATGCCGACACAGAAATGTTCTACTACTGCCTGAATAAGCTCATGGCGCTGCAAGTGCCGCGGCTGGCGGACGAGTATATCGACTCGCTGAAGGACGCCAGCAACGAGCGCGTGAATCGGGCGGCGGCGGCCCTGGCGCAGATCGGCGACCGAGCAGCAGTCTCGCCGCTGATCGACGCCCTGGTGACGGTTCACCAGCGCGTCCTGCCCGGAAAAAACGGAATGAGCCCCGACGCCACGGCGGCGACGTTCGGCTCCGACGGCAGTGCGAACATCACCAAGGGCGAGGGACCGCAAGTGCAGATCGTGCGGGTGCAGAACCCGCAGGTGCTCGATGCGCTGCGCACGCTCAGCGGACAGTCAGGTTTTGGGTTCGATCAACAGCAGTGGCGCTACTGGTACCACCAGGAGAAGCAAGCCGAAGCGCGACGCGGGACCAATACGCTGTCGCGGCAGGAGTAGGGGACAGAGGTGAGCAGCCACACCATGTACGTATTAGGGTATGCGGGTGTGAGGGTACCAGTTTAGAAGGCACGACGCACACCCAGCGTGCGCTGACGCATTTGCCGGCTCCCGCTCCACACACTCCCAATCTCTCACACCCCGACACCTTTTACGCGTCCGATGAAGGTCAGCCACTACCAAGAGGTCCCCCAGCAGCCCGTCGAGATGGAAGGCTCGCGCGGCTGCTCCGTCCGTTGGCTCCTCGGTAAGCGCGACGGCACGCCGAATTTCGCCATGCGGCAGTTTGAGGTGGCTCCGGGCGGCTACACGCCGCGGCATTTCCATCCCTACGAGCACGAAGTGTTCGTGCTGGAAGGGGAAGGGGTCGTCTACGAGGGGGACAAATCGCACTCGCTAAAAGCCGGCGATGTGGTCCTGGTTCGCCCTGATGAAATCCACCAGTTTCGAAATACGGGGCAGGCGCCACTCAAATTTCTCTGCCTCATTCCCAACTCGGCAGCCGGCAAAACAGCGACCGTCGCGCCCGAATGTGGTTGCGAATGAAGCGGCGGCAATAAGAATCACGGCTAAGGGTACTTGTCGCTCAGGGCTGGCGCTCGCGGCGGCCCATAGGATGCAGAAAAAATGGACAATATCGTTGATACGTCGTCCGAACGTTGGCGGTCCTCCCGTCGCCACTTTCTTCGCCTGGGAGCAGTCGGCGCAACTGCCGCAGCCCTCGTGCCGCGGCTTAGCCAGGCGGCTGCGCCGTCCCCCGAGCTGGCTGACGCCATCGCCAGGCTGGAGCCGTTCTTCACGCCGCTAAGGGACTTTCGCGACGTCTCCCGCGGCAAGCCCCTGCCGCACTCGTTGCCGGAAGAAAAAATGCGCGAGGTCGGCATGACGCGCGATACGTGGAAGCTGGAAGTGATTGCCGATCCGGCCAATCCGCCCAAGCTGCGAAAGCCGCTAAACAAGGCCGACAACACGGCACTCGATTTCGCAGGACTCCTCGAGCTCGGCGAGAAGCACGCGGTGAAATTCGCCAAGGTGATGACCTGCCTCAATATCGGCTGCCCGCTGGGAATGGGCATTTGGGAGGGAGTGCCGCTGCGAGAGGTAATTTGGCGCACGCGGCCGAGCGAGAACCTGCGGCGGGTCGTCTATTACGGATATCACAACGACGACGAAAAGCAGATGTTCAAGAGCTCGCTGCCGATCGGCCGTGTGCTGGAGGAGCCTTTCGATCTGCCGCCGGTCATCCTGTGCTACAAGCTCAACGGCCATTGGCTCTCGCCACAGCGCGGCGGGCCGGTGCGGATGGTCGTGCCGGAGCATTACGGCTTCAAGTCGATCAAATGGCTCTCGCACGTCGTGCTGACGAACCTGGCCTCCGCCAACGACACGTATATCGACGGCAATAACGACGTCGATAGTCCCCTCAAGTCGTTCGCGGCAACGCTCGGTGTGCCCAAGGAAATCAAGGCCGGCCAATTGATCCCGATTACCGGTTACGCCCAGGTCGGCATTTCCGGCCTTTCCAAAGTGCAGGTCTGGCTCGCGCGCGATGGCGAGACGCTGGCGGAGGACGATCCGTATTATTCAACGGCGCCATGGATTGACGCTGAGATTCTTTCGCCGCCCAAATCCTGGGGCGGAGAATTGCCCGACGACAAAATTCCCGCGGGAACTCTCGGCTTCGACGATACGGGCAAGCCGCGATCGTGGCCGATGCGGCTAGGCAAAGTTCACTGGGCGATCCTGCTCCCCGGCGTCCCCGCGGGGCAATACACGCTCCGCTCTCGCACGATCGATGAGAAAGGAATCGCCCAGCCGCTGCCACGGCCCTTCCGCAAGTCGGGTCACGCGGCCATCGAGGAAGTGAACCTCGAAGTAAAGTGATAAACTGCCCCATGCGATCGCTGACGCTCGCCGCGGCGATGGTCTTGGCCGCTAGTGGGATAACCGCCGCGCAGAATCAGCCCCAGCCCCCCGTCGACCTTGGTCCAGGCAACGCCCAGGCGGTTGGCATCAACTACGCCAGCGCCGCCGTGACGTATCCCGACGGCACGCTCGAATCGTTCCTCCGCAAGAGCGGCGGCGGCAAAGTCTCGATTGTCGGCTCGCGTTCGATTGACAACGGCCGCACGTGGTTGGAGCCGCAGGAAGTTGTGGCACTCGATGTTGCGCCGTGGGGCGGGCCGATGCCGCTCTTGGATAAGGACGGCGAACTGCACTTCGTGATTCCCCGCGTCCGCGGTGAAGGGCGGAGGCCCAACGTCGATCGATTCATCGACCTGTATCACGTCCGCTCAACGGATGGCCGCACGCAGTGGACGGAGCCGCAGCGAATCTATGAGGGCTACTGCGGCTCGCTCCAGCAGGTTGTGCAGCTTAGAAGCGGCCGGATCATCGCCCCGTTTGCCGACTGGCTGCCGGGCGTCCCGACCACTCCGCCGACTGGCCCGAGTGTGACCACGGCCGTCTATTCCGATGACGGCGGCAAAATTTGGCAGCGCACGCCCGCGAAGCTGACCTCGCCGTGTTACGACGGCTACAACGGCGGCAATTACGGCGCGTGCGAGCCGACGATTCTCGAGCTGAAAGATGGCCGCGCGTGGATGCTGATCCGCACGCAGGCTGGCGTACTCTACGAATCGTTTTCCGAGGACGGCGCGCAGTGGCCCGCGGCCACGCCGTCTCGGTTTGCTTCATCCAACTCACCGGCATTTCCGATCCGGCTGCCTGACGGGCGGATCGTCATGTTCTGGAACAACTGCGAAATGCCACCTCGGGTGGGAAAGGACGGGGTCTATGGGGGCCGCGACGCGCTGCACGCGGCAATCAGCGATGACGACGGGCAGTCATGGCGCGGCTTTCGCGAGGTATATCGGGACCCGACTCGCAATGGCTCTCCTCCCAAGACTGGCGACCGGGGCACGGCCTATCCGCACGCGACGCTCACCAAGGATGGGAAGATCGTACTCGTCTCCGGCCAGGGGGAGAACCGGCGGCGGCGGTTCCTGATCGATCCCGACTGGCTGCTGGAGAAGCGCGCGGAAGCGAGCTTCGACAGCCTGGACGCGTGGCACGTCTTCAAAGGCTTCGGCCCGGCCAAGGGCTTTTGGCGCGACCGGGTGCAGGGAGCCCAACTCGTTAAACATCCCGACAAACCGGGGGCCAAGGCGCTGCACATCCGCAGGCCCGACGAGCGCGATGCAGACGGAGCGACGTGGAACTTTCCGGCGGGCGCGAGCGGCACGTTGACGCTGCGGCTACGAATCGAAGAGGGCTTTGGCGGCGCGCAGATTTCTCTGGCGGATCGATTTTGGGACCCGTGCGATGACGCAGGTGAAGAAAAGTCGCCGCTAGCGCTCTTGATCGGACCGAGCGGGCAAATCGGGAGCAGCGTAGTGCTGACGCCCGGAAAATGGCACACGTTGACCATGACTTGGGAGACGACCGGCAAATGCACGGTCACCCTCGACCGCACAGTGGCGCCGCCGCTGAAGGCTCGCGCGCCCATTCCCAATGGACTTTGCTACCTGCGTCTGCGATCGCTGGCCACGGACGCTGATCTGGCCGGTTTCCTGGTCGATTTGGCAACGGTGGAAGTTGACTGATTTGCCATTCCGCTTGTTGCGGATTGGCTTCGCAGGCGAGCGAATGTCGCTGGCCGCCGCCTGCGGTTCGTCCCGGGCTGCACTAGCGTGCTACACCCGCCGCCGACCATAATGGATCAAGCATCGACGATGGTTGATCCATAGGGGAGAGCGTCGCTTGACCGCCTTCAGAACAGTGCGTCGATCGTCGCTGGCAGTCGTCTTGGCGGTGCATTGTCTGTTCGCGGTGCCGCAGGTCTGGGCCGATGAGCCGCCCGCTACTGCGCCCGACAACGCCGTCACCTTCGAGAAGCAAATCGCCCCGATCCTGGCAACGCGCTGTGCCAAGTGTCACGGCGAGGGGAAGCTCGAAGCGGGGCTCGACGTGCGGCGGAAGTTTTTGCTCGACAAGGGGGGCGACAGCGGCCCAGCCATCGTCGCCGGGAAGCCGGAGGAGAGTCTCCTCTGGCAGAAGCTCGACAAGGGGGAAATGCCGCCGAAGGAGGAGGGGCCGCTCGACGCTCGGCATAAGGACATGATCCGCCGCTGGATCGTGGCCGGAGCGCCGTTGGCCGGAGAAAAGGAGCAGCCGCTGCCGCAGGAGGAGATCGCCAGCCGCGTGACCGACGATGATCGGAAATTCTGGTCGTTCCAGCCGGCGGTGAGGCCGGCGCTGCCGCTGGTAAATAATGCGGACCGCGCCCGCACGGAGGTCGATGCGCTGCTCTTGGCGCGGCTCGAAGAGAAGGGAATCTCATTTGCCGCAGATGCTTCGCCCGAAACGATGCTGAGGCGGGCGACGTTTTCCATTACCGGTCTGCCGCCGACGCTGGCCGATCGCGACGATTTCCTGGCGGATAGGAGCCCCGACGCCTATGAGCGGCTGGTCGATCGGCTGCTCGCTTCCCCGCGCTTTGGCGAGCACGCCGCGCGGCAGTGGCTCGATGTTGCAGGCTATGCCGACTCGGACGGCTATCTGGCCGCCGACCGCCTGCGGCCGCAGGCGTGGCGCTATCGCGACTATGTGATCTGGGCCCTGAATGCCGACGTGCCGTACGACCAGTTTCTGCTGGAACAACTTGCCGGCGACGAACTGTCCGATTGGCGGCGAGCCGAAGAGCTGACGCCGACGATGCAGCGGCAACTGGCGGCAACTGGTTTTTTGCGTACCGCCAGCGACCCGACGTACCCCGGCTACACCGAGCCAAACGAAATCCACCAGGTGATGGCTGACACGGTGCAGATTGTCAGCACGTCGCTGCTCGGCCTGACGATGCAGTGCTGCCGCTGCCACGCTCACAAATACGATCCGGTCCCGCAGCGGGACTACTACGCCTTGCAAGCCATCTTCCGCCCGGCCCTCGACCCGGCGCGCTGGCAGCCGTCGGAAGTCCGCGGCATTCCGCTCGCAACTGAGGCCGAGGAGACGCGGATCAACGAACACAATCAGAAAGTGGACAAGCGAATTGGCGAGCTGAATGCCGAGCTTGCGGACTTGACGGCCCGATACCGCAAAAAGCGAGTCATGGAAGTGCTCGGCGACAAAGCGAGCGACGTGGCTCTCGTGGAAAAGCTCACTGCGGCGCTCGCGGCAGCGGCCGACAAGCGGACCGACGAGCAGAAATCGCTCGTGGCGCAACATGCGCCGCAGCTTTCGCTGGCCGAGAAGGACCTGGCGGCGTGGAGCAGAGAGTACGGCGAGCAATCGGCCAAGATTCAGGCGGCGGTCGCTTCCGAGACGGCACTCAAGCAGCAAATTGTCCTCGTGCGGGGGCTCGCGGACCATGATGACAAGCCGGCGCCGTGCAACCTGCTGATTCGCGGGGACTACGACAAACCAGGGACCGTGGTCGAGCCGATGATTCCCGAGGTGCTCGCCGGCCGCGACTACAAGTTCGCACCTCAAGCCGGCTATAAGACGACTGGTCGGCGCACGGCCTTGGCCAAGTGGATCATCGACGCCAAGAATCCGCTCGCCAGCCGCGTCCACGTCAACCGCGTGTGGGCCAAGCTCTTCGGCCGCGGCATTGTGCCGACGCCGGCCAACTTTGGCCGTTCGGGCGCTCGGCCAACGCATCCCGAGCTGCTCGATTGGCTGGCCGTCGAGTTTGCCGAGCGAGGCTGGAGCCAGAAGACGCTATACCGCCGACTGCTCACCTCGACCGCCTGGCGGCAATCATCCGAAGCGTCGCCGCCAACAGTGGCCGCCGATCCCGACGACGTGCTGCTCGGCCGCTGGCGGGCGCAGCGGCTGACTGGCGAGATGCTGCGCGATAGCACGCTGATGGTCGCAGGCAAGCTGAACGGACCGATGTTCGGGCCCCCTTCCGTCGTGGCGGCCCAAGGTGATGGCTCCGTACTGACTGCCGACGACGCGGCCGGCAATCGGCGCAGCGTGTACCTGCAAGTCCGCCGCAGCCAGCATGTGACAATGCTCGATCTGTTCGACGTGCCGATGATGGAGATCAACTGCCCCGAGCGGCCCAGCTCAATCGTACCGCTCCAGGCACTGGCCTTGCTCCACGGCCCGTTTGCCGAGCAGTCGGCCGGCGCGCTGGCGGAGAGAATCCTGCGCGAAGCGCCGACCGCGGAAGAGGTACGAACTGAATTTGCCTGGCGGCTCGTTTATTCCCGGGCAGCCAGGCCAACCGAGCGACAGGCGCTGGAGAATTTTCTGGCAGCGATCGTCAAGGAAAGGCTTGGCGACGGAGCCGCCACGGCCGCCAGCGGTCCGCGCCAAGAGGCGGAGAAGGCGGCCTGGACGCAGGCGGCACTGGTGCTCCTCAATAGCAACGAGTTTCTTTTCATCCACTGACCAGCAATGCCGCAGACGACTCCTACCGCCCGCTACCTCACCGATCTGATCTCGCGGCGCGAGCTGATGACGCGATCGGCGATGGGGTTTGCTGGCCTGGCCCTGTCGTCGTTGCTCATGGAAGACGCAG
>DASRJP010000050.1:0-25508 GCA_035649415.1 Pirellulaceae bacterium | reverse complement strand
AGTTCTTTCTCAGCGGAAAGGCGCCGTATCCCGTCGAGCGGACACTGCTCACGAGCACGATCCTTGACCTGGCGCTGCACTCGCTCAAAGACGGTAGCCGACCCATCGCGAGCGACGCTCTCAAGATCCAGTACCAGGCCCTCCAGCGGAGCGGCTTCTTCCGCGGGCCGATTGTGGACGACCCGTAGGCACGCGTGTGGACTAACGCTTGGGGACGTAGCGCCCCTTGCTGTCTTCCCAGCGGACGTTGATCTTGGCCCGATCGCCGAAGCGGCGGCCGATGGATTCAACGGCCTCTTGCAGCGAACGCGATTGTTTGACCTCGACCGAGACCTTGCCCAGGCGGCTGTCGCGGATGGTGATCCATCCCGCCACTCCCCCGCCGAAGATGCGGCCCAAGGCGCTGGGAGCATCCACCGAGATCGATTTGACCTCCTCCAGCATGGAAACAAAGCTGCTCTTGCGGGACCGCGCGTAGATCAAGAGTTGATCGTTCGACACCATGTCGAAGTTCTCCCGCTCCTCGACCGGACGGGACATCGCGGAACCGATTGCCGATCCCACCAGTGCGCCCACGAGCCCGCCTACGGCTGCGCCCGCCACCATGGCGTTTCGCGCAGCATCGCGATCGGCTCCGGCCCGCCGCGACTTGTCGAGAAACAGGATTCCCTGCGGCATGAAAAACACGTAGTAGGACTGCGATGAGAAACCGCGGGAAACGTTCGCCTCAAACCAGGGGCGATCGCCAATGCGGGACTGCATCCAGCCGCTCGATTGCAATTCAAGCTGGCCGCTTCGGTACATGGGATGGGCTCCGGGATTCAATAGGCACGCAAACATAGGTTGATTCCAGCGGCCGGCAGAACGCGGGCGCAAAAAAGATTTCCTGCCCGAACAACCGCTACGACCACTAAGGCCGGCGAGGCGCCGATTGACGGTGACGCCAGAGGGCGTCCGTTTTGGCCGCGAGGTCGCTGACAATATCCGGATGCTGCGCGGCAACGTCGTGCTCGTCGTGCGGATCTGCGGCCAGGTCGTAGAGCTCTTGCTGACTGCGGTCGGCCGCTTGAATGAGCTTCCAGCGGTCCTTGATGCACCAGCGAAAGAGAAGCCCGCTGGTAGGGTCCGCCAGATTGGCCACATCGTGCTCGAAGATCTCGCCCACAAGCGTGTCGCGCGACGGCTTCTTTCCGGCTGCCACTTCCAGCAGATTGATTCCCGTCATGTCCTTCGTTTGCTCCCTGGCCGTTGCCGCCAGGATGGTCGGCGCCAAGTCGAGGCTGCTGACCAAGGTCTGATCGTCGCGGTGAGGCGTTATGCGCTGCGGCCAGCGGAGGATGATGGGTGTGCGGATGCCCCCTTCGTTCGGCGAGCGTTTGCTCCGCGGGGCGAACTTGTCGGCCGCCGGATCCTGGATCCAGCCGTTGTCGGCGACGTAGGCCACCAGCGTGTTTTCCGCGAGCGCCTGTTTGTCGAGGTAGTCGAGCAGTTCGCCGCACGTTTCGTCGAACCATTCGCACATCGCCCAGTACTTCGCTACGTGCAGCGATTCGGTCTTGGCGACGTACTTGTCGAGCAATCGCTGCGGCGGATTGTGCGGCTGGTGCGGCAGCATCGGCGCATACCATAGGAAAAATGGTTTGTCTCCGCGCGATTCGATGAAGTCGAAAATTGGTTTGAGCCCCTGGCGGCCGATCTTCAGTCCGTCGTCGCCGTGCCGCCCGCCGCGCGTCACGTCGCCATGCGTCATGCCGGCGGTGAAGCCTCCCTCGCGAAAACCCCCCTCCCACCATTTGCCGCTCTGAAAGCTGACGTACCCTTTGTCCCCCAGCAGCTTGGGAAGCGTCGCTGTGCGGCGGACGTGCTCGAGCATCAACTGTCGATCGGTCCCCCGCGGCGGATCGTTGCCTGTCACCAGATGTTGATGCGGATATTGGCCGGTGATGATCGACATCAAACTAGCGCGGCACAGACTCGCGGGCACGTAGCCGCGGGCAAAGCAGACGCCTTGCCGTGCCAGACGGTCGATATTAGGCGTTTGGATGACGGGATGGTTCATGAAGCCGTAATCGGTCCAGGCCTGGTCGTCGGCGATGATTAGCACGACGTTCGGCGGTCGCTCGGCAGCCTGAAGCACGCCGCCGAGCAAGCTCGCGACGAGGGTCGCCAGGCCATAGCGGGCAATGACGGTCATGACCGACTCTCCAGACATTCACATGTCAGATGTTGTCTTGGGGCGCAGCCATTTTGCCGTCAACGCCTTCAGATTGCCAGTATCGCCGTAACATTGCGATTAGCCCCACTTGCCCAATCTCACTTGACCCTCCGCCTGCCCCTGATTATCTCTCGCCAGTTCGTGTCCCAATCCGCGGGGTGCGCTTGCGCGCCCAGACCCGTTCGATTTCTATGCTGGCTAGTGGCCCACAGGCGTCTGCCTCCCTTGATGGGCTGCTGGTGCGCGCGGTGATCCTCGCGCTGGTCCTGATGACGGTCGGCGGTTGTGCCCGACAGCGGTATATCAGCATTCGCCATGCGCCTCACAATCCGCTGGAAGGACCGCTCCGGCTGATCTCCCGCACTGGCCCCCGCCCCACGCCCCGCACGGAGCAAATCCTGCGACGTTACGATCTGGCACAGCTCCAAGAAGAGGACCTCGGCCAGACGCTCGTCAAGCTGGGCCAGGAAATCGCCAGCGAGCCGACGGCGGACAAGATCTATTCTTATGCCGAGCTGGCCTACATCTACGGCAAAAAGCGCGAGGCCGTGGGAAAGACGAAGGAGGCCCTCGACCACTTCGGCGCTTCCGTCTCTTATTCGTATCTTTACCTGTTTGAGCCGGGTCTGGACCGATTCCGAAATCCGTACGATCCCCAGTTCCGCCGCGCCTGCGATATCTACAATGGCTCGCTCGAGTCGGCACTGCGGCTTGTGCTCAAGCAAAACAAGCTCCACCCGGGCGAGATCCTCTCGATTGAAACCGGCAGCCGCAAGTTCACGATTGAGGTGGCGCTGCACGGCCCCTGGCAGGCGGATGATATCGCGAGACTCGAGTTCGTCAGCGATTACGAAATTGTCGGGGGGCTGACCAACCAGCATCACACCTACGGTCTGGGAGTGCCGCTGATCGCCCTGCGGAGCCGGCGGGCCGGGGAGGAAGCAACCGAAAAATACTATCCCCGCGGCCTGAGCTTTCCCGTGTCGGCATTCCTGCGGGTCGCGCCGCATGCGCCGGGCGATAAGAGCGACGTGCATCACTGCGTACTCGAGTTATACGACCCGCTCCATGCGTCAAATATCGAGGTGGCCGGCCGCGTGGTGCCGCTGGAGACCGACCTCTCGACGCCGCTGGCATACTTTCTTGACAGCCCGGAATTTCAGGAGACGGACATTTCAACCTGGGGACTGCTCAACCCGGGGGGCGCCGTCGAGACAAAGGTCAAGGGGCTGTACATGGTCGAGCCGTACGATCCGGCCAAGATCCCCGTGCTGATGGTCCATGGCCTGTGGTCAAGTCCCACGACTTGGATGGAGATGTTCAACGACCTGCGGGCATACCCCGAGCTGCGGTCGCGTTATCAGTTCTGGTTCTATCTCTATCCCTCCGGGCAGCCGTTCTGGACGAGTGCCGCACAGCTTCGCGACGCGCTCGCGGAGCTGCGTTATTCGCTCGATCCATCGCACACCAATCCGAACCTCGACCAGATGGTCCTCGTTGGTCACAGCATGGGTGGGCTGGTCTCGAAACTCCAGACGATCGACAGCGGCAATGACTTTTGGCGCATCCTTTCCAAGCGTTCCTTTGAAGAACTGCGGGCGTCGGCCGAGGACAAGGCCCGGCTGGCGAGGATGGTGTTTTTCCAGCCCAATCCGTCCATCCGCCGCGTGGTGACCATCAGTACGCCGCACCGCGGCAGCTCCTTTGCCAGCGATTACGCCCGGCTGGCGGCACAGCGATTGATCAGACTGCCGGAAATGATGGCCGAGCTGAGCAACAAGCTGATTCGGGACAATCCCGACTTCTTCACCAACACGGAGCTGCTCACCATGACCAACAGCATCGACTCGCTTTCCCCCAGCGATCCGATTTTTCCAGTCATGCTCAAGGCTCAAACGGGACCGGGCGTCAAATACCACAACATCGTCGGCTTGACGCCGCGGGAAGGCTTTGTCAGTCGGCTCTCCGAGGAGGGGGACGGCGTGGTGGGCTTCCAAAGCGCGCACCTGGACGACGTGGATTCGGAGTTGGTAGTCTCCTCGGCCCACTTGTACGTCCATCGCCACCCGCTGGCCATCCTGGAAGTGCGGCGGATCCTGCTGGACCATCTGGCCGAATTGGAGGCAGTGGCGGGTCCCACGGCGGAGGCGCCGAGCTTTATGGCGCGATAGCGGAAGATCAAGAATCTCGCTAAAAAGTCTGCCCCCGCTGTGGTCCCTTCTTGCTAAGCGTGAGCACTTCCACGCCCGATTCGGTGATCATGACCGAGTGCTCAAACTGGGCCGACAAACCGCCGTCCTTCGTGCGGACCGTCCAGCCGTCGCGCTTGCTCAGCAGCGTTTCCTTGGTGCCCGTGTTGATCATGGGCTCGATCGTGAAGCAGATACCGGGCTCCATGCGGGCGCGGCGCGCCTCCGGCGTGGGGTAGTGCGGTACGGTCGGCGGCTGGTGGAACTGGCGGCCCACGCCGTGGCCCACGTATTCCTCGACCACGCTGAAGTTGTCCTTTTTGGCCCGGTGCACGATCGCGTCGCCGATGTCGCTCATGCGGGCGCCGGGGCGGCAGACATCGATGGCTGCCCATAAAGCGTCGTGAGCACACTGAACGACCCGGCGAGCCAGTTCGCCGGGAGTGCCGACGACAAAGGTCTCCGACGAGTCGCCGTGCCAGCCGTTGACAATGCTGGTGCAATCGACGTTGACGATGTCACCGTCCTTGAGGACCAGCGGTCCGGGAACGCCGTGGCAAATGACGTCGTTGACGCTCGTGCAGCAACTTTTGGGATAGGGGGCGTTCTGCTGGCCGCGATAGCCGAACGGGGCGCACTTGTGCCCGTGCGAGGTCGTGAAGTCGTAGACCAGTTTGTCGATGGACTCGGTAGTCACACCGGGGCGGATAAAGTCCCGCAGGACGTCCATCAATTGCGCGTTGAAGCGGCAGGCGGCTCGCATCGCCTGGCGCTCCCCTTCGGACAATCTCAGTCGTTTGCGATTGAACAGCATCGTGGTTGGAAATCTCGCTCGTGTTGTTTTGACACGATTATCGTAGCAGGACTCAGGGGTCGGAAGGCAGGGGTCAGAAATCCGCTTGAGCCGATGTTTAGCGGATCGGCTGGGAGCGAAGCTCGTTCATCATGAAAGTGATGCTGCGGCAGAAGTAGCGGACGCCATCGATGTATTGCTTGTCGCGGTCGGCAGCCAGTGCCTTGCTCACAAATTCGTCGAACTTCCGCCAATCGATGACCCAGTCCCCTTCGCGAGCCGCCTCGCGCAGCTCGTCCACCGTATGGGCGAGTTTTCCCAGGAACTCGTGGTCCGGTTGACTGAACGTTTCGGAGTAGGGACCGCGGCCCATGCGGCGGCCGTCTGCCAATGACGTCCCTCCGCCAGTCCCAAATCGCCTGGCAAGTCCGACCAACCCGATGATGGCCGCCAGAGCAGCCGCCACGGCGGCTGCCGGAAACAGCCTTAGCACCAGCATGACCACGCTTGCCAAGGCACATACGCAGGCGGCAATCCAGATGCCCGGATGCACAAGCGTCCGGTTCGGCTCAGCGCCAACGGTCAGAGGGGACGCATGAGCGCCGGCAGTCGCCAGCTCGGACCCCATCACTTTGGCAACAACGATCGTGACATTGTCCGGGCCACCTCGCAGGTTCGCCAGGTCCACCAAGGCCCGGACTGCTTCCTCCGGAGGAAGTGCCGTCAGGATCGGACCGAGCTCCGCATCTTCCACGCGGGCCGTCAGGCCATCGCTGCAAAGCAGGAAAATATCACCCACTTCGATTGGGTGCGGCCCCTCCAGATCGAGCTGCACGGCGGCGTTGGGGCCGAGCGAGCGGGTAATCACGTTTTTGGGGACGACTGCCGCCAGGTCGCTTCCCGGGGGCAATTGACCGGAGGCCTGGAGCTCCCATTGGAGGCTGTGGTCGAAGGTAAGCTGCTCCAGTTTCTGTCCCCGCAACCGATAGATGCGGCTGTCGCCGATGTGGGCCACGACCGCGCCCTGGGGCAGGAGCAGCAGCGCGCTACACGTCGTCCCCATGTTGTGGAAGTCCGGGTTGGCCGTGCCGCGTCGATGGATCTCGGCATTCGTTTCGCGGATAGCCCGGGAAAGTGCGTCAGGAGCAGATTCCTCGCGATACTTGAGGTAGAGGTGCAGAACCCCGTCGGCGGCTAGCTTGCTGGCGAGTTCGCCAGCGGCATGGGCCCCCATGCCGTCAGCCACGAGAAAGAAATGCCCCCGCGCCTGCCACAGCTCTGGCGTTTCGGCCACCACCAGGGCATGAGAGTCCTGATTGGACGTCCGCCTCATGCCGACGTCCGTGATGGACGCCACTTGCAGGCAATTCGAGAAATTCACTTAGTTCGCGGTGGAAGGATGGCGAGTGAGGACGGTCGGCCATCATGGCCAAGGTCGCAGGATTGGGTAGCCAATGTATTCTAACTGTCGGCAAACGAAGGAGTAAGGTGAAATAAGAAGGGCGCTTTCGTAGCAGGAGGTCCAATTCTCACTTGACTGGAATTTCTGTCCTTCCTATCGTTTCACGCCCTGAAAATGCCGCACCAGGACGGTGCGCGCCCAGGCTCATTTTTCACGGAGCGAAACGGCATGATGCCCACCTCGACCCGCCACCAGCGCAGCAGTCTGTGGCTCAGCCGTCGGGCGTTTTTGGGATTGGGCTTGGGACTGGCTGCATGCAGCGGTTGCGCATCGCAACTGATGCGCGGCCAGACACCCGAGGCGGAGGAGTTGGTCGCCGACGACAAGGAAAAACGCGAAGTCGAACTGGTGGGAGATTACGCGCGTCCCTGGGGGCTGCACTTTACCGAACTGGAGTCGGTAGGCCTGGTAACGAATTTGGATAATACGGGCCGCGACCTGCCGCCGACCGCGCCGCAGCGTCAGGTCCTGGTGAACGAGATGCTGTCGCACGAGGTGCAGAAGCCAGACAAAGTTCTCCAGTCACCGACGACGTCGATCGTGCTCGTGCGGGGCGTATTGCCGCCGGGAATTCGTAAGGGGGACACGTTCGATGTGGAAGTGATGCTTCCTGGCGGGAGTGAGACCAGCAGCCTGCGCAGCGGCTGGCTGATGAGTTCCCGTCTGCGGCAAGTGGCGGTAATCGACGGCACGCTGCACACGGGGCACGTCGACGCGCTGGTGGATGGAACGGTGCTGGTAGACGCTGTATTTGAGAATCAGTCCACTCGGGCGACCGAAACGCAGGGACGGATCCTCGGTCGTGCCATGTCGAATGTTACTCGCGACCTGGGTCTGGCGATTCGCGAGCAGGACGCATCCTACCGCATCGTGACGCTGATCAGCCGGGCCATCAACAACCGCTTTTACACGTTCGATCAAGGGGTCAAAACGGGCGTTTGTACGGCGAAGCGCCCCAACTTCCTCGAACTTTCCATTCCCGCCAACTACCGGCACAACATTTATCATTACGTCCGCGTCGTCGCGAAGATCCCACTGCGCGAGGACGGCGTCAAGCGGGCCCAGCGCCTGGAGCTGCTCGAGAAGAAGCTGCTGGAGCCCGCATCCGCAGCCAGTGCCGCGGTGCAACTGGAGGCGATCGGCAAGGATGCGATCGATGCGCTCAAGCGCGGCATCGCCTCCAGCGATCCCGAAGTTAAATTCTATTCGGCCGAAGCCCTGGCCTATCTCGACGACCCCGCTGCCGCAGCGCCGCTGGGAGAGGTGGCCCGCAGCGAGTCGGCATTCCGCTGGCACGCACTTACCGCGCTGACGGCCATGAACCACGTCAGCGCGCTGAGCGTGCTGAGCGAACTCTTGCACGTGGACAGCGCCGAGACGCGGTACGGTGCGTTCCGCGCGATCCACACCCGCAGTCCGGACGATCCGAGTACGCGGGGCGAAACCCTCGGCGACGCGTTCTATTACCATTTGCTGCCGACGTCTGGCGAGCCGATGGTCCATTTCACGCGCAGCAAGCGGCCCGAGATGGTCCTGTTTGGCCACGACCAGCGGTTCACGCCGCCCGAGGCGGCAAACGCTGGAAAATCGATCCTGGTGACCACGATCAATGATGAGACGGTGAAAGTGAGCCGTTTCCGTGCCGGGGAAGACACGCTCTCGGAAACGTGCGGCACCAGCCTCGACCAACTGATCCGCACCGTGGTGCGGCTGGGGGGCGGTTATGCCGACGTGATTCAACTCATTCACGAATTGAAGAAAAACGGGTCGCTAGCATCGCGAATCGCGATCGAAGCGCTCCCCTCCCCCCGGCGCGAGTTCCAGCGCGATTCGGAAGAAACGGTCAACGGCAACCCGAGCGAAGCATCGGCGGCCGCAATCGAAGCCAACCGGCAAACGGCCGACCCGGCTCCCGGCATCTTCAGCGATCCGCTAAAGCAGCAGCCGGCGGCATCCCCTCTGAGCGAATCTCCAACGGATACCTATGTGGATCCCGCCTATCGAGAGCCGCAAGAGAAAGGCTTTCTTGATAGAATCAATCCGTGGTCCAAGAAGGAGGAGGCGACGCCGTAGTTTCAAGTCGCCAGTCCACGGTCCCGAGTCTCCGTCGAGCGGCCGCGGTCGTTGCGGTCATGGAGCCGCCGAGCCTGCGGACCGCGGCCTCCGAGAGACTGATTTCGCATGCTCAAAGCTCTCGATTTTTTCGGCTTCAAAAGCTTTGCCGACAAAACGCGCTTTGAGTTTCCCCCCGGCATTACGGTGATCGTCGGGCCCAATGGGTCCGGCAAGTCGAACATCGTCGATGCGGTGAAGTGGGTCCTGGGAGAACAGTCCGCCAAAAGCCTCCGTGGCAAGGAGATGGCTGACGTCATCTTCAAAGGCTCCGGGACGGTCGCCGGCGGCCGCAAGCCCGCCGGCGCGGCAGAGGCAACGCTCATTTTCGATAATGCCGACGGACGGCTTCCCGTCGATGCTCCGGAGGTGCACATCACGCGCCGCGTTTATCGCAGCGGCGAAGGGGAATACCTGATCAACCGCCAGCCGGCGCGTCTCAAGGACATCAAGGACATGTTCCGGGGGACCGGCGTGGGAGTCGATGCTTACAGCTTGATCGAGCAGGGAAAGGTAGACCGGCTGCTGCAAGCATCGGCCAAGGACCGTCGCGCGATTTTCGAAGAGGCCGCCGGCATCAGCCGGTTCAAGGCCAAGAAAATCGAAGCCCAGCGACGGCTGGAACGCGTCGAACAGAATCTGCTGCGACTGTCGGATATCGTCGAGGAGGTTGAAAATCGCTTGCGGAGCGTCCGCAATCAGGCTGCCAAAGCCAAGCGCTACCGCGAATATTCCGACCGGCTCCAGCAGTTGCGCACGCAGGTGGCGCTTGTGGACTGGCGCAAGTTGACCGGTCGGATCGAAACCTATGAGCAGGAGTTGGCCGCGCTGCGTGCCCACTCTGCCGACGCCACGGCGCAGTGCGAAGCGCTGGAGGCATCGCTGCTGGAGGCGGAAACCACGGTTCTCAGGTGCGATGAGCAGATTCGTGCTGCCGAGGCACTGGCCGCCACGAATCGAGAGCAGATCGCCCAGCGCGAGGCGACGATCCAGCAACAGCTTGCCCGGTTACGCGAACTGGACGAAGAAGCGGCACTGCACCGCCAGAATCTTGCCGCCATCAGCGATCGGGCCGGTGACGTCAAAGCGCGGATGGTGGCCACCGCAACCGAACTCGCTACCGCCACGGAAATCCATGCTGCGATTGCAGCTCGCCTGGCCGCCTGCGAGGGACAGGTGCAGGCCTTGACCGAACAACTGGACGAGGCCCATCGGCTGGGAGCCGTCCGTCGGCGGGAGCAGCTAACCCGGCTACAGGCGGTCGCCGTACTGACCAGCCGTATCGAAGAAGAAGAAAAACGATGCGCCGCCGCCGAGTTGTCGTGCCGGCAATGCCAGGAGAACTTGCAAGTACTGCAAAATGCGGCCGTCGAGCTGGATCAATCGCTGGCCGCCGCATGGCAGCGACAGCAGCAGGTTGACGACGAGGCGTCCCAACACCAATTGGCGCTGGACGATCTTTCGCATGACCTGGCGCAGACGCGCCGGGTACATGCAGCGCGTCAGGAGGATCTGGCCAAACTTCGATCGCGCAGTCGCGGCTTGGAGGAGCGGACAGATCTGCTGGACGAACTGGAACGGACGCTGGAGGGTCTCGGCGCCGGCGTGAAAGAGGTTCTGCGAAAGATCAAGGGGCAGACGAGCGGGCCGCTGTCGAAAGTCCGCGGCGTGCTGGCGGATTTGATTGCCGTCAAAGTCGAGCACGCTGCGGCAATCGACGTGGCGCTTGCAGACGCCGCACAAGCGCTGGTTGTGGATGGCGGCCTGGCGGAGGTCGAAGCGGCGATGGGGGCACTGGGACCGCTGTCCGGCAGGGTGACCTGGATTGCGACGCAGGAGCCGCCGGCCGGCGCAGTGGAAAAGGGCGCCAGGGGCGATAATGGACGCTTTGGTGCCAGGGACTTCCCACAGCCAGAGGCGGTTATCGGCAGGGGCGACGAGTTGTTGGAGATTCCAGCAGAGGTTCAGCACTTAGCCAGGCAGTTCCTGGGAAGTACGTGGGTTGTAAAGTCCCGCGCGGATGCCTTCCGCTTGTGGCGCGAACTCGGGTTCGAGGCGGGTCAGTCGTTCGTCACGCTGGAAGGCGAATTGCTCCAGGCCAATGGCGCCTTTTCACTGGGAACGCGTCAATCGGCGACCAGCATTGTCTCGCGGCGCAGCGAGCTGAGGGCGCTACGCAGCGACCTGGCTGTACTCGCTGACCAGATCGCCGCATCGCAGAGTGAAGTGGCCGCACTGCGCGAGCAAATTGATGCCAAGGATCGCGAACTGCTTCATTTGGGCTCCGCCGTGCAGACACTGATGCGCGCCGCGGCCGATGTTCGCGTGCAGACACACACACTCCAAGAGCGATCGCAGCAATACCAACAGCAGTCCACCACCGTGGAGACCGCGCTGGCCGAGAATCGTCAACACGCCGAACGATTGGCGACCAGTCTGACCCATTGCCGCAACGAATTGGTCGCAGCCCAGGCCCAGGCGGCCCAGCAGCAGGCGGCGATTGATGACGACGAAGCGCAGCAGAGTCAGATCGAGCGCAAGCGACAATCCACAGTGCAGCAGGCGACTGCCGCGCGCGTCGAATTGGCGCGCAGCGAGCAGCGCGTCGAAGGGCTGCAAATCCGCTTGTCGCAGTTCGAGGACGACCAGCGCGAGCGTGAGCGGGCCGTGCATCAGGTCCGGCAGCAACTACGACATTGCGAGCACCGGCACGTGCAAACCGAGCTGGAGATTCTGCACGCCGAGTCGACGATTGCCGCCGGTTATTTCCGCAAGGAAGAGTTGGTGCGCGACATCGCCACTCAGATGCAGACGCGGGAGGCAGCCGCACGTCGCCGCGCCGGTCTAACTGAAGAAGTGCAGCGGATTCAAAAGACCCTCCGCCAGCTTCAGGAAAAGCAGCATCAGATAGATCTTGCGGCTGGCCAGGTGCGACACGAACGACAGACGCTCGTCGATCGCCTGCGGGAGGACTATCAGATCGACCTCGCGGAGCTGACCGCACGACTGGACCACGATCCACAGCTTGCCGAGCAGCGAGCCGAAGTCGAGGCGGAAATCGAATCACTTCGCCGCAAGCTCCATCAAATCGGCGCCGTCAACCTCGACGCACTGGACGAACTCGACGAGCTCGAGGCCCGCTTTGCCCACCTGGTCAGCCAGCACAAGGACCTGACCGAGGCCAAGCAGGCCCTCGAACGGATCATCCACAAGATCAATGCCGACAGCCGCCGATTGTTCGTGGAGACACTGGAAGCAATTCGCGTCAACTTTCAGACGCTGTATCGCAAGGCATTTGGCGGCGGCAAGGCGGACATCGTGCTCGAGGAAGGCGTGGACGTGCTCGATGCCGGCGTCGAAATCATCGCCACTCCTCCCGGCAAGCCTTCATTCAATAACTCGCTGCTCTCGGGGGGCGAAAAGGCGCTGACGGCCGTGGCATTGCTGCTGGCCATCTTTCAATTCCGTCCCAGTCCGTTCTGCGTCCTGGACGAAGTCGACGCGCCGTTTGACGAGGCCAACATCGGCCGCTTCATCGACGTGCTGAACGAGTTCCTGGGCTGGACAAAATTCATCATCGTCACGCACAGCAAAAAGACAATGACGGCGGCCACCACGCTCTACGGAGTTACGATGCAGGAGAGCGGCGTCTCCAAACGCGTTTCCGTCCGCTTCGACGACGTGAGCGAAGACGGTCATATCCGGCAGGATGCCATCGACCGGCAGCGGCGCGAGGAGCCGGAGGAAGAGCGTGGCGTGGCGTAAATGTGGAGCAATCCGCTTCTGCTACTGGCCGACCTCCTTCACAAATCCTATTCCTGAGTCGTATTCCACAAGGCCAAGCTGCGTCAAAAGCGACACCAGTGACGTGTCGCTCGCCGGTGCTTGGGCGTCGATCAGCGTTATGCCTTGCTTATGAATCTGCAGGAGCGCCTCGGACATGAGCAGCATTGTCAGTCCTGCTTCCCGCGCTTCCTCCGTATCGTCGATTCGCACCAATCCCGCGGCATGCACTCCCCACTCGCGCGCGATTGGCATCACGTCCCAGAAGGTCGCGGATACCAGCACGTCGTCGGCGTTTTTGCGCCGCAGTTCGTACCGCGTCCAATCGGCATGCACCCAGACGCAGGCGCTCCACCAGGTGTCCGGAATGACATGCAGGTTGGAGACGCGATGCGTCAGCCGCAATTGGATCAGCTTGCCGCTGACCGGCGCCTTGAACTGCTCCAGTGTCCGTGACAAAAGAATCCGCCGCGCCCCTTCGCGGTAGTCGTATGCCCGCAGCAAGCTGGCGAACGTCAAATCGCTGGACAAGACTCCGGGAAGATCGCTGCCGCCATAGAGGCCAAGGTAAAAAGGATTCACAGGGTAGCGGCAACCGCCAAAAACCTGCCGGACCCCTTTGCGGCGGAGATAGTTTTCGCCAGCGGCTAGCAACTCGGCCTCGATTTCACCCTTTCTCGCGTGTGGCACGACCATGAGCTGGCAGATCGCGGCCTGGTCTGTGGACACGGTCGACTCGTCTTCGCTAGCCCCTAGCGCCGCATGGACGAAGCCGACCAGGCGGGAATCGTCGACCGCCACGATGAAACCATGTCGGTCAAAATAGGGTTTGGCGAAAATCAACTCCTCGAGCATCACCGGCGTGATCGCCTGAAGCCGGCCCCGCAGTGGCGGCTGGGTTCGCCAGATTTCGGCAATGGCCGGCGGATCCCAATTCAAGAAACTGCGGTAGTGGATCAAGGGATTTCCGTCCAATGTCCAAAGTCCGAAATCCAAATTGGCAGGCCGCGGACGGGGCGTGAGCAGTGATTTAGGGCGAAAGGCAGTCGCTCACCAGGCGTCAAATGACACCAGGACGTCTTCCCCTTCCACCTTGGTTGCATAGTGGCTGTGCACGAGGGTTTTGCTGATTTGATGCTGACCTGTCGTTACGTCGAACTGCCAGCCGTGCCATGGGCAAGTGACCACGCATCCGCTGAGCACGCCTTTGCCTAGCGGCCCCCCCTGATGCGGGCAAATGCCGTCCAACGCATAAAACTGCCCATCCACGTTGAACAGCGCCACCACGCGATCGCCGGTGACGCATTCCATGCCCGTTCCTGGAGGACAATCGCGGGCGGCAATCACGCGGTGCCAGGTGGTCATCGGACGAGTCAAGTGCCGGAGGTCAGTAGACAGGCCTAGGCCGCCTGGCGGGCGGCAGTCAGCTTCTGCCGCAATCGCTTGGGAGGTTCGCGCCAGCGGCGGTGCAACCACCAATACTGGTCGGGCTGTCGACGGATCTGCGCGGCCAGAACATCATTGTACCACTGCGTAAGCTGTTGCACTCCGGCCAGCGCATCACAAGATGCGGCTGCGGGATCCACGACTCCCACCAGTTCCAGCGTGAACTGCAGCGGTCGTCCTCGGCGGATACATGCCACGGCCAGCATTGGCGCTCCGCTGAGCAAAGTAAACAGAGCGACAGCCTTGTGACAGGAGGCCGGACGGCCCATGAATTCCACCCAGCATCCCTTGGGCCCCGCGTGCTGGTCCCCCAGGAGCACCAGCGTGCCGCCGGTGGTCAGCACTGCGTCGGCCTGCGGCGCACTGCCGATCTTGGGAAGAATGTATTGCCCTTTTGCCTCACGGAAGCGGTTTACGAAAGTATCCAGATAGGGATTATCCAGCGTGCGGGCAACGGTAAAGGTGGGAAATCCGAGGAGTCCAGTCAGGTACCCTCCCAGCTCAAAGTTGCCCAGATGCGCGGTAACGCACACGCGAGGTCGCGGCTGTAGCATCAGCCCAACCAATTCTGGCTTGGGGGTGATATCGAGGTACTTACGCCAATTCGAATCGTGGATCTTCCGCGGCGCGTGGGCAATTTCCGCGATCATCACGAGCACGTGCTGCCACATCCGGCGCGCGGTCTGGTTGCGCTCCTCGTGAGACATGTGGGGGAATGCGGTTGCAAGATTCTGTTCCACAATGGTGCGGCGAAGTCGCAGCACGTCGTGAAGAACTACAGACAGCACTTTGGCGCAGGCGGCGCACGACTCAATGCTCATCGCTTGCACCAGCGACAGCAGCGCTCGCACGAGGAAATAAACCGCTAGATGACCGATCCTTGTCAGCACGGCGCCGCTAGCTCCCGGGCTAGAATTGTTCGTCCGCTCCCGCATTCTGCCAGGACGCCGCCATTTCTCAAAGAGCAAGTGCCGCCGTTTGTAACCTTGCGGCAATAGATGCACAAATCTTGAAACATTTTCATGCGGTGCGCCTGGCGCAGCTCCTTCCAAAATCATCACATTCTCGAATCGCCGGGCTTAACCGCGGTTATGGCAATCACTTGCAGTCAGAAGCGCAGCTGCGAACGTTTGTTTGGCACGGCCACTGCAAGTGACAGCCGTTCATATTGCTCGCAGAACTCTCCTCTCCGGGACAAGGAGTGTGCCATGCTCGTACTGACGCGAAAGCTCCAGGAGCAAATCCGAATCGGTGACAACGTCACCATCACGGTGTTGCGGGTTAAAGGTCATGCGGTTCGGATAGGCATCCAGGCTCCGCGCGACGTGCGCGTCGTTCGAGGTGAACTGCCGCGCGAGGCCGAGCAGCCTGCCGACCAGCAGGCGGACGAGGCCGCTGACGAAATGCCGAGGCATGCCGATGCCAGTGATGCGACGCAAAATGATTCGCCTCAGGCTTGCCTGCCGGCTGCCAGGGTGCAGCGCCCAATCAGCTCGTCGCGACGTCTTCCGCAGCGGCGAATGATCAATCGGTATGGTGCGCCGCCGCTGCGCGTGGCATGCGTCCATGCCCTGGCCAGCAACGAATCGACGTAGAGCGTCCCGGCCTCTCGACTAGAAGCACAATGCCCAGGCTTCGCCGCAACCCCAGCAGCTCCAGCGCCAGATTTCTCCCCAGCGACGATCGGCTCGCTGGCACCAGGTCTCTTTCGCTGCCGCCTCCGGCAGTGTCACAGGCTCGACCTTGCGGTGGTTCGGCTGGACGAGATCAAAAAACCGAGCAGGATGGATTGACCGCGGCGGCTTGAATTCGTGACGGCCAGTGGCGTTGAGCGCGCTGGCGGCCAGCTCGGCGCAGTGAATGCCGTCGCCCTCCTTGTCTTGAACATAATTCAGCAGCGAGTAGCGGCGGCCGAGCTGGTCGTTCAAGTAAGTGCGCATCGCCTCCTTCTCAGCCTCGGTATAGGGTATCTGCGGGCGTAGTGCCAAGGCACGAATTTTCTTATCGTCGTCTCGTTTGACGTTGATGCGCACCAGCTCTTCGTAGTAGTCCGCGGGAGTTACGCGCCGCACGCGCGCTGGCGTCGCTTCGAAAATCCAGGGTCGGCCGTCGACCGTGATGTAGATCGCCACATGCCCGATTTTGCCGCGGGTTGCCGCTTGAACGACGCTATTGGCGTTTTCCAGGAACAGCAGCGTGCCGTCGTCCAACGGTTCGCCCGAGCAGACCAGCATGGCCCACAGGCAAAGTGAATTCATCGATTTCCTTCAGAGAACGGATTTGGCTATGAAGGTGGCCGGCGAGGGGCCCCAACGCTTCATCAAAAGTGTCTGGTAAATCTATTCGTTGCCAGCTGGACGTTCTTGACGCAGCGTAACTCGTTGCCAGCCAACGATCAACGAGTTCCGCCAAGGGCGGATTTGCCGACACGACAGCGCATGTGGCTTACGATAAGATGGTCGGCCGATGCCGTCGCATTACGCCAGTGGCCATCCGCCTTCGCAGGAAGGTCAGTCTCGTGGGACTCTTCGATCTATTCTCGGGGCCGCCCAGCAGGGAAAAGTTCGCCGGCATTGTGCTTGCCGAGCTGAAAAAGCTGGACCCACAAGCCGAATATCGTTACGACGAGGAAAAATTCTTGCTCCTGCGGCCCGACGAGGGATTCATCAATCTGGCCAACATTTACCAGGAGTATTGTCGGGCCGAGGCCACCAGCCGAGCCGGGCTGCTCAAGCGATTTCTGCAAAGCTGTGTCGCTTCCCGTAGCTACGAATTGCCCGCGGATTTCGCCGACATCCATCCGGACCTGCTCCCCGTTGTTCGCTCGCGGTTCTATCTGGAGTCGGCCATCCTTCAATCGAAGGTCCGCGGTGGCGAGGGCTTCGATATGCCGCAGCAAGTGATTGGCGAACATTTGGCGCTGTCGCTGGTGTACGACCTGCCCACCGCGATGCGAAGCATCAGTCAAAAGGATCTCGATGGCTGGGAGGTGGGCTTTTACGAGGCGCTCGAGGCGGCGCGACAGAACTTGGAGCAAATGGGCGAAGTCAAATTCGCAGTACTGGACGGGCGCGTGTACGCGTCCGCCAGCGGCGACAATTACGATGCCTCACGGCTGGTCTTGTTGGACTTGATTCGCCGGTTCGACGTCCAGGGTGAGCACGTAGCGATGGTCCCCAATCGCGATACGCTCGTGGTGACTGGCTCAGACGACGCGCAGGGGCTGGAGATCATGACGAAAATCGCCAAAGATTCGTTCAACAAACCACGGCCGATTTCCACGATCGCACTGCGGTTGGAGGGGGACGAGTGGACGCCCTGGCTGCCGCCGGCCGATTCGCCGCTGTATCCAGAGTTCCGCGAGTTGCGTCTGCGAACGATTGGTGCCGAATACAACGACCAAAAAGAGCTCCTGGATGCGGTTCATCAGCAACAGGGGCAAGCGGTGATCGTGGCTCCCTTTGGCGCGCTGCAAAACAAAGATACCGGACGCGTGACCAGCTACAGCGTGTGGTACGACGGTGTGGAGAATCTGCTCCCCCAAACCGATGCCGTGCTTTTCTTTCGCCCCGATGCGGCAGACGACGCGAAAATCGTAGCCAGCGGCGCGTGGGAGCATGTGCAGCAGGTTGTCGGCACTTTGATGGAGCCATTGGGTCTCTATCCAGAGCGCTACCGCGTCAAGGAGTTTCCCGGAGAGAAGGAACTGATGCGGATTGGGAACGCGCTGCAATAGCTTTCCTGGGACCATCGGTCTGACCAGGAACAAAGGCTGAGCAGGGCTGGCTGCTTGTAACCAAAAGTGAGTGAATGGGTTATGTCGTGTTCGCGGCTTCCCA
Source organism: Pirellulaceae bacterium (assembly GCA_035649415.1). GTDB lineage: Bacteria > Planctomycetota > Planctomycetia > Pirellulales > Pirellulaceae > DATKDU01. The sequence goes on along the minus strand of DASRJP010000050.1, from coordinate 7,669 downwards.
ATCGCTGCAAGTTTTGCAGGCTAGGCTGCAGAATCCTCCTAATCCTTACCGATGAAACGGGAGGGAACCCAATTGTTGACTTATATTAGCAACATGGGTAAGATTGCCTCGTGGAGTTAGCGATTTGCTGCGGAGCCGCGGTTTTCTAGGCCGCAATCATGGTGACCATCGTACAGCCTCACGCGATTCGCATGTATCAACCGCCCGGCGAGGAGCGGCCAATTCCTGGCGACAACAAATTGACGCTGACCGCGGAATTAGAGGCGGAGATTAAAGCTCAAAGTGAAGAGCTTGACGGGGCTAAGCCGGAGGAGATTCTGCGCTGGGTGGTGGGTCGGTTTGGCGACAAGTTCACGATGGCCACCGCTTTCGGGCCCGAGGGGATGGTCATTCTGCATATGCTTTCCGAGATCGACCGCAAGACCCACGTTTTCAACCTCGACACGGGCTACCAGTTCCCCGAGACGCTTAAGCTTCGGGATGAAGTGGCGCGCCGCTATGGCATTGAAGTGGAATTGAAGCGTGCCGCTACATCCGTGGAAGAATACGAAAATCTCCATGGGGGGCCGCTCTATCGGACCAACCCCGATCAATGCTGCTTCGACCGCAAAGTGACGGTCCTCAAAAACGCAGTCGTCGGGTTTCATGCCTGGGCAAGTGCCATTCGCCGCGACCAGAGTCCCGATCGGGCGAACGTGCCGATCGTCGCTTGGGACAAGAAGTTCAGCCTGGTGAAAGTCAGTCCGCTGGCAAATTGGTCGAAACAGGACGTTTGGAAGTTTATTAGCGACCACGACGTGCCCTATAATCCGCTGCACGACCAGGGATTCACGAGCATTGGTTGCTGGCCGTGCACCAGAGCGATTTTGGCAGGCGAGGACGAGCGGGCGGGCCGCTGGAGCGGATTTGCCAAGACCGAGTGTGGTTTGCATTCGCTCGACAAATAGATCGGCATTCATTCAGTCCGTAAGATCTCGTCGGGGATTTGGATCCTGATATTCCTTGGAAACGGAGTGAATTCCGTTCTACGAGCGTGATTGTCTCGGCCAAAACGGAATACGCCTGTATCGCCGTGCTCACCCTGGCCACGCGCTATGGCAGCCCCGACCCCGTTCGTATCCGCGAAATTGCCGAGGCTCACGGCATTCCCTCCCGATTTCTCGTCCAGATTCTGCTCCAGCTCAAAGGCGCTGGCATCGTGCAGAGCACGCGCGGGGCCAGCGGCGGCTACCAGCTTGCCAGGGACCCGGCCGAGATCACGCTAGGGGAAGTGATGAGTGCCGTCGATGGCCAGTCCGGCCAGATCACCAGCAATGCCGGAGCGCAGAACCCTGTGACGCGTGTGCTGCTCGACGCCTGGCGAAAGATTAATGCCGCCGAGCGTGAGATGCTTTCCGAGATGACTTTTGCGGACCTGGCCGGGAGTCTGAAAGGGCAGATGGAAGGGATGTACTACATCTAAGGTTGCAGAGTGCGGCAAGCCAGGCGGACTTCAACGCCCAGTGGCTGCGCTTTGCATTTGGGCCTTGAGTGACATCTTAGGACAGATCGTTTCTCACAAGCGCAATGAGATCGCGCGGGCCAAGGCACACATTGCGGAGGCCGAGCTGCGCGCCAAGCTGAAGGACGCGCCGCCCGTAAGGGACTTTTTTGCGCCGCTGGCTGCCAAGGGACCAATCAAGCTGATTGCTGAGGTGAAGAAGGCCAGCCCCAGCCAAGGAGTCATTCGCGGTGACTTCGATCCGGTAGCCATTGCCTGCACCTATGAGGAAAGCGGCGCGAGCTGCCTCAGCGTGCTCACCGACGAGAAATTCTTTCAGGGGCGGCTGGAGTTTTTGACGAGAATTCGCGCGGCGGTGTCGCTGCCGCTATTGCGCAAGGATTTCATTCTCGACAGCTATCAGCTTTTCGAGGGCCGCGTCGCCGGCGCCGATGCGGTGCTGCTGATTGCCGAGTGTCTGGACGACTGCAACTTGCGGAAACTTCACAACGAGGCGCTGGAGCTGGGACTGACGCCGCTCGTGGAGCTGTACGAGCCGGCCAACCTGCCGCGGGTCCTCGCGGCCGGCGCATCGCTCATTGGAGTTAATAACCGCGACCTGAAGACATTTGCCGTCGATCTCGACCACTGCCTTCGCTTACGGGACCAGGTGCCGCTGGACGCGGTTTTCGTGGCCGAGAGCGGCATTCACAACCGGGCAGATGTGCTACGCTTGGAGGCAGCCGGCGTAGATGCCATGCTGGTTGGCGAGAGTCTGATCAAGGAGCCCGACATAGGTGCGGCAGTTCGGCACTTGCTTGGAAAACAGTAGTGTGCTTGTTCTGCGAGTGGCCTGCATTCAGCGGAGGATTTGAACATGCCTGGCATGATGGAGAATCTGTCCACTGTCAACAGCTTTCTGCGCACGCTGATCGCGCTGGTCGTGCTCGGAGCGATCGGCACGGCGGGCTATTTTGGATACGACGCGTACACGGCGAAGGAACGGGCAGCGGAGGAACTGGATGCGACGAGGATCAAGCTTAAGGACGCGGAAACCGAGCTGACGCACCGCGGCGAGCAGATCGCCGCCCTGAACAAGGACGTCGCCGACCTTAAGCTGCTAGTCGAGAAGCTGGAAACGCGCATCGCGCTGCTCAAGGTCGATCACCGCGTTGCGAAATTGACGGTGATCGACCAGGGGCCGAAGGAAGAGGGGGGAGCGACTTTCTCTACCGTCGAGTTCGTGGAACTCAATGAGGAAGGCCACCCGATTACGCCGCCGCGGCCGTTCGTCCTTCCCGGCGACACCGTGTACGTGGATTACCTGGTGGTGAAGTTCGACGACAAGTACGTGGAGGAAAAGGACCTCGACCGCTCGACGTCGCTGTGCCTGTTCAGCCGCATCTTCGGCGATCAGCAGAAGCCGATCGACGGCTATGCACTCGACGAAACGGGCTCGCGGCCAAGCGCCTACGCTCGCGGCGGACAGATGAGCGACTTCGAAAAAGGAATCTGGGACGACTTCTGGAGCATCGCAAACGACAAGGCCAAAGCCGAAGAAAAAGGAATCCGTGCGGCACACGGCCAGGCCCTCTCGATGAAGGTTCAAAAGGGCAAGACCTATCGGATCCAGCTTCGGGCCAGCGATGGCCTATCGATCGTGCCTGACAGCGAAGCGTCGGGCGGCGAGGCAGCGCCGCGCTAGCTGCGACTGAAAGCGGACATCTCGGCGGTCGCCCGGTTGGTGGGTTTCTTCTGGCCCGGCGACTTCGCGGTTCGCGCCTGGCTTTCCAGAAGGTTGGCGATCTTGCGGCCCGTCGTGTTGAGCGGATAATTGCCGAGTTCCGCTAGCGAAATCCAAATACCGTCTTTCGTCCGTGATGACGCTGCCGAGGCAGTAAAGACCTTGAGCGTAATTCGAAACCGCGTCACCCCATGCTTGAGCGTTGCCAGTTGACGCAGTCCGCCAATCCTGACGCCGGTAAGCGCCGTTGTTTCTCGCTCGATTTGCGTTAGCAACTTGCCGCTTGGATCCGGCGAGACTGCGAAGCGCGGAAAATCCCAAAGTCCGGCCCAGCGTTCGCCGTGTTGGCGCTGCCGCACGAGAACTCGGCCGCTACGGCAAATGACGACGGCCGCTTCGGTAACGTCTTCGTACTCCTTGCGCTTCTTCGACGTCGGAATAGTTGCCTGCAAGCTCAGCTCGCGTGTTGAGCAGAGCTGGGCCAGTGGGCAACGGTCACACGCCGGCGACTTCGGCATGCAGATCTCGCTGCCGAGTTCCATCAGCGCCTGATTGAACGTGCCGCAGCGCCTGGTCGGCAGCAGCCTTTCTGCTGCTGTCCAGAGGAATTTCTTTCCTGCCGCGGTTGCCGTGTCGCCTCGAAAGGCCGCCAGTCGCGCCAGAACGCGGATTGTGTTGGCCTCCAGGATCGGCAGTCGCTGGTCGAGTCCGATCGATAGGATCGCGCCAGCCGTGTAGCGTCCGATGCCAGGCAGCGAGCGCACCTCATCGACGGTGCGCGGAAACTTGCCATCAAAAACCGTCGCAATCTCCTGTGCCGCGGCATGGAGTTGCCGGGCGCGGCGGTAGTAACCGAGCCCTTCCCACAGCCTCAGCACCTGCTGCTCCGGCGCTGCGGCCAGCCTTGTCACGTTGGGGAATGCCGACAGAAATCGCTGATAGTAGGGGATGACTGTAACCACCTGGGTTTGCTGGAGCATGATCTCGCTGACCCAGATGCGATACAGATCGCGCGTCTTGCGCCAAGGCAAATCACGGGCGTGCCGGTCGAACCAGCGCAAAAGACGCGTGGCCAGCGACCGCCGCCAGCGGGAATCGGCAAAGTGCGGCGGGAGGGAAGTGTCGTCCATGACAGAAGTCAGAGGTCGGAAGTCAGAGGTTAGAAGTTAGAAGTCAAATCTCGAATTCAAATGCCTAACGCAGTAGAACGATCTCCACCTGCGCCGTTTCCCGCTCCTTCTGCGCGATCCAGCGAAACAGATACTGCGTCACGGCCGAACGGAGTTCACCGCGGGATTCCTCCCAAGGGCGCTGTCCCGGCTTGACTTCCAGCACCCGGATCAAATGAATGCCGAATTTCGTTTGGACAGGCTGGCTCACCTGGTCCTCCTCCAAGGCAAATGCGGCAGCGGAGAATGAATCGGGCATCGGCTCGTGACGTCGAATGAAGCCGATGTCGCCTCCCGACTTTGCCGTCGGCGCCTGCGAGTGCTGACGGCAGGCGTCGGCGAAGGTCAGCTCGCCGGCGTCGATCTGTCGGCGAAGCGACGTGGCCTTGTGCTGAGCTTCATCGACTGAGATTGGATCGGCGGCATTGGCCGGCTTGATGAGGAGGTGTGCCACTTTCAGCTCGGTGCCGTCGAATTCTCGGCGATGCTTCTCGAAGTACTTTTGCAAGTTCTCGTCGGTCAGCTTGCCGTCCAGATACCGTTGCCACGACAGCCGCCAGCGGATGTCGCGCCGCAGGTCGTCCTCCGTGAGTCCGCCCGCCTGGAGATGCTCGGCCAGCTTCTTCTCCTGGGCCTCCAGCCGCCGCTTGAGTCGCCCAATCTCCAAATCGACATCCTGGTCGCTGGCGGCCAGCTTCTGCTCCGTCAAATACTTCACTATCAGCCGCCGGTCGATGAGCTGATCGAGTGCCCGCTGTCGGACTTCGGCCGGCAGTGTCGCCCGCGGATCGAGTAACCTGGCGGCGGGCGCCAGCTCGCGGTCCAGCTCGCGCTGGAAAATCGGCTCGCCGTTGACCTGGGCGATGGCGGTCTCAACTGCCGGCGGCCTTTGCGGGGCGGGCTCGACAGCGTCCGCCGGCGCGACGAGCAAAGCGGCCAATAGTCCCCCAGCAATCGTATTCCCGCCAGCGACGTCAGCGATAAGTGCCACGATTCAGATATCCCAAACATGCACCCCTGTCAGCGACCGCATTGATCCGATTTTTGGGACAGGTTGGAACCCTGTCCTGCGCTACGGCAGCTCGATATTTTTCAGCTCGAATTCGACCGGCACCGAAATGATTGCCGCTGGCGTCTTGTAGACCAGCTTGTATTTGGAGGCGTTGGCTTCGTCGCCCAGGTCGAACCGATAGACGATTCCCACTTCGTTGTCGTCCAGCAGCGATGCCTCGATGGCCGCCTGCTCGACGCGGCCTCCTTTTGCGTCCTCGAGGTAGCACGGATTGTTGTAAATCCAGCCGCGATGGCTCTCCAGTGCCCGGTTGGCCTTGTCGAACTTTACCCGCATCCGTACTTCCAAGAGTTCGTCAACCTTGCGGCACTGGTCGATAATCACGGTCACGCCGCCGCGTTCCTCCTCCGCTCCCTTTTTCGTCTCGGGATTGGGAAACTCAAACGTCTCCTCGCGGCCGAGCATGTCTGCCGTCAGCTTCCCTTTGATCGAGGCGATCTTATTTACGCTGCGCGGCGGAATTTTGAGCGGAATATCGAGCTCGACTCCTGCTCCAGCTCCTTCCACCGGAAACTCCAACTCGCCATCCGAGCTGTCCACCTCGATCGCATTGCCGCTTTCATCAACCGCTTTGAAGTCCGCCAGCGGCAACATGATCACGACCGGTCGCACGCGCGGCTCCCAGGCAGCATCGACAGTCAGCCGCAGCGACTTGTCCGCCGGGTTGCGGAGACTGGCGTCGATCTCGATCTTGATCGGTTCCAGGCGAAAAATGCCGCTGTAGTTGCCGCGACCCACCCGCGGGAGCGAATCCCCTTGACGGGCGATGTAGGAGAGGGAACCTTTTTCGCTATCGTAGTTGTAAAGCGTGAGCCCGGCGGCATCGAGGATGGTGTCCAGGGCTTCCCAGAATGGCGTGTTATTCAGCTCGACTTTGATCTTCGGATCGCTCTTGTCCTCTTCACGGCTGTCAACGATCCGGTTGCCCGTCTGCTTTTCCACGGCGGCCAGCGCTTCGGAGAGGAGCATCTCGCCGGCGAGGGTGACGAATTTGGGCTTGGTTGTGGCTGCGATGGCGGCGTCCATGAGCGACTTGCGGACGCGGCCGAGTCGGTTTTTCACCTCGGCGGGGGTGGTGCGGGTGATCGCTGGGAGGAGCGGCAGAACATCCTGGCCGAGCGCGATCAGCTCTTTCTCGGCGGCTTCGCGCTTGGCCTGCTGGTCGCTGTCGAGCTGCCGCACGAGCGCCTTGACCTTGGCCTCCAGCTCGACGTTCTTGGCTGGGGCGGCGGCGGTTTTTTCAGCCGGAACATCGCCCGATTTGCTGTCCGATTGAGCCAGGGCCAGGAGCGACACAAGTAGCAGGGAATGGACCACGGCTGGACCTCCACGAAAAAGCCGGCAATTGCGACCAGAACCTGATTCTATGCCCTCAGGATTGGCGATGCCACAGCAAGCACCAACTCGCCACTTCAAGACGCCGGCCGATGAGCGCTTTTTCCGTGGGATTCTGGCTACGTGTGAGGCACTGGCTCGAGCTCCCCGCTCGCAATTTGCTCATGCCTCTCCCCGCAGTTTGAGATAAACCTTTTGCACCAGCGGTATGCAGCAGCGGCCGGTAGGGGTGGTTTCGCCGCAGTGAGCCTCCGGTGACTTCGATTTGGCAAGCAGCTCGCGAATCCGCCGCGGCGTCCCTTCGTCTACGTCGAGTTGCACCTCCTCGAACGAAAGCCCGAAGCACGGGCAGAGCGGCGCCTGCGGGTCCTTGGGATAAACCGGCCGGACGAGATCAGCGGCCAAGACCAGCGACTCGAAGGCGTCAAAATAGGCGACGGGACAATTCGGCGTCGGGCAAAAGTAGGATGATGCCGAGAGACCGCTTTGTTTCTCGACCGGCACATGATGCTGCACCGTTCCCCAGGGCACACTCTCGCCGGCCGCCTGGCAGCGCGGGCAGAGAACGTCGGTTGCGTCGGGCTCGCGGAGGAAGGCCTTGTTCACAGGAGTCAGGGGTCAGGAGTCCGGGGTCAAAGGTCGGAGTTTACCCAGTAGCCGCCGCGCGAGTGGTCGAACTGGGCTTCGCGTCCACGGACGGATTCGTCAAGCCGGCCATCCCGGAACACTTCGCGACCCATGACCCACGTCCGCACGGGCCAGCCGGTGAGAGTCTGGCCGTGCCAGGGGCTCCATCCGCACTTTGTCAGTTGCTCGTCATTGCGGACGGCTTGCAACTTGTTCAGATCGACGAGCACCAGGTCGGCATC
>DASRJP010000049.1:0-8140 GCA_035649415.1 Pirellulaceae bacterium | reverse complement strand
ACGGCAATCTGGGCCTGCTGCTGGAGGACCATCGAGTCGCCAAAGACCTTGGGAAGACGTACGTCGGCCCGTGCGGCCGCGGCCGACGCCGCGGTCAGGACAAGTGCCGCTGAAAACCATCGCTGCATCATCGGAGACACTCCTCGGATTGAAAGGTAAGGAAGCGGACCGATTCTAGCTTGCGGTGCAGGGGGAGGAAACGCGCCGGGGGCAAACATGCTGGCGGTCCCCGCGGCATTGCAATGCTGGACCTGGCCGCTGATTTCCAGCCCGCTCTCGTCTATATTGCATGGTGCAGGCTGTGTCAGCCGGCACTTCGCTTGAGAGGGCAATGCCGCATGTACGTTCTGGAAAACCCGGTGATGCAGCGGGAGCTGCTGGTCAATCTGCGGATGGCCCGCGGTTTCATCTTGCTGCTCGTCTACCAGGTTCTGCTGGGCGTCGTGGTCTACTTCGCCTGGCCCAAGGACACGCGTCTGGATCTCTCGGCCAACTCCAACTCGACGCGAGAGACCCGAGACCTGGTGGACCTGTTCTTCATCGGCCAGTACGTCCTCACGTCGATGATGGTCCCGGCATTTGCCGCCGGCTCGATCACCGGCGAAAAGGAACGCAAAACCTATGAAATGCTGCTGGCCAGCCCGCTCAAGCCGTCGGCGATCGTGCTGGGCAAGCTGGCGGCTTCGCTGACCCCGCTGGCCGTGCTGGTGTTCAGCTCGCTGCCGATCGTCATGCTCTGCCTGCCGCTGGGGGGCGTGCATCCCACCGAGCTACTGGGAGCGTATTTGGGATTGATCTTGTCGGTGATCACGTTCGGGATGATCAGCGTAGCGAGCAGCGCCTATTTCTCGCGGACCAGCGCGTCGCTCGTCGTGTCCTACCTGCCGATCCTGGTATTGGCCATTTTGGGAATCCTGTTTTGGAAGTGGCTGGCCGACTGGGGTGAGCTGCGGCTGTTTTTGACGCTGACAGTCCTGCCGGCCGTGGCTAGCGCGCTGTTCATCGCCCTGTTTGTGAACACCAGCGTGCTGCTGTTGCACCCGCCGGACGTGGGCAGCGAAGGGAAGGAAGTCATCGATCTGGATCAAGAGGCGCAGCAAGCGGTGGGCCTGGTGATCCAGCCCGATCAATTCCCCGATATGCTTTTTGCTCCACCGAAGCGGGCCGACCTGATGGCGGACGACGCCAACCCGGTCTACGACAAGGAGATTCGCAGCGAGATCTTCAGCCAGGGGACGCTGATGCTGCGGCTAGTGATCCAGGTGAGCATGGTGCTGGCGATCCCGTTCATGGCCGTGTGCCTGTACATCTACCCGCAGTACGCCCCCTGGTACATCGGCTACGTGGTGATTTTCAACATGCTGGTGGGGCCGGTCTTTTCGGCCGGCAGCGTCACGAGCGAGCGGGAGCGGGAGACGCTCGAGTTGCTCCTTACCACGGTGGTCACGCCCTGGCAGATCCTGTGGGGCAAGCTGATCGCGGGGCTGCGGATTTCCAGCGTGCTGACGCTGTTTCTGGTCTGGCCGGTGCTCTTGGCCTGCGTGATGGTTTCGCTCTACTGGCAGAACCTGGTCAGCGTGCTGGGGTACCTCTTGATCGTCGTGCTCACATGCTGCACGACTGCCATGCTGGCCCTGTTCTGCTCGGTGATCGTGAAGAAGACCTCGATTGCCATGATGGCCTCGTACCTGGTGGTGATCTTGATGTTTTGCGCTCCGCTGGCGGTCGATTTTTTTACCACGACGTTCTATCCAGAACAGCGCTCCACCGAGGTCGTCCAGCAGCTCACGTTCACCAGCCCTTTCGCGGCGGCATTCGCCCTGCCGCTGGACACGGGCGTGGCGGCCGAGACGCAGGCCGGCGAGCAGGCGGCCGCAGGGAACTGGCCGCTGTTTCTGTCCTACGTGGCCTTTACGCTGCTGCTCAACGCCGGACTGCTGGTGGCAATGATCTGGCTGTTCCGCACGCGATGGCGCGTAGCAGGGTAGCGCAGCAGGCAGGACTCAGGAAGCGGCGGCGTATGCCCGAATGTCAACAGACTACTACCGCTGGATTTGATAGCGGCTTTCCTTCGGTTCGCGGCCACGAGCTCGATTGACAAGCTTCCCGCCGATCGGACCTAAGGCCGAGGTGAGCATGTCGTCCACGATGGTCGAGGGGTCTTCCTTGACGACGATCCGATCGCCGGGCAAAAGTGCGTAGTCGAATTCGGGCGTGATGTGCTTGGTCGAGCGGTCGTAATCACAGGCGATCTTGTGAAAGCCGCCGTTGGGAAGCGGCCGTACCAGCTCGACGTCGATGCGGCGGAATTTTTTAAAGCCACCCGTTTGCTCGAGCGCTTGCTGAACGTGCATCGTCCCCGACAAGGTGCGCACGACCTGCTCCGGCTTTCCTTCGTGGGGAACAAACAGGACCTGGTACGAGGCAGACGGCTCGGGCGGCGGTGGATCGCTTTGGCCAAGCAAACCGCCGAGCCCCTTGCTCCCCACGGAGGTGCAGCCCGCACTAGCCACCGCAGCCAGCAGTGTTGCCAGAAGTGCCCAGTGCCACGGCCAGTTTGCCATCATCGCTGAAACTCCGCTGTCACGATCCTGTGCGCTGCTGTCAGTCCCGGGCAGCTTGACCGGTAAAGTTTTCCCGGCTTGCCGGATCGTGTCAGGCCCGAATATCGGCAGAGTTTATGGGGAACTTGAGCAATAGCGGCCAATGCTGAATAAGGAATGCCGAATTCTGAATGACGAATGAAGCCCGAAGCACGAACGTCGAACCGGGAACGCACGCTAGCTACTTCGTCATTCGTGCTTCGGATTTCGGATATCTTTCGTCATTTGCTTTTTTGACGATCGCCATTGCGTGGCCGCTAGCCCACGCCAGCTAGCTGCGCCGCCCGATGCACGCGGCGGATGGCGATCATGTAGGCGGCCGTTCGCAGACTGACGTTTCGCAGTTTGGCTTCTTGCCAAATCGCTTCGAAGGCTCGCGACAGCACATGCTCCAGCTCCTGCCGCACGCGGTTGAGCGTCCACTTGTAGTACTGGAGGTTTTGCACCCATTCGAAGTAACTGACCGTCACGCCGCCGGCGTTGGCCAGGATGTCCGGTAGGATCTTCACTCCCCGCTCGACGAGAATCTCGTCGGCATCCGGATCGATGGGTGCATTGGCGGCCTCGATGATCAGCGGCGCCCGGATACGGGCCGCATTTTCGCGCGTGATCACGCCCCCCAGGGCGGCGGGAATGAGCAAATCGACGTCCGCTTCCAAAAGCTCAGAGTTGGTAATGCGCTCGGCATCTTGAAAGCCCGCCAAGAGGCCCTGATTGTCGAGCGAGTGGCGGAGCATCTTGGGAATGTCGAGCCCCTCCTTGCGATAGTAGCCGCCGGATTGATCCGAGACGGTCACAATCTTGTACTCGCTTTCAAACAGGAACTTGGCGCAATGGGAGCCGACGTTGCCAAAGCCCTGGAGCGCGACCCGCGTTTCGCGCGGCTTGCGGCCGAGGTTCCCCAGGAATTTGTAAGCCAGAATTCCCACGCCGCGGCCGGTGGCTTCCTCGCGGCCTTCGATGCCGTAGTGCTCGACCGGCTTGCCCGTCACGACAGCCGGGGAAAACCCGTGGTACTTTTCGTACTGGTTGCGAATCCAGGCCATTTCGCGAGCAGACGTGCCGACGTCGGGAGCGGGAATGTCCTTGTCCGGGCCGATCACGTCATGAATCTGATCGACGAACTTCCGCGTGATCCGCTCCAGCTCCTTGATGCTCAGCTTGCGCGGGTCGATGGCGATGCCTCCTTTGGCGCCGCCGTAGGGCAGATCGACGAGCGCCGTCTTCCAAGTCATCAGCGTGGCCAGGGCCCGAACCTCGTCGAGATCGACGTCGGGATGAAAGCGCAGCCCACCCTTCATCGGACCGCGAGAACTGTCGTGCTGAACGCGGTAACCGACGAATGTCTCCAATCGCCCGTTATCCATCTCGACCGGAATCTCGACCTGCACCTCGCGCTTGGGCATGACGAGCAGCCGCCGCATGCTGAGATCAAGGTCCAGCCGATCGGCGGCGCGCTCGAAATAGAGTCGAACAGCTTCCTGGGATTTCATCAGTAGTCCGCTGGGATGGAAGTGGGGGCGTGACTTGCGCGAAAGCGGCAACTAAGGGGCCGGCCTACCGAATTCTACCACCTGGTTCGGCCACAGGACGCTCGCCACCGCGCGGACGCCGGCGTCACAACGTGTTAACCTGTATTGACTTATGCGCGTGCATCGAATCCTGCGCCCGAGTGGGCCGCAGGCGGTTTCGTTGGCGGTACCTCCCTCGCTGCGATACATTGGAGGTTCGGGAGGCATGACATCTGATGCAGGGCGCTGGCCGTCTTAATCCCTGTGGGCGGTGAGACAAGCTGCTGCCGCTTTGAGGAATTCATGACTGCTATGACGAACTTCTGGAAGCTGCTGGAGGAAAGCCGGCTCTTGTCGACCGAGCAGGTGCGGCAACTGGCAGTTGACTTCAGCCAGGCCGGCGGGAAGGCCGACGGTCCAGACGCCAGGGATTTGGCCGATTGGCTGGTGTCACGCAACGTTCTCAGCCGCTTTCAGGCCACGATCTTGATGGCTGGGCGGTCAGGTCCCTTCCTGTATGGCGAATACAGCGTCTACGACCGGATCGACAGGGGCCGACTGGCAGGAAGTTTTCGCGCGGTCCATCGCCCGACTGGCCATCCGGTGCTGCTGCATTTTCTCACCGGGCCGGTGGTCAGCGATGCCGGGCTGTGGGCGGTGGCGGCTAACCTGGCGCTGGCTGGCTGCGCCATTCAATCACCGCACGTGCAGCGGTATTTCGAACCAGTGGACGTGGGGGCCTTCAAATTCCTCGCCGGCGAAGATCTGCGAGGGAGTTCTTTGGAGGATCGGTTGGCTGGGGGTCGCGCTGCCCCGGCGGAAGCCTGCCGCTGGATCCGGATGGCAGCGATTGGTCTGGCGCAAATGCACCAGTTCGGCCGCGTTCACGGCGATCTGCGACCGGCGAATCTGTGGCTGGAAAATGCGGCCGGCTCTTTCCCGGGCAGTCTCAAAGTATTGTATGAGCCGCACGCAGTGCCTGGTCCGTTGTCACCGGCGGACTTCGACCCCTCCGGCCGGCTCAATCAACTGGCAGATTATCTGGCGCCTGAGCTCGCACAAAGCGGCATGGCCCCCAATCCGCTGACCGATATTTACGCCTTGGGCTGCACGCTCTACACCCTGCTGGCGGGTAGTCCGCCGTTTGCGGGTGGAACTGTCCAGCAGAAACTGCTGCGGCATGCGACGGAGCCGATCAGGCCGCTGGAACAGTTTGGCGTCGGACAGCCGCTTGCACAGCTCGTTGCCTTCATGATGGCGAAGAATCCGGCGGTGCGCTTCCAGGCGGCGGCAATCGTGGCCGAACAACTCACGCCGTTTGTCGATCCGCTGATCGCCTATTTGCCACTGCCTCCGTCTCCGGCAACGCTTCCCGGATACGAAGCGTGGCTACGGCAAAGGCAGGCGCAAGTTTCCGCGCCGCTGGTGGCCAGGCCCACCCAAATTTCGGAAGTGCCGGTGGCCAGTGCTACCAGCCAGTCCCCGCCGGTGAGCGTCAAAACGGTCTCGCGGGGAACCACGCCGCCAGCCTCGTACCAGGCGGCGCGAAAGCGAAAACAACTCCAGCTAATTGTTGGAAGCATTGCCGCCCTACTGGTCCTCCTGGCCGGCGGCATCTACTTCGTCAATTGGCTGAAAACGAAGTCCTTCCCTCAAGGTGGCGAGGAAGTCGCCGCCAATTCAAACGACGGACAGGACGGTGGCGCCAACAAATCCAATGGACATGCGGTTGCTCAAAGCGAAAGCAAAGGTGCTGAAGTTAAGAACACGAGCACGACCGGCGTCGTGAGCGGTGGCAAGGCCAAAGTCGGGGAAGGGACCGAAACCGGCAGCGGCGAGACGATCGTGCCTGACGACGGCAAACTTCTTTGGGCCTCGCCGACGAGCGGCCCACCGGTCACATTCCGCCTGGTCCCTCCCGAGGGCCAGGTTTTCATCATCGCCCGGCCGGCTGACATCCTGAAAAGTCGCCAGGGGCCAAAAGTCTTGGAGTCGCTGGGACCGGAGTTTGCGGGCAGGCGAACCGCCTGGGAACAGGCCTCGGGGGTTACGCTCGATCAGGTGGAGCAGTTGATCATCGGACTGCACAACAACGACGGACAGTTTCCGCGAGTGTCCTTCGTCGTCCATACCACGGATGTGATAGCGAAGGACCAGTTGCTGGCGAAATGGGGTCAGCCCCAGGAGCAAAAGGAAGGTTCGGCCACCTGGTACGCCGGCAAGGACTGGGCCTACTATGTTTCCGGCGATGCTCAGGACGAAAAAGCGTTTCTCATGGGGGCGGCGGCGGACGTGAAAGAGGTTGCCAAGGCCGGCGGCGCACCTCCGGCGCTGATGCGTGATGTGGAGCGGCTCCGCCGCTCGACTGATTCGCAGCGCCATTTCACACTCCTGGTTTATCCGCCGTTCCTGTTCAATGACGATGGCCGGCCACTGTTTGCTGGCGACCGGGCCAAAGTGCGCCAGCCCTTGGCATGGTTTCTGGGAGAGGGGCTCCAGGCGGTTCAGGTGAGCACGCACTTTGCGGACAGCTTTTATTGCGAGCTGCGGATGCTCGGATCGCTCGACAAAGAGAAGTACACTTTGGCGTCCGAGTTCCGCGACCGGCTGAAGACCGTGCCAACGGAGCTGGAAAACTACATGGACCGGCTCACGCCCCCGTCTTATTGGAGCAAGCTCGCGCGGCGCTATCCGCTGATGGTCGGCGCTCTGCATGCCAATGCGCGCATCGGCGTCGAGAGCGATGAGGCGATCATTAACTGTTACCTGGAAGGGCCGGCGGCACACAGCCTGGTGCTTGGCGGAGAGTTGCTCATTGCTTCAGCGCCGGGAGCGGCGGTCGCGGCGGCGGCTGGTCCCGTGGAGCCGGCCGGTCCCAAGACCATCGACGACGTGCTGGCCCTCAAGACTTCGATGAGCTTCGGCGCTCAATCGCTCGAATTCGCGATGCGCGACATTGCCGACGACGTCCGCGCCAACCTGCTCAAAGGAGCTCCCATCGAGTTCGAGATCAAGCTGATGGGCAGGGACATGGAAAAAGACGGCATCACGCGCAACCAGACCATCGCTGACTTCAAGCAGGAGAACAAGACCGTTGCCGAGGTGCTGACGGCCATGGTCATGAAAGCCAATTCGCCCAACGTGCCGGACCCGTCCCAGCCGGGGCAAAAGTTGATTTGGGTCGTGGCGCCGGACCCCGACAAGCCAGAGCGACAGATCGTGCTGATCACGACGCGGGCGGCAGCCGAGCGGGACAAGTACAAACTGCCGGCGCCGTTTCAGGCGAAGTCGTGACGAAAGTGAGTGGTCAGTGGTGAGTGGTGTGTAGTGTAAGGAATCGTTGTGGAACAGCCTTTTTCCATCACCTGCACTACCTGCAAGTCCCGGCTGAAAGTGCGCAGTTCCGCTGCCATTGGCCAGGTAGTGCCGTGCCCCAAATGCGGCGGCATGGTGCTGATCAAGCCTCCGGAACCAGCCTTGTCCCCCGAGGTAGGAAATGCCGCCACCAAGCCGGTGGAGCAGCAAGCGGCAGCGGCCAGTCCGCACAACACCAAGGATTTCGACGACGTTGAGTCCGTCCTGGCGGGAAGCATGCCCGCGCCTGTCGCGGCGGCGCCGCGAAGCGACCGGGGCGCAGTGGCGGGCGAGTCGGCCCCGCCGGCCGCGGCGACGGCGGCGCCGGCGAATGCAGCACAGACAGCAGTTCCCGCTGCGGGTGGTCCACATGCAGCGCCGCGGCCGCCGCTCGATGCCAGCGAAGTTCCAACTTCTGTCGAACTATCGGCGGGGCGACCAGTCAGGTACGGAATGTGGCTAGCGATTTCCATACTCGCGGGCGTCGGGCTGGCAGTTGCCGTCGTCGTCGTTTCCACATGGCTGCTGCAGGACGGCAAGCATCATCTTCCGATAGATCGATCCTTCGCCAGTTCGTCGTCCAGCCCTGGCGCGAAGGCTGATTCCACAGGCAAGCCGGCTAGCGAAACAGGGCGCGCTGAAAAAACCGCCGCGCCGGCAGCGGACGCGACG
>DASRJP010000048.1:0-7078 GCA_035649415.1 Pirellulaceae bacterium | reverse complement strand
TGCGGCGAAATGGGACGGACGCCGCGGGTCAACAAGAACGGCGGCCGCGACCACTGGGGAGGCCTGGCGTCGCTGCTGCTCTACGGTGGCGGCCTGAAGATGGGCCAGGTGATTGGCCAATCGACCAAGGACGGCGGAGAGCCGCGGAGCGAGCCGGTCGCGATCGAGAACCTCATTGCCACGATTGCCGACACGCTGCTCGATCTCGGCCAGGTGCGGCTGATGAGCAGTCTTCCCAACGAGCTCGTGCGGACACTCACCAGCGGCACGCCAATTCCCGGATTAGCGTAAAATGTGCGGCACGGGAGACGCGTTATGCGGGCCGCGATTGCCTATTCCTGCCTGATCCTCGCAGCGCTGCTTTTTGGCGCTGCGTCTGCGCGGGGAGACGAAAAATCGGCGGAACGGCCATTTGCACCTGCGGACCTCGAATTCTTCGAAGCGAAAATCCGCCCAATTCTGGCGACGCGTTGCCACGAGTGTCATGGGCCGCGGAAACAGGAGTCGAATCTGCGGCTCGACTCGCGGCAGTCACTCTTGGCGGGAGGAGACAACGGCCCGGCGGCGCGCCCCGGCGATCCGCAGCACAGCCTGCTGGTGAAGGCTGTGCACTACGATGGCGACTTGCAAATGCCGCCGAAGGGGAAGCTCGATGACGCGGCCATCGCGGCACTCACGTCGTGGGTCGAGCGCGGATTGCCGTGGCCGCAGGAGGTGGCCGCAGCGCGGACGACCGGACGCGATGTCGCGCGGTTCACGATCCGCACAGAAGACCGGCAGTTCTGGTCGCTGCGACCGGTCGCCATGCCGCCGCTGCCAGCGGTCCAGGACGCAAGCTGGCCGCAGACGGCTATCGATCGTTTCATTCTGGCGCGGCTGGAGACCGAGGGGCTCAGTCATTCGCCGCCGGCTGACAATCGCACTCTCCTGCGTCGCATTTCTTTCGACCTGACTGGCCTGCCGCCGACGCCCGAGGAGGTTGAATCTTTCGTGGCCGACGAATCCCCCGACGCCTACGAGCGGGTCGTGGATCGGCTGCTGGCCAGCCCGCGGTACGGCGAGCGCTGGGCGCGGCACTGGCTCGATGTGGCTCGCTACGGCGAGGACCAGGCCCACACGTTCCAGTCCCGCAAGTACCCGGAAGGATATCGCTATCGCGACTGGCTCATCGGGGCCTTCAATCGTGACATGCCCTACGACGAGTTCGTGCGGCAGCAGATCGCGGCCGATCTGATCGATGGCGACGACAAGCTCGCGCGACTGCCGGCACTGGGCTTCTTTGCCTGCGGGCCCGTTTACTACGGCGACAAGAGCGGCATGGACCAGATCTCCGACCGCATCGACACGCTGTCGCGCGGATTTCTGGGACTGACGGTCGCCTGTGCTCGCTGCCACGATCACAAGTACGATCCGATCTCCACGGTCGATTACTACGCGCTGGCCGGCGTCTTTGCCAGCACCGAATATGTCGAGACGCCGCTGGTCTCGGCCGAGGAAGTGGCAACCGCCGAAAAGGCGCTGACCGAGAAAGAGAAAAAGGACAAGGTGCGGCCGAAATATCCATTCGTCCATGCGCTCAAGGAAGGCGAGCCCAAGGCCCTGCGGGTCCATATCCGCGGCAGTGCCGACAATCTGGGAGACGAAGCGCCGCGGCGGTTCATGGAAGTGCTGTGCACGAGCGAGCCGGCGCCGTTTCAGCAAGGGAGCGGCCGGCTGGAACTGGCCGCCGCGATTGTCAGCGCCGACAATCCGCTCACGGGTCGCGTGATCGTCAATCGCCTTTGGCAGCAGCATTTCGGCAAGGGACTCGTCCGCACACCGAGCAATTTTGGCGTGCTGGGGGAGCGGCCGACGCATCCGGAACTTCTGGATTGGCTGGCGGCGGAGTTGGTCAGCGGCAACTGGGAACTTAAGCGAATGCAGCGCCGAATCGTGGCGAGTGCTACGTACAGGCAGGCATCTCAGTTCCAGGTTCAAGGTTCAAGGTTCAAAGTTGAGAGCAACGAATCGTCGGCAACCAACTTTGAACTTGGAACCTTGAACATTGAACCCCAATCGATTGATCCCGAGAACAAATGGTTATGGCGATTCCCCCGCCGCCGGCTGGAAGTCGAAGCCTGGCGGGACGCCATGTTGGAAGTGACGCAGAGGCTCGACGGCGCCATCGGCGGGCCTCCCTCGGATCTGGCAAATGCCGACAATCGCCGCCGCACGCTTTACGGCGCGATCAGCCGGCACGAACTAAACGATCTTTTGCGGCTCTTTGACTTCCCCGATCCCAACGTCACTGCCGAGCAGCGGCCGACTACGACAGTCCCGCTTCAGCAGTTATTTGTGCTCAATAGCGAGTTCATGGCGGCCAGCGCCAAGGCGCTGGCTGCGCGGCTGGCGGCACTCGAGGGTCCCGATGACACGGCGCGCGTGCGGCAAGCGTTCGAAATCGTCTTTACCCGTCCGGCGAGTGAGCAGGAGGTCGCGCTGGCAATGAAGTTCGTCAGCGGCGAGAATGCGGAGGAAGGATTGTCCCGCTGGGAGCGCTTCTGCCAGGCGCTCCTGGCGTCCAATGAGTTTTTGTATGTGGATTAGGTAGTAGCCATACTCCGGGTGCCGTTGGCTTATGCGATGGCACACGGAGTGTGCCTGCTGCTGATTGTCGAGGCGATCATGCAACCAAACATCCTGCCCGCCGGTCTTTCCCGCCGTGACTTGCTGACGCGCCTTGGCGGCGGCTTCGGCGCGATCGCCCTATCGACCGTGATGGCGGACGCCGGGCTGCTGGCCGCCGATTCGTCGCCTGCCGCCAAGAATCCGCTGGCCCCCAAGCCGCCGCACTACGCGCCGCGGGCCCGGCGGCTGATCTTCCTGTTCATGAACGGCGGGCCGAGCCACGTCGATACGTTCGATCCCAAGCCGGTGCTGAACTGCCGCAGCGGCGAACCACTGCCGGAGTCGCTGGCCGCCAAGAGCAAGCGCCGCAAAAAGGGGAACCTGATGGGCTCGCCGTTTGCCGCGGCCCCGCGCGGCGAGAGCGGCATCGAGGTCAGCGAGCTGTACCCGGAACTGGCGCGGCACATCGACGACCTGTGCGTGATCCGCTCGATGTGGACTGACAATCCAAACCACGAGCCGGGCCTGCTCCTCATGAACACCGGCAACATGCAGCCGATCCGGCCAAGCATGGGCTCGTGGCTGACGTATGCCCTGGGGACGGAGAATCAGAACCTGCCAGGGTACATCGTCCTCTGCCCGGGCAAGCCGGTCGTCGGTCCCTATCTGTGGAGCAACAGCTTCCTCCCCGGCGTGTTCCAGGGGACGCACATCAACAACAAGTCGATCGACCCGCAGGCGATCATTCACGACGTGAAGAACCGCTATCTCTCGCCGGCGGCCCAGCGCGAGCAGCTCGATTTGTTGCAAGCGTTCAACGAATTGCATCGGCAAGCGCGCGGCGACGACGACCAGCTCGACTCGCGGATCGCCTCGCTGGAGATCGCCTATCGCATGCAGGGGGAGGCGCAGGAGGCGTTCGATCTGGCCCGCGAGACAGAGCAGACTCGCGAGCGCTATGGCGACGGCGAATTTGCCCGCGCGTGCTTACTAGCCCGGCGGCTGGTCGAGCGCGGCGTTCGCGTCGTGCAGCTTTATTACGGCAACGACCAGCCCTGGGACGATCACAAGGACATCCTCAACCATCGCAAGCACGCCGAGAAGAGCGACCGGCCAATTGCCGCGCTGCTTGAGGATCTTAAATCAACTGGTCTCTTTGAAGATACGCTCGTCATCTGGGGTGGCGAATTCGGCCGCACGCCAACGTCGGAAGGGGACAAAGGCCGCGATCACCACGCCGCCGGCTTTTCGATGTGGCTGGCCGGCGGCGGCGCCAAGCGCGGCTATGTCCACGGAGCGACCGATGAGTTGGGTTACGCGGCGGTGCACGATCCAGTCCACGTCCACGACCTGCACGCCACCATCCTGCACCTGCTGGGGCTCGATCATGAGAAGCTGGTCTACCGCTATAGCGGCCGGGACATACGTCTGACCGACGTGGCGGGGACGGTGGTGACAGACCTGCTGTCGTAGTTGCGGCTTGCGACCAGCCGGCGCGGGAAAATTGTTCTTGTCTGCCGCTATCGACTGCGATACATTGCCCGGTCGTCCCAGGCAGGAGTTGACCATGATTTTCCAGCGAAGAGTCTCTGTTGGCGGGGCATTGTCGGCGGCGGTCGTTCTGGCGGCACTATCAGCCACAGGCTGCAATACGGAGCCGAATTTCATCGGCAACTGGACGACCGATCGCAGCAAGTTGATCGGCAGTCCCTCCGGCGACAACGATCTGGCGAATTTGCTCGCCCCGGGGCCAAAGTTCTCCGTGAGTTTTACCAACGACGGCAAATGCAGCTCCTCCTGGACAGGTGAGGACGGCAAGGAACAGTCCCGCAGCGGCACCTGGAAAATGGTGGAAGACCAGGGACTCAAATGGCGGATCACCATGAAAGTAGCCCCAGATGAGGAAGAGTGGGGAGTGAAAGTCGGGTCCCCAGATAACAACACGATTTCGCTGGAGGCGGAGGACGCCTTCAAGAAGGGTGGGCCCATCTTCTTCAAGCGGCGCTGATCACTTCATCGCGCTGGCCGCAGATATACCTCGATCAAGGATGATCGTCATGGACTCGAAAACGGTTTTTTGGCTGGCCGCTGCATTGGCGGCGGGATGGCTCTTTTCCGGATGCGGCACTTCGGCCGCCGGGCCCGCGTCGAAAGCGGCAAGGGTTGCCCGCTCCACCCAGGAGCGGATCGCCGGCGCCTGGCAGGGGACGATGCTGATCGACGACGAGACGGTGGCGGGCAAGCTTACCGATCAGCAGTTGGCCGAGCTTCAGGCCCTTGAAATGGGAATGGAGTTTCGTTCTGACGGCACTCTGCTGCTCACGGGTATTGTTGGGGACAAGCCGTATACCAGCCGTAACCAGTGGGAGCTGGTGCGGGACGGCGGAAAGGAGATCACGATCAAATCGATCGAGCCCAGCGGCCAGGAGAAGGAGATCGTGCTGGTTTTCGAAGGGGACGATGTTTTTCTATTGCCGATGAAGACGGAAGTCGCTGAGCTGGGCGCGATGCGGTTTGAGCGGCTCCGTTAGGATTAGCGTTTCGCGGGATCAATCGCGGACTTGCCCTCACGGTCGGCAAAGTCCGTATTCCCCCCACCGGTTGCGGCGTGGCTGCCGTGTCCATGCCGCCACAAGTCGCGCGTGGCGCATTCTCGCGCTTGCCTTGGCCCCATTGCGAGCTATCGATTGCAGAGGGTTCCCCGCATGTAGCGGGGAACAACCCGGTCGGCCTGCTGTACGAGGCGCTCACATGCCACTTGCTCCCATTCTGGCCCGCGGCGGCGGCCGCTTTCTCGAAGGTCTGTTCAACGGCGATCCAGTTGCCTGGGGAATTCTCGTGCTCGTGCTGATCTTCTCAGCAGTCGGCGCAATCTACAAGTTCCGGTCGTAGCGGCATCGCGCGAACCGGTGGACAATCCGGATTGTCGAGCAGCAAGCTGCTTCGTTTCCGAAGATTGTCCATGACCCAGCAGGTACGAGCCGAAATTGAGCACCGTTTGCGCGACGTGGAAACCACGGACGGCGTGCGCATCTTGTATGCCGTCGAGTCGGGAAGCCGGGCCTGGGGTTTCGAGTCGGCGGATAGCGACTGGGACGTGCGATTCGTCTACGTGCGGCCGCGGGACTGGTATCTGTCGGTGAATCTGGAGTCGCGGCGCGACGTGATCGAGCGGCCGATCGTGGATCACATCGATCTGTCCGGGTGGGACATCCGCAAGGCGCTGCGGCTGTTTGCCAAATCGAACCCGCCTTTCCTGGAATGGCTCTCCTCGCCGATCGTCTATCGCGACGAGCTGGGCTTCGCGGCAGGGGTGCGCGGCCAGTTGCCGCGGTACTACAGCCCCGTGTCGAGCCTGTACCACTTCCTGCGGATGGCCCAGGGGAACTATCGCGAGTTTCTCCAGGGGCCTGAGGTGATCGTCAAGAAGTACTTCTACGTCCTGCGGCCACTGCTGGCGGTCCGCTGGATCGAGCAGGAGCGCGGGCCCGTGCCGATGGAGTTTTCGCGTTTGCTCGTGACGATTGAGGACGCCGATCTATTGCGCGAGATCGAGACGCTGATTGCGCGCAAGAAGTGCGGCGACGAACTGGCCCGCGAGCCGGCCATTGAGCCCATCAGCCGGTTCATCGTCTCGGAGCTCGATCGGCCGCGGTCCGTGGTGCGGCCGAGCGAGCAGACCGACAGGGACATGGAGCCGCTGAGCGAGCTGTTTCGGCGGATGCTTGAGACAAGATAGCTATCCGCAGATTTCGCCGTCGGACGCAGATTTTCAACTATCTGCTGTCGGCGAAATCAGTGCAATCTGCTGATCACTTTCCTCGATACGGCGGCTGGTGGCTCACGCCCCGAACCACTTCTTGATCGCGTGGATGGTCACCGCCCGTCCGGCGCGGCCAATGCTCGTCGTCAGCGGAATGTTTTTGGGACAGACTGCCACGCAGTTCTGGGCATTGCCGCAGGCGTGCAGGCCTCCTTCTTCCATCAGCGCGTCGAGCCGCTCGCCGGCATTGTTGGCGCCGGTCGGATTCTTGTTCATCAGCATCACCTGGCTGATGGCATGCGCGCCGATGAAGCCGCGGTCGTGCTCAGCATCGCGGCGGGCCCTGTACTCCTCTTCCGTTTCCCCTTCCAGTCGCTCGACCTCGATCTTGAGGTACTGCGGGCACGCCTCCAGGCAACAGCCGCACGACATGCACTCGGAAAGCGGATAGGCCTGCTCTTGGGCTTCCTGCGATTGGCGCGGGCCGGGACCCATGTCGTAATAGCCGTCCACGGGGATCCAGGCTTTGACTTTTTGCAGCGCTCGAAACAGCCGCGAGCGATCGACGAACAGATCGCGGACAACGGGGAACTTTGTCGTCGGCGTCAGCTCGATCTCGCCGGGGCGGTCTTCCAGCAGCCGGTCCACGAGTGCCGAGCAAGCCTGCCGCACGCGGCCGTTGATGACCATGGTGCAAGCGCCGCAGAC
>DASRJP010000047.1:0-6258 GCA_035649415.1 Pirellulaceae bacterium | reverse complement strand
CTTGACCGGGCTCAAGAGCTCCTGGTTGTCACCGCCGTAGTGAAAACGATGCTGCACCTCCTGCCACCAGAGGGACATCGCCTTTTCCTGGTCGGTCATCCCTGGCTCGACGGCCCGGGCCACCATCGCGCTGACGCTGCGCAAGTCCTTGTCACCGCTCACAAGCCACGGATTGACGACGTCAGTTTCGCCGACATTTTCCATCCGCACGGACCGGTTCGATTCCCAGGTCTGCTCGAAAGGAGTCCAGACTCCCTGTGGCGAGCGGCAATTCCGCCCGTCCATCGTGCCCCCCTGCGCGACCGTATATTGCAGCTTTCCTGCCGCGACCTCCTGGACGTGACGCTTGGGCGCGTCGGTTGGATGGTGGTTAGATTTCCAAGGCGCCAGTTCCTCGGCGCACAAGGTCGTTGGGAGGAGCAGCACCGACAGGGGCCACAGGATAGTTCGCATGTTCATGTTCCAGGCTCGAGCGCTATAGATTCGCCTTCGGCCAACGAGCGGAGTATAACATGGCGACGACGAATCTCCTCAACTTGCCGCACCAGGCGGTGACCAGCCGACGGGGGAAGACATGCCTCATGATCGTCATCACACGAAAGCAATCAACCGGCGAACTTTCGTCAAGGCGTCGCTGATTCCCGCTGTATTGCCGCTGGCCGCTTCGCTTGCCGGCCAAACCGGTGAGGGTGCCGAATCAGCGCCCGCAGGCCCAGAAATTATCGACACCAACGTCCATCTCTTCGAGTGGCCTTTCCGCAAGCTGAAGTACGACCGCACGGAGGCACTCATCGCGAAGCTGCGAAAGCATCGCATCACCAAGGCGTGGGCTGGCAGCTTCGAGGCGGTCCTGCAAAAGCAGCTCGACCAGATCAACCGCCGCCTCGCCGAGGAGTGCCGCACGCGCGGCGATGGCATGTTCATTCCCATCGGCAGCGTCAATCCGGCCTGGTCGGACTGGGAGGAAGATTTAAGGCGCTGTCACGAGCAGTACAAAATGCTGGGGGTGCGGCTTTATCCGGCCTATCACGGATACGCGCTCGATCAGCCCGAGTTCGCGCGGCTCATCGGCGAAGCCGCCAAGCGGAAACTGCTCGTGCAGATTGTCATGCGGATGGAGGACGAGCGCGTGCACCACCAGGCCATCGCCATTTCCGCCGTGAACGTCGCGCCGCTGGTCGACCTGCTCAAGAACGTGCCGCAGGCGAAGGTGCAGCTCATCAATTCGGCCGGGCCGCTCTTGGGGAACAATGTCGAGTCCTTGGTGCACCAGACGCAAGTCACGTTCGATATTGCCGCCACCGAAGGGAACGGCGGCGTCGGCCGGCTCATCGAGGGAAAGAACTACAGTTACCGCGGTGCAATCCCTGTCGAGCGGCTGCTCTTTGGGTCGCACGCGCCCTATTTTCCCTGCGAAAGCGCCGTGATGAAGCTGTTCGAATCGCCGCTGAGCCTCGATCAACTTGAGAAGCTGATGCACGGAAGCGCCAGCCGCCTAATCAGTTAGCGCATGTGCAAAGCCATTGAAGAAAGTGCCTTCCGATGAAACTTTCCGCCGCTCGCGAGTTTGCCCTCGATCCCGCCGCCTATGGCCTGCCAACTCGCGACGACCTCGTGAAGCTGCGGATCTGGGACATGCACTACCACGGCTTCTTCAGCGGCGGTATTCGTTCCCACGAAGAGAACCTGTTTTACGTCGAGCGGATCGGAATTGAACGGATGCTCTCGCTCGATATCGCCGGCACGCCGACCGATCCGCTAGGAACGATGATCTCCGACGAAAAGAAACGCGAAATCCGCGAGTATCTGGAAAAGCACGCCGATCGCGTGTCGGGCTTGATTCCCATCGATCCCTCGCAGCCGGTAGAAAGCTGCCGCAAGATCGAAGAGTGGGTCGCTAGCGGCCCGTGCATCGGCATCAAGTACTACGGCGGCAATCCGGGCGGCGTCGTGTGCAGCCATCGCGATAATGACGCGATCGTCCGACTGGCCGCGGAGCTGAAGGCGGTGATCTACATTCACACCTGGATGAAGATCGGCGGAATGCCGCGGCGGCCCGGGGGAGACAACCAGCCTGGCGAATCGACGCCGATGGACGTGGCGCTTTTGGCCCAGCGATTCCCCGATGTTCCGCTGATCTGTGGTCACTCGGGCGGCGACTGGGAGGTGGGGGTCCGCGCTGTGCGGCCGCACGAAAACGTCTATATCGAATTCAGCGGCTCCGACCCGCACTCGGGGCAGGTGGACTACACAGTGCGCGAGGTGGGGGTCAGCCGGCTCATCTGGGGCGGGCATGGACCGTCGCGCTCGTATTCGACTGAATTGTCGAAAGTCTTCGACGCCGACCTGACGCACGAGCAGCGGTTGGCAGTCTTTGGCGGCAACCTGCGGCGGATCGCTGCGCCGATCTTCCGCCACAAGGGCTACAAGCTGTGAATTCCTTCTGGCGATGATGCGTCAGCCGCGTGCCGACTTGTCGCAACTCTTGTCGGTCTACTCGCGCGCAATCGGTGGAGTGCCGAAGACGGCCCGCGTGTCCCAGAAAAACTCGTGATGGCTGGCCTGTGCCATACCCACGTCGGACGACCACGTCACTGAATCGCCAGGACGCAGCGGAGATTCAGACCTGCCCAGCACGGCTGTCTTCTCGGTTTTTTCCCCGGTGCGCTTGTCAGTGATGCGGACCAGGATCTGAATCGAGGTGACGGTGTAGGACGAGTCGTTGTGAAACTCCGCGTCGAACCAGGTCGTGCCGTCGCGGAAGCCGCCTGTATTGCCGTAGACCCGTTCCGCGTCAGCTTTGGGGAGCCGCGATGGAAACTTCGCCTTTGCCTGGCTGAAACGAACGGCTGCGGCCCGCTCGATGGCCTTGCGGATTCGGTCGGCCCTGTAGCGGGGCTCGAGCCCTTCGAGACCGGCAAGGTGGCGAAAGAGCCTTTTCTCGAGCGCCGACTTCAAGTCTTCGGCAGATTTTTGGAAGTGCAGCTCAATGTCGGCGTCAGTAGCTCTTTCAGGGAGAGCTTCTGAGCCGAGCGTTTGATCGATGACACTCAGCCCCTCTTGCAGCAGGGCCTGCTCGGCATTTTCCCGCCGCTCGAATTGATCGCTGTCCAGATCCGCTGCTAGAGCCGAGACATCGACAGCGTAGGCAGTTCCGCCCGACAGCAGCAGGCACCAAACAGTGGCCCAGAATGGTCGGCTCCGCATCGTTTTGCTCCACTCGACTTAATTCATCGTACTGGTTCCATACCTAAAGTCGAGACAGCGGTGAGTGGCTTAGCGCGATGCTACGGCTCGTAGCGGAATGCGTAGAACTTGTCGGCGACCTTGCCGATCAGGCAGTCGTGGTGCGAGTCGTAACAGAGCTGCATCCAGCCAAACCAGCTCTTATGCGGTGGGATCTTGCCAGCGACTGTGATCTCCCGCCAGGAATTCTCCCGCGGATCGTAGGCAAACACCCCGGAACGCTGCTGCTGTTTGTTGAATACGGCAACCACGAAGAATAGCTGGCGCTTGGAATCGTAGGCCAGGTGCGAGGAATAAAGCGTCGTGGGAGCGTCGGCCAGCCGCTCGACCGTCTCCGTGCGCGGGTCGAAAGCGTACAATTCGTGAAAGTCCGGCGCGGGTCCTTTCTCCCAGGCATCGAGCGTACCTCCGCCAGCAATGAGCATCCGCTCACCAGTGGGGTCGTAAAACAGCGTCTGCCCCATCGAGTTGCGGGGCGGCGGACTGCTTTTGGCCTTTCGCCACTGGCCAACCGCCGGGTCGAGAATCCAGAGCTGGCGCCCCGTGGCCGCATAAATCAGAGACTTCGTTGGGGGGCACCAGGCCATGCAGTCGTCGAGACGATTGGGCGGGCACTCCTTGGATTCGATCTTCGTCCAGCGGTTCGTCTTCAGGTCCATCCGCCAGGCGCCGTCGCAGGCATCGTGCCCCACCAGCTTCCCCGACTTGTCGATGATCGATTGATTAGCGCCGTTGCAGATGAACAGCGAGTTCAGGTCCGGCACGAATTCAAAGGCGTGGTACACGTGCCGCGGGGCCGGCGTCGGCTCGGCATCGTTCTCCGGCAAGGCCAGCGTGCGATAGCCGCCTTGAGGAGTCTCTTTCTTCGTCCAATGATCGACCTTCAGCGGCGTCATCGTCGCCGCGGCCGGATCGAAGGCAAACAGGCAGTTGCCATAGATCGTCCCGCCGCCATGTTTCTTGTCCACCCAGCGGTCGTAGAGCAACACTCGCTGAACTACGGGATCGTAGACGATCTTGTTCCATCCCTGTGGCGAGTACGCTCCCTTCTCCTCGGAGCCCGGCAACTGATTCGTGGCGTACACGATCTCCACGAACGTATTGGCTGGCAGGTTAGCCAGGTCGACAGCAGTCGCCAGCGTGGTCGGCAGGAGCAACGAAACGAAGAAAAATGCGCAGCGCATCAAAGAAACTCGCCCATGGGATGGATGCCAATTGTCCATTCCACGAATATGCACCCGCCTGGGCAACGAAAGGCGCGTTTCTCAAGCGGTAACTTCACACGCGATGACGCGCCTCACCGTGACAGCGGAGGGCACGGGATTCGAACCCGCAACCCCTTGCGGGGCATCTGATTTCGAATCAGACCGCTAACCGTTCGCTTACCCTCCGGAAGTGATTCTAGCAACGCGTCGCGTTCTGCGGCAAGGCTACCCTCGTCATCGCTTAACGTCGCAACTCGCAAAGCATTCTGACGACGCTTGCCCTTACCTTTCGGACCATCAACCGGGGTGGTCGGTTCGCAGTCCTTCGCAACCTTTCCCGATTAGGAAGGGACGCCAACCATGAAGGTCAAAAAGAAACACGTTCGCGGGCTGCTGCGGAGACTCCGTAAGGCTGAGCGGCAATCGTGCCCGTCACGGCTTGCGCGTGGCGGATAGGATGACGACCAAAGCCACGATGCCGACAACCGCCAATAAGACGACGACTGCGACCAGGGCCGCGATGGCGAGCGGAAACGAGGCGTCCATCGTGCGGCTATCCCTTTTCCGGCGACGCAGGCTGAACTGGGGCCGCTTCCGGCACTGTCTTGGTTGGCTGCGCAGGTTGCACGATCGGCGGCGGCGGTTTTGGCGCTGGCGGTACGACTCGGCCAAGCCAAACCGCCGCCGGGAGAATCAATAGGCACACGACCGCCACACACGGCAAGCCGAGCAACAGCAACACGACAACCACCACGATTGCCGTCGTGCTGCTACTTGATCCGCGGTCGTCTTTATCCGTCATGCCGCCCATTGTCTCGCGGTGCCCGCCGCGGATCAAGGTTTTGCTTGTGGCCCGTGGTCGCTCGATACCGACGCGCCGAACGGGTCGTGCGTGTCGATGCCCCCGGAAAATGGATCGTCTACCGGTACCGTAGTATCGTCAAACAGTAAGTCGTTCGGCCGCAACCGCTCGACCTCGGCCGCGAGCCGGCTACGGTCGATCCACCAGGTGACGGCGAACCCCGCCAGTAGAGTTAGCCAAAGCAAATCGCGGATAGAGAATTTCATTCCTGCATTGTACCGCCCAGCGAAGCTAGTCCCGTTTGCGCGTGCCGCTCAAAATCACGACCAGCGCGACGATGCCGACGATGACTACCAAGACCGCGACAGCGACAAGCACGGTAAAGCCAAGCCGAAAGAAAGTAACTTCCATTGGTGCGAGCTACTCACTTGGGCTAGTGGTTGGCCTCTTGTTTGCGCCAAAAGAAAAAACCCCTTGTGTCACCGCGCCAAGGGGCACCTCGATTGATCGTCTGCGGCCGTCAGTATCAGCTACTGGGTCGGCGCACGCAAGCTGAATTTGCAGCCTAGCTCAGCACACGAAAAAAGCCCGCGACGTGGGGCAGGAACGCTACGGTCGGTGTCGGCCGTTGCCGGCTCGGCGTGAATCAAGGTAGCTACTTTGTGGGCAGCGGCGGCATCGGAATCCACTTTCCGCCGCTCAAAATCCATGTGCGCAGGCTGATTTGGAACCATCTTGTTTGGTTTTCCATCCCCCCATTCTACTTGCGCGCGCAGCAAATCGCCCGCCCAGCCGGTTACACTGGCGGCAGAAAGCGAGCCACCCCATGTTCAAGTTCACGATTCGCAAGCTGCTGCTGTTGACGCTGGTTGTCGGGTTAATAGTCGGATGGGGACTGCGGGAGAGGCAGCTACAAGCCAAAGTGGATCGGGCCGTTGAGTTTCACTCGAAGGCGTGGGCGCTGGAGAAGGCGGCACTCGACGCAGGCTGGAAGGTGGAATGGTA
>DASRJP010000046.1:0-5365 GCA_035649415.1 Pirellulaceae bacterium | reverse complement strand
TGATTAAACAGGGCGTAAGTCTGATAATACTGCTCCTGCGTGATGGGATCGTACTTGTGGTTGTGGCACTTGGCGCAGCCCATCGTCAGCCCCATCCACACCTGGACCGTCGTGTCGATCCGGTCCTTGACGGCGGTCATGCGGAATTCCTCGTCGTCAGTCCCCCCTTCGTCGTTGCTCATCGTGTTGCGGTGAAAGGCTGTGGCGACAAACTGCCGCTCGGTCGCCTCCGGCAGCAGATCGCCGGCAAGCTGCTCCCGCGTGAACTGATCGAGGGGCATGTCCGCATTCAGCGCCTCGATCACCCAGTCGCGATAGGGCCACATGTCGCGGTGGAGGTCCTTCTCGTACCCCTTCGTGTCGGCATACCGTGCCAGGTCGAGCCACATCCGCGCCCAGTGCTCGCCGAACCGCGGTGACTGGAGCAGCCGATCGACCAGCTCGCGCACCGCGGTCTGACGGTCTTTGGCAAATGCTGCGGCAAAGGCGTCGGCTTCCTGCGGCCGCGGCGGCAGGCCGATGACATCGAGCGACATGCGACGGCACAAGATCAGCGGATCGGCGGGCGGCGCGGGGGTGAGATTCCGTTTCTCCAGCTCCGCCAGCACGAAGTAATCGATCGGGCTCTGCGGCCAGTCCTTTTGCTTTACGTCCGGCAGCGGCATATGCTGCGGCGGCTCAAACGACCAATGCTTGCCCCACGGCGCGCCCTGCTCGATCCATTTTTTCAGGATCGCGATCTGCTCGGGCTTGAGCTTTTTGTTGGTGTCCGGCGGCGGCATCACGAAGTCGGGATCGCTCGACGTGATCCGCTTAATCATTGCGCTGTCCTCCGGCTTGTCAGGCACGATGGCCGGTCCGTCGTCCCGTTTCTCTTTGGCCGACGTCTCGTCGTCCAGCCGCAATTTGGCCTCACGATGCGTCTCATCCGGCCCGTGGCAGTGGTAGCAGTTGTCGGCCAAGATCGGGCGGATCTGGAGGCTGAAGCGGACGGGATCGTCGGCGGAGGAAAACGGCGGAGCAACGGCCGCCAGGAGAATTGCCGCCATGAATGCCGTGAAGGATGAAACGCGATTCGACATGGCTCGACCTGGAAGGGGTCGGGGGAGTCGATTCGGGCCATACCCTGTTGTTTATGGAGAGCCCTTTGGCCCGAGTCGACTCCCGACCCCGTTAGCCTAATCGCTGGGGCTGGGCGAGAGAATGTGCCGGAAACGAAACGCCGGCCCGACCGTCTTACATTTGGGACTCGCCTCCACATTGAGGAGTGAAGTCATGCGTGGCCGATGGACTTTGTTTTCCCTGATGGTCGTTTTTGCTGCGCT
This sequence comes from Pirellulaceae bacterium, assembly GCA_035649415.1. Classification (GTDB taxonomy): domain Bacteria; phylum Planctomycetota; class Planctomycetia; order Pirellulales; family Pirellulaceae; genus DATKDU01. The sequence continues at coordinate 4,040 of DASRJP010000046.1, read as the reverse complement.
ACCGGCAATTGCCGCGGAGCCGCCGCGCGACGCCAAGCGAGATGCCGAGGCTCTCCAGCAGCGGGCGGCCAGCCTGGAGCGGATGATTGCCGACCTGGAGAACGAGCTGCTTCAGGTCCGTCGCGAACTAGCCAAATTGTCGCCGCGCCGCGGGGTGACGCCGCAGGAGGCCGTCGAACAATCCAAGCGGTTCCCCAAGGAGCCGGTCACCGTCGAGTTCGGCGTCGAGCCGATTGGCTATCCCGACGGTCCGATCCGCGAGGGGGAGGACCTTGAGCCGGCGATCATGGCCAGGTGGGACAACTATCTGGTCGGCGGCGGCACCATGACCGCCATTGTGCCGCCCAAGATCTATCGGCAGCTAATGCTCCCGACCAAAGACGGCGGCAAAGTTGCCCTCTCACCGGGTCAAGAGCGCAAGCAGGTGGTCAGGCACATCGAAGAGCACGGCATTCGGGTGACGGGCGTGCTCGAGCCGGGCGGCATCAACAACGACCAGTACGTGATTCGCGTGAATGAGCCAGGAGATGTCGTGCTGTACATCAAGGGCTCGGGGCAGTGACCCAAGGGAACGCTGCCACGCCGGTTGTTATGCCAGCTTCCACCCCTTCCGGTACTCGCGCTTAACCAGCGGCGCGGCTTCGGGGCAATTTTTGGCGACTAAATTCTCCGCGTCCCACTCCAGCTTCTTGCCGAGGCGGTAGGCCACGCTGCCGAGGTGGTTCGCCTCCGTCAGCCAGCCGGCATATTCAAAATTCGAGCCCGTGGGCGAACCGGTCTTGCAAGCCTGGATCCATTCGGCGTGATGGCCGGGCGACGCCGGGATGAATGGCTCGGGCCGTTTGAAGTCCGCAAAGTCCTTCTCGGGGAGCAGCGTGTGCTTCTGATAGTCGGCTAGCAACATTCCCTTGTCCCCGATGAACAGGACGCCGCTGTCCCATTTGGGGATTTTTCCGTCGGTCCAGATCGCTGGCTTGTTGGTCCCTTGGTACCAGGTCAGCTTCACCGCCGGCATATCGCCGCGTGGGCCAAATTCGTAAGTCGCCTGCATCGAGGCCGGGGCGATCTCCGGATGCACGGGCGGTCCGGAGGCTTCGATCGTCAGCGGCGCCTTGAGCTTCAGGGCCCAGAAGGGCAAGTCGTTCCAGTGACTGCCGAGGTCGGACATGGTGCCGCTGCCAAAATCCCACCAGCGGTACCATTTCGGCCCGGGGAAATAGACGTCGTGAAATGGCCGCGCCGGCGCGGGCCCGAGCCAAAGGTCCCAATCGAGGCCGCTGGGAATCGGCGAGCTACCTTGCGGCCGCTCGTTAGTGAAAACGATATCGTTGTTCTTCTTCGCTTCCTCTTCCGTCGCCTGCCAGCCCCAGACGCGCCCCACCCATACATGCGCTTCGCGCACCGGGCCGATCGCGCCGGTCTGGATCAGCTCGACCACGCGGCGGAACGTGTCGCTGGCGTGAATCTGCGTCCCCATCTGCGTGGCGACTTTGGCCTTCGCCGCTGCCTCGCGGATCACGCGGGCCTCCCAAATGCCGTGGGTCAGCGGCTTTTCGCAGTAGACGTGCTTGCCGAGCTGGAGGGCCGGCAGCGTGGCGAAGGCGTGCGTGTGCTCGCAGGTACTGACGACGACGGCATCGAACTCCTTGGCGTGGTCGTACAGCTTGCGGAAGTCGGCGAATTTTCGCGCCTCGGGCAAAAGCTGCCCTGCTTTGGCCAGATTCGGCTCGTAGACGTCGCACAGGGCGACGATGTTCTCTGAGCCCACCGATTTCAGATTCGACCCGCCGCGGCCGCCGGAGCCGATGATGGCAATGTTCAGCTTCTCGTTGAGATTCCTGCCGCGGACGACGGCCGGCGCCGCGATGACGGCCCCAGCCGCCAGTGCCGCGGACTGAGCGAGGAAGGAGCGGCGGGAAAGATTGCGTATTGGGCGGCGCGACATGGAGTGGCTCCTGGCTCAGGGGAAACTTCGAGGGGATGCCGACCGGTTGATTTTACAGACTGGGCGCACAATTGCACGAAACATTTGTAGCGGCTACTCTGGCCGCAAGGGGCGGGTACCGCCAAAAACCTGATCTCGGAGCACGGGAATGAAACGTCTCGCCACCAGTTTACTGCTGTCGCTCGCTCTCCTCGGCACGGCTCGCGCCGACAACTGGCCCAATTGGCGGGGGCCCAACTTCGACGGCGTGGCGCCCGGCAAGGGGTATCCCACGAACTGGAGCGCGACTGAGAACGTGCGCTGGAAGACGAAGCTCCCCGGTCCCGGCGCTTCAACACCCATCGTCTGGGGCGAGCGCATCTTCCTCACCTGCGCGGTCGAAGCGAACAATACGGCCGTGTGCCTCGATCGCGATGGGAAGATCGTGTGGCAGACGCCAATCGGCGAAAAGTCCCGCTCGGGAAAGAACCCCAAAGCCACCGGCAGCAACCCGTCGGCAGTCACTGACGGCGAGCATGTCTTCTTCTATTTCAAGAGCGGCGACCTGGCCTGTCTCGACCTGGCGGGCAAGATCGTGTGGGAGAAGAACCTCCAGGCGGAGTACGGCGAGGACACGCTGTGGTGGGACCTCGGCACGTCCCCCGTGTTGACGAAAGATCACGTCGTCGTGGCCGTGATGCACAGCGGGCCGTCGTTCCTCCTCGCCTTGGACAAGGAAACCGGCAAGGTCGCCTGGAAGCAGAACCGCAAGACCGACGCGCCGAGCGAGGCCGCGCAGAGCTACTCGACGCCCGTCGTCATCCGCGACGGCGATCAGGAGCTGATCGTTGTCCTCGGAGCCGACTATGTGACCGCGCACGACGCGGCGTCCGGCAAGGAGCTGTGGCGCGTGGGCACGCTCAACCCCGGCGCCAACGGCTTCTTCCGCTCGATTTCCTCGGCCTCCGCCCGCGATGGCATCGTCGTCGCCCCTTATGCCCGCGGCGGCACCGTCACGGCGATCAAGCTCGGCGGTAGCGGCAACGTCACCAGCTCCCATGTGGTCTGGGAGCGGGACGAGCTGGGGTCCGATGTCCCCACCCCCGCGGTGCACGAGGGCCGAGTTTATATTTGCGGCAATAATCAGCAAAAGGGGAAGGTGACTTGCCTGGACCTCAAGACGGGCAAGACGATCTGGACCGGCAATGTCGAGGAAAAGAACACGGAATACAGCTCATCGCCCGTGATTGCCGACGGCAAGCTGTACGTGACCCGAGAGGACGGCGCCACGTTTGTGCTGGCGCTGGGCGACGAGTTCAAGGTTCTGGCGAAGAACACCGTGAATGAGGATCGGACGGTCGCCACGCCGGTCTTCCTGGACGGACAGATTCTGATTCGCACCCGCGAGAACTTGTACTGCATTGGCAAGTGATAAGTAGGACGGGCTTCCTAGCCCGTCCAGAAGTTTTCGAGGGCGGGCTGGGAAGCCCGTCCTACATGGCCATGCTCGACGGCGTCACGATTCGTTCCGAAAGGCTCGATGCCGTCGAGGTTGCCTGGTTTAGTGCTCTCTGTGCCGATGACTACGAGTTTTTAGGTGTTCCCGACGGCCGGCTGCGAAGTTCGTGGGAGCATTGCCGCGACATCGTGCTCGCGGCCGACGAACTGGGTTACAACAACATTCTCTTGCCCAGCGGCTACGTGCCGGGGCAGGACACGCTCACGTTTGCCGGCGGCATGGCGGCACTGGCGCAGCAGATTTCGCTGCTGGTCGCGGTGCGCTGCGGCGAATATCATCCGCCGATGCTCGGCCGGGCGGTCGCCAGCCTGGATCACATGCTCAAGGGGCGGCTGACAATCAACATCATCTCATCGGACATGCCGGGGCTGAGCGAAGGTGCCGAGGACCGCTACGCCCGCTCCAGCGAGGTGATCCAAATCCTCAAGCAAGGCTGGTCGCAGGATCGGATTGAGTTCCGCGGGCGGTTTTATCAATTCGATCTGCCGAGCGATCCAGTCAAGCCGCACCAGCAGAGCGGCGGGCCACTGCTCTACTTCGGCGGCATTTCTGACCCGGCCCGGCAATTGTGTGCCGAGCATTGCGACGTGTTTCTGA
>DASRJP010000045.1:0-9552 GCA_035649415.1 Pirellulaceae bacterium | reverse complement strand
AACCAACACCCCGGCCGAACCAACAAAGACGGCCGCTAACGACAAGCCCGTCAAGAATCTCGAAGACGTCAGACTGCGGTTCAATTTCAATACGGCGCCCTGGAAGGAAGTGATCGATTGGTTCGCCAAGGAGGCTGAACTATCGCTTCAAGTTCCCGGCGGTTATCCCTCTGGAACTTTTAATTACCGCGACAACAAGGAATACACGCTGCGGGAGGCGATGGACGTCATCAACCGGGCGCTGTTCTCCTGGCACGGGCATTTGCTCGTGCGGCGGGAGCGGCTGCTGGTAGTGTGGAACCTGGAAGAGCCGATTCCGCACGACTGGCTTAATCCAATTGCGCCTGCCGACCTCGACCAGTTCGGCGAATTCGAAATGGTTCGCTGTCTGTTCGAGGTCAAGAATATGACGCCAGAGGAGGCCGAGGCGGAGGCTAACAAGCTGAAAGGCCAAATCGGAACAGTCGTGCTTCTAAGCCGGCCCAGGCAGCTTTATGTGACCGATCTGGCGGGGAAGGTACGAGCGATCCGCGACGTGATCGACCCAGTCGTCGATCCGACCGATCTGCCGCAATTGGCCGTCATTCCGCTGGGGCGCGTCGATCCTACGACCGCTCAGAACGTCGTGACCAGCCTGCTGGCCAACCGCTATCCTCCGGTGCAAATTAGCGTCGATCCACTCACGAACAGTCTGATCGTCCGCGCCTCGTACAAGGATCTGGAAATCGTCAAGACCACACTGGATCAGCTCGGCCGAGACGGCAGTCAGATGAAAGTCTTCAAGCTCAAAAAGCTCGATCCGAGCGAGGCGATGCTGGGCATCAACAATTTGCTGGCAGGTTCGGCGGGTGCGCCGAAAATTCATGCCGACTCGACCAACATGCGCCTGGCCGTTATTGGCACCAAGTCACAAATTCAAATGGTCGAGGGGTATTTGACCGGCATGGGCGAAATGGTCGCGGAGCCCGCTCCGGGACAGCCGCTGGCCAACGTTCCCAAGAGCACGATGCGGATGGTTCCGCTCACGGGACGTGCTTCCCGCAGCGCGGCGGAGCAGATCGAAGTGATTCTTTCGACCATCGTGCCGAACAAGGTCCGCGTGGTTACGCCCTCGGATTCGTCCGGCAGCGCTCGCCCGCGGGAGTCGTTCTCAATGCCGCGGACGCAAGCCGGCGGGCGTACCCAGCCGCAGGCTGGCGCCCAGACGCCGCAAAATGATTCCCGATTTGACGGGCGTGGCGAAGGCGACGGCGGCCGATTTCGTGGCGATCGGGATCGCGGCGACGGGGATCGCGATCGCGGCCGCGATCGCGAGCAGCAATCGGACGACCGCATGACGGAGCTCCAGCCCGGTTATCCGCTGCGCGTGCTGCCGCTGCAATACGTTGCTGCCGTGGATGAAAAGGCGGCAGCCGAGGAGTCCCAGGCCCAAGCGTCGGGTAAAGCATCGGGACAGCCTGCCGAAGAAAATGCTCCGAAAGGTGAGGAATCCTCAGCCGACCCGCTCACGCAGCAATTTGGCGAGCGCGTCGTCTCCTACGTCGACAACATGCTTAAGGAGCAGGACAAGAACAACGACGGCTTTATCGACAACCAGGAGTGGAAGGCAGGGAACTGGGCCACGCCGCCCGAGAAGTCCGACCTGGATGCCGATGGCCGCTTGAGCAAGCTGGAGCTTTGCCTGCGCATGGAAAGGCGATTTGCCGACGCGCCGGCCGAGTCTCCGCCGACCGCAGCCGCAGAGAGCCAACAACCGCAAACCGACGATGAAATCGTGATTGTCATCACCCCCAATGGCTGGATCATCCGGTCGAAAGACACGGCAGCGCTCGACAAGCTCGAGGAGTATCTCACCGCACAGATTCCGGAGCCCAATACGAAAGAGTTCAGCATCTTCTACCTGAAGTACGCCCGGGCGGAGAACGCCCATGCACTGCTGATTGGAGTTCTGACCGGCAGCAACGTTGACTCCGGTGGCGGCGGCGGGAGCATGATGGGTGACATCGCGGCCGGAATGATGGGGAACATGATGGGGGGCATGTTCGGCAATATGCTTGGCGGCGGTGGCGGCGGCGGCACCGATATCGTCACGACCAACGGGACCGTGATGATCACGGCCGACCCGCGGCTTAACGCGCTCTACGTACAGGCCAACCCGCGCGATCTGGACACCGTCGAGAAGCTGCTGGCTCTGATTGATCAGCCCGAAGGTCCGGAAGCCGTGCAGACCATGCCCACTCCGCGCTTCATTCAGGTCCTTAACGCCAGCGTGGAGGACGTGGCCAACACGGTGCGGCAGGTCTATGCCGCCAAGATTTCCTCCGACGGCGGCGGCAACCAGCAGCGTCAGTTCACGCCGGAGGATTTCATTCGCCAGGCATTCCAGCGTGGTGGCCGCGGCGGCCGGCAGCAGCAATTGCAGAAGGGTGAAGAGCAGAAGATGACGATCGGCGTGGACGTGCGCTCCAATCAGCTCATCGTCGCCGCGCCGGAATACCTGTTCAACGAGGTCAAAGCCCTGGTGAACGAATTGGATTCCGCGGCCAGCGCGCAGGAAGAGACGGTAAGCGTTGTAAAGCTGGAGCGAACGAGCCCCGACGTAGTCGCCCGCTCGCTGTCGTCGGTTCTGGGCAGCTCGGTAACGACGAGCCGCAGCTCGTCCTTCAGCTCGGGACGCTCGTCGTCCTCGCGCGGTGGAAACGGGTTTCCTGGTGGCTCCACCGGCTCTCCTTTTGGCGGCGGCGGTTTCCCGGGCGGCGGTGGGTTCCCTGGCGGAGGCGGTGGATTTCCCGGCGGCGGCGGTAACTTCCCCGGCGGCTTTGGTGGCGGTGGTTTTGGAGGAGGCGGTTTTCAGCCGGGAGGCGGATTTGGAGGCGGCGGCTTTGGCGGCGATCGCGGCAGCCGCAACTTTGGAGACCGGGGCGGCCGAGGTGGCTTTGGCGGCGGGGGTATGGGAGGCGGAGGCTTCCAGCCAAGCGGTTTCGGCGGCGGCGGATTCCAGCAGGGCGGCGGCGGATTCCAGCAGGGCGGCGGCTTCGGCGGCGGGGACCGAGGGGGAGGCCGCAGCTCGCGCGGTCGGTAAGATTCCGACGGCCTTAAGCGACTACTTCGGACCTGCGGCCTTCAGGCACTCTTTGGCGGTGATGATTCCGTCGCCGTTTAGGTCGCTTTTGGCGAATTCAGCCGCCGTGGAGTCGGACCAAAGGGTGGCAAACTCCGACATCCGGACCTGGCCATCCTGGTCGGCATCCTTCTCCATGAACCAGTTCGGCAGTCCCGCGGGGAGCCGCTCGGCCGGAGTTCGGAATCGCCGCACCCGGCCAACCTGTGAGGCGGTCGAAGAACTGCCCGCTGAGCCGGCGCTGGTTCCGGCGTAAGAGGCCAGTTTGGCTGTCAATTCATCCTTCGTAATGATGCCGTCGCTGTTGGTGTCGGCGCTTTGGTGCTGCGGCAGCATCGACGACCACTCTTCTCGCTCCAGTTTGCCATCGCCGTTTTTGTCGTATTGCCGTAGAAAGCTCTCGGCATAACGGCGGACCTGCTCGCCGTCGCCAGCAGAAGAACCACCGGATGACGATCCGGTCGACGCAGCCGAGGTTTGGCTGCCGGGCGACGGCGAGCCAAACCGCTTGGCGATGCGAATGCAGAGTTCTTCTTTGCTGAGGCGATTATCCTTGTTTAAGTCCGATGACTCTGGTGGTGAGCTGGCACTCCATTGGCCTGACTTCCATTCTTCACTGTCCACGAAACCATCGTTGTTCTTGTCGTAGCGCTTGAGCATGTCCTCGACATAGCTGATCACGCGTGGTTCATATCGCTGCTCGAGGGAACCGCTTCCGAATCCGCTGACGCCCCCCACAGGGGTCGCAGGAGCGTTAAAGCCGACCACACCCGTCGCAGGCGCTGAACTGGTCGGAGTAGCCGGTGACGCGCTGCCACTGCCAGGTGCAGACGAGTTGGGTGAGCCATTGGGACGCCGCTCGTCGTCGCGCCGACGTTCATCGTCACGACGGCGATCATTACCCGACCGATCGCCATCGCGGTTGCCGTCACGCGAGCGCTCCTCGCGGCCGCGCTGCATCGCTTCGGCGAGCTTGTCGATCGGCAGCGGTTTGGTCAGGTCCATTTGGGCCCGCTGGGCCGCGCCCCGGACAAAAAACGCCATTCGATTGGACGCCATTTCATTCGGATCGATCATGCCATTTTTGTTGGTGTCCATGTTGCGGAGCATTTCGCTGGGATCGAAGCTCCGTCGATCTCCGCCACCACCGCGGCCCGGCTGTGCCTCCACGGTCGCTGGGACGAGCAGCAAGGCGATGGCAAACGTTCCGGCCGAATACGCAAGATGCCGACGCATGACGATCTCTCCCGGCACTTTGAGACACGCAGCCCATTGTACGTGAATTCGAACCCCTTAGTGCATCAAAAGTTGCGGCCGGAATTCACTGTTGGTTTGGCTCCTTCGGTGGTGGCCCGAGGTCTTTGAGGCCAGACGGTGCTTAGTCAGCCAAAGAATTGCTTTTCGACAATTTCCATAACTTCCCGTGCTGGTTGATTTTACGTTACGCGTTTGGTACCGTTGGGAGAGTGCCATACTGCTTCCATAGGGACCTTGTGCCGAGGACCAGGCCATGCTGCGCTTGACCGATCGTGGAACGGCTCACACTTGCGACGGCGTGACCCGGCGAGATTTCCTGCAAATCGGGGCGCTGGGCGCAGTGGGGCTCACGCTGCCGCAGCTCCTGGCGGCCCGGGAGCAGGGGGCCGTCTCCAAAGAGCACGACAACCGCTCGGTGATCATGATTTTCAATCTGGGCGCGCCGAGCCAGATGGACACGTTCGATCCCAAGCCGGAGGCGGCGACGGAGATACGCGGGCCGTTCAAGCCGATTTCCACCAAGGGAAGCTTCCAGCTCACCGAGATTCTCCCCAGGCACGCAGCGGTGGCCGACAAGTTCTCCGTCGTGCGAAGCTGCTACCACACGGCGGCCGCGGTGCACGACACGGGGCACCAGATGCTCCAGACGGGACGGCTGTTCACCGGCGGGCTCAACACGCCGCACATCGGCTGCGCGCTGGCCTATCTCCGCGGCCGCAAGTCCGATCTGCCGCCGCATGTGATCCTGCCCGAGGCGATGGGACCGACTGGCGGCAATCTGCCGCACGGCCAGGACGCGGGCTTCCTGGGCAAGGCCTATGACCCGTTCGTGCTCAATACCGACCCGTCGCAAGAGAATTTCAAGGTGCCCGATCTTTTGCCGCCCAAGGATTTTGGCGACGCGCGGCTCGACCGGCGGCGCCGCCTGCGGCAGATCGTCGAGGACAAGGTGCAGGAATTCGACGCCAGCCCGGCCGCCAAGTTGATGGACGCCAACTTCGAGGCGGCCTACCGGATGATGACCAGCCCGCAGGCCCGGGCGGCATTTGACTTATCCAAGGAGCCCAAGGAGCTGCGCGAGAAGTATGGCCTGACGCGGTTCGGCCAGTGCTGCCTGCTCGCGCGGCGGCTCATCGAAGCGGGCGTGCGGTTTGTCACGGTCAACACGTTCCTGACCGTGTTCAACGAGATCACCTGGGACATTCACGGCAGCAAGCCGTTCACGTCAATTGAAGGGATGCGGGACATCGTCGCGCCGATGTACGATCAGGCGTACGCCGCCTTGATTGAAGACCTGAGCGACCGCGGCCTCCTGGCCGACACCCTCGTCTGCAACCTGGCGGAGTTCGGCCGGACGCCGCGGATCAACCCGGCCGGCGGACGAGATCACTGGCCCCAGTGTTTTTCCGCCTATTTTGCCGGCGGCGGCATTCAAGGGGGCCGGGCGATTGGCAAGAGCGACCCGATCGGCGCGTATCCGGCGGAACGCGCCGTCGAGCCGGCCGAAGTCGTGGCCACGATCTACAAGAGCCTGGGCTTCGACCTGGATACGACGCTCCCCGGGCCCGCGGGACGGCCATTCCCGCTGGTCGATTTTGGGAAGCACGAGATTAGAGAGTTGTTCTAGTCACGACGAATGTTGGTCGGAGACGAGACCATGGACACCACCCCAATGACACAGATCACGCTGCCAGACGCGGCGATCAGCCAGCTTGCTGCGGCCCACGATCCGGTCGTGATTTGCGACTCCGCCGGAAAGGCACTTGGTACGTTCTTTCCAGAAATCGTGCACGACCCGTCGCTCTATGTCGGCGTCGAGTCGCCGCTCACCCCTGAGGAGCGTGAGCGGAGACGCAAGGAAGGTGGCGGCAGAACGCTCGCTGAGATCTGGAAGGATCTGAAGCGGCAATGAAGTACACGGTGATCTGGCTTCCCGACGCGGAGACGGAATTAGCTCGGCTGTACAACGCCGCCTCGAACAAGAACGAGTTGTCGCGTGCAGCCGATATGCTTGACGCGGCACTCGTCCGCTTGCCATTGGCAATCGGTGAGTCGCGTTCGGACCAAACACGAATTGCTGTCGAGTTGCCTCTGGCAATTGAATACGAGGTCCGAGAAGCTGATCGAGTCGTTCAGGTGAATTCGGTTTGGCGGTTCGTTCACAACTCTCGTTGAAATCTCATTGAGAAGATGAAAACGGCCTTCACGATATGCACGTTGTTGTTCTCCATTGTTGGATCCGCTGTACTTGCCGCCGAAGAGCCGCTGGTGTTCTCGGTGTTGCCGGGGCAAGTCGTACTCTCCTCCCCAGAATCACGCCAGACGCTGGTCGTCCAGTCGCGGACGGCGGACGACCAGTTCCAAGCTCAGGCGGCCGATGCGACGCTTTCCAGCAGCGACGAAAAGGTCGTCCGCGTCGAAAATGGCGTCGCCGTTCCCGTTGCCAATGGCAAAGCGACGATCACGGCCAAGGCCGGAGACAACGCGGCAACGGCCGAAGTCACCGTCACCGGCATGGACCAGCCGTTCACCTGGAGCTTCCGCAACCACGTCGAGTCGGTTCTGTCGAAGCAGGGGTGCAATGCCGGGGCTTGCCACGGCGCGCGGGCCGGCCAGAAGGGCTTTCGCCTAACCCTATTCGGCTTCGACGTCGATGCCGATTACACGTATCTCACGCGGCAGGCAATTGGCCGACGGATCGTGCCCACCGATCCCGGACGCAGCCTGATTCTCACCAAGCCCACGGGCCTCTTGCCGCACAAAGGGGGCGTGCGACTCGATCCGTCGTCGCTGGAGTACCGCGTGCTGGCCGAGTGGATTGCCGCCGGCGCGCCGGGACCGAAGGACGACGATCCGCAGATCGTTAAAGTCGAGGTGCTACCGCAGTACACGACGCAATCGGTCGGCAAGTCGCAGCAGCTCGTGGTGCTGGCCCATTTCAGCGACGGCCACGTCGAGGACGCCACGCGGTGGGCCAAGTACACGGCCGTGAGCAGCACGGTTACCGGCGTGGACGAGCGCGGCAAGGTGACGATCACCGGCCCTGGCGAAGGGGCGATCAAGGTGTGGTATCTCAACTACAGTGCTATGGCGTTCATGACGGTGCCGTATCCCAATGCCGTCATGCCTGAGTCGCTAGCCCAATTGCCGCGGCGGAATCTTCTAGATGACGAAATCAACGCCAAGCTGGCGGCGCTCAACCTGCCCCCCAGCCCGCCGGCCGACGACGCGACGTTTCTCCGCCGGGCGTATCTCGACACAATTGGCACGCTGCCGACGATCGACCAGGCCCGCGCGTTTCTGGCGGATGAATCGCCGGATAAACGCGACAAGCTGATCGACGATCTGCTGGCCCGGCCGGAGTTCGTCGATTACTGGGCATTCAAGTGGTCGGATCTCTTGCTCCTCTCCGGCGAGCGGCTGCGGCCGAAAGCCCTGGATACGTACTACAACTGGATCCGCCAGAGCGTCGCCGAAAACAAGCCCTGGGACCAGTTCGTCCGAGAGATCGTCACCGCCAGCGGCAGCACGCACGAATACGGTGCGGCCAATTTCTACGCCTTGCACCAGGACCCGGAAACGATGGCGGAGACCGTCTCGCAGGCGTTTCTTGGCCTGTCGGTGCAGTGCGCCAAGTGCCACAACCACCCGCTGGAAAAATGGACCAACGACCAGTACTACGGCTTTGCCAACCTGTTCAGCCGCGTGCGGGCCAAGGGATGGGGGGGCGACTATCGCAGCGGCGACGGCCTCCGCGTTGTCTACACCGATACACAAGGGGAGTTGATTCAGCCCAGCCGCGGCACTCCCCAGCCGCCGCGGCCCCTGGACGGCGAGGCGCTGCCCTTTGACGCGACTGCAGATCGGCGAGTGCCGATGGCCAGGTGGCTGACGTCGCCGGAAAACCCGTACTTCACGCGGGCAATCGTCAACCGCGTGTGGGCCAACTTCTTCGGCGTCGGCCTGGTGGAAGCGGTGGACGACATGCGGCTGACAAATCCCGCCAGCAATGAAAAGCTGCTCGAAGCGGCCGCGAAGTATCTGGTCGAACAGAAGTACGACCTCAAGCAGCTCATGCGCGTGATCCTGCAATCGGCCGCGTACCAGCGGGCCAGTGCCCCGCTGCCAGAGAACCGGGCGGACGAGCGGTTTTATTCCCGTTATTATCCGCGGCGGCTGAAGGCGGAGGCATTGCTGGATGCCGTGGCCCAGGTGACGGCGGTGCCGACGCAGTTCCACTTTTTGACCGCCGACGGCAAGAAGGGGGAGAAGGCCCCGGCGACGCGGGCGCAGCAGCTCCGCGACGTGTTCACCGACTCGTACTTCCTCAAAACGTTCGGACAGCCGGACCGGCTGATTACGTGCGAATGCGAGCGGTCCGGCGAGCCGAGCATGACGCAGGTGCTGCATATCCTCAACGGCGACACGGTCAATCTGAAGCTAGCCGCCGCTGGCAGCGCCGCCGAAAAAGCCGCCGCCGAACCGTCCGCCGACAAAGCGATCGACGAGCTGTTCTTGGCGGCGCTATCGCGCTTACCGACCGACGACGAGCGTCAGCGGCTGACGGCCGAGTTGAGCGGCGCAAAGCCCGAGGAGAAGCGGCAGGTGATCGAGGACCTGTACTGGAGCGTGCTGAGCAGCCGGGAGTTCATGTTCAATCACTAATCCGATTATCTATGTCGCATCGAATCATTCTGCTCGCGTGTGGGATCCAAGCGGTTTTGACGATTTCCGTCGGCGTCGGCAATTGCGCTGATCCCCCCGACTTTTCTAAGCACATCGCCCCCCTGTTCACCAAATACTGCACCGGCTGTCACAACGACACGGATCGCGAGGGGAAGCTGTCGCTGGAGAGCTACGCGTCGCTGCTCAAGGGAGGACAAAAGGGGGCGGTGATCAATCCGAGCAATGGCGACTTGAGCCGGATGATCCTGGTCCTCACCGGCAAAGCCAAGCCGAGCATGCCGCCGGAGGGAGAAGAGGCGCCGAAGCCCGAGGAGATCGCGCTGATCAAGGCCTGGATCGATGCCGGCGCCAAAGGGCCGGAAGGCAAAGGGCCCGATTTGACGCTGCTCGTCACGCCGCAGATCAAGCTCACAGCGCCGGTGCGGGATGCGGTTCACGCCATTGCCGTCGCCCCGCAGGGGAATGTCGTCGCGATCGCCCGTCACAGC
>DASRJP010000044.1:0-5622 GCA_035649415.1 Pirellulaceae bacterium | reverse complement strand
CATGAACTCCGCCAGCGACTCCACGCCGGCCAGCGGCATCGCGTTGTAGATCGAGGCGCGAATGCCGCCGACGCTGCGGTGCCCCTTGAGGCCGTCGAGGCTGCGCTCCTCGCCGAGCTTGACGAACTCTTTTTCGAGCTGCTCGCTGGGAAGCCGGAAGGTGACGTTCATCAGCGAGCGAAACGCCTTTTGGGCATGGCCGCGGTAAAAGCCGCCACTGGCGTCGATCACGTCGTAGAGGATCTTGGCTTTCTGCTTGTTGAATGCGTGCATCTTCGCCAGGCCGCCGATCTCGTCCCGCAGCCAGAGGCAGACCAGCCGCATCAAATAGATGGCAAACGTCGGCGGCGTGTTGTACAGCGAGTCTTCCTTGATGTGGTTGGCGTAGTGGAGATAGCCCGGCAGGTTCTCGGCCCCGCGCTGGGCAAGATCGTCGCGGATAATCACCGCCGTTACGCCCGCCGGCCCGGCATTCTTCTGGGCACAGGCGTAAAGCAGCCCGTATTTCCCGATCGATAGCGGCCGGTGGATAAAGTCGCTAGACGCGTCGCAGACCAGCGGCACTTTTCCCGTCTCGATTTCTGACTGAAATTGCACGCCTTGAATCGTTTCGTTGGAGCAAGTGTAGACGTACGGCGCGGCCGGATTGAGCTTGAGGTCGCCCGCCAGCGGCAACCGGTCGTAATTGGTGCTCTTGCCGTCCCAGACCACGTTCACGGCACCCTCGCGCTGCGCCTCGGCCACCGCGTACTTGCTCCACGAGCCGGTGACCAGGTAATCCGCCGGCTGCGCGCTGCCGCGGAGCAGGTTCATCGGCACCATCGAGAACTGGAGCCGCGAGCCGCCCTGGAGAAAAATGACGTGATAGGTGTCGGGAATGCCGAGCAATTCCTTCAGAAGTCGCTTGGTGTCGGCCAGGATATCGAGAAAGCCCTGCGACCGATGGCTCATCTCCAATACGCTCATGCCGTAACCCGGGAGCGAGACCAATTCCCGCTGCGCCTGCTCGAGCACCGGCAGCGGCAGCACGGCCGGGCCGGGGGAGAAGTTGAAAACTCGGTCGGTCGCGGTTCCGGTAACCATTCGCTGGATCCAATTCCTGTCGGGAAAGCGCTGATTTTATGGCGACAGTCGTTTTCTCGGTAGGGCGGCCTCACAGCCGACAATTCGCAATCTGCGTCTCCAAAATCGCACTGGCGCCGAGCGTTTCGAGCTGCTCCATCACTTCGATCACCTTGCCGCTGGGGACCATTACCCGCACAGCGCACCACGCGGGATCTTCCAGCGAGTTGATCGTCGGGCTGTTGTAGCCCGGCGTGATCCTTTCCGCCTCAGCCAGCTTCGTGCGGGGAATGTTGTATTCCAACAGCGACCAACTGCGGGCGATCACCACCCCTTGCAGCCTTCGCACGACGCGTTCAGCCAGCTCCGCGTGCTGCTGCTGGTGATTCTGAACCAGGATCGTTTCATACTTGCCGATGTCGGCCAGGATTCGCAGGCGATTGGCCGCCAGCGTGCTGCCGGTTTCCACGAGATCGACGACCGCATCCGCCACGCCGAGCGTCGTCATGATCTCGACCGAGCCGCCGATCGTCACCAGGTGCGCGTCCGCCTTGTGCTGTTTGAGATACCGCTGCGTGACGTTGGGAAAGCTTGTGGCCACGCGCTTGCCGGAGAGGTCCTCCGGCCGCTTGACGGGCGAATCGTCGGGCACGCACAGCGCCAGCCGGCAGTTGCCGACGCCGAGCTTCAGCCGCGTGATTAGATCGACGCCGGCCTCGGCGACCAGGTCGCTGCCGCTGATCCCCATGTCGATCGCCCCCTCCGCACAGAGAATCGGAATGTCCTCGGTCCGCAGGAACGTGATATCGATCGGCATTTCGCCGACGCGGGCAAACAGGCTTCGCTCCTGCCGGCGAAAGTGCAGACCGGCCTGGTTCAAAAGCTCGGCGGCAATTTCGCTGAGGCGGCCTTTGCTGGGAATCCCGATGCGTAGGTTATTCATAAGTAGTAGGCACACTCCGTGTGCCGTTGCCATTCTTGCGTAAATGTCGGGCGGGATGAGTGGTCGAGGCGGCACTCGCGGTGTGCCGGCTACTTAGCGGGTCGCGATTCCTTTTCATCGATGCCGCTGATCCCAAACCGCCGTGCTAACTCCGCCTCCAGTTCGTCCAGGGGGATGTCGCGGTGAGCGAGCAGGACGAACAGGTGGTAAACCAGATCGGCCGACTCATATACCAGATGAGAGCGTCCCTGGTCCCCCGGTTCGGCCGCTGCCTGGACCACTTCCCCGGCTTCTTCGACGATTTTGGCCCCGATTTTGGCCACGCCCCCCTCCAAAAGAGACGTGGTGTACGACCTGGCGGGGGGATTGGCCTTGCGGTCTTCGATGACCCTCATCAGGCGGGCGAAGATCGTGCTGCTGGGCTCGGTGCTCATGAAATTGCCGCCGTCTTTGCCCGGTTGCCCGCCCTGCGGTTTTGCGGGTCAGCGAGGTAGGATTAACTCAGCGTGCGGCACCTAAGTATCGTAGCCGCCTTGCACCCTGACAACCGCAGCATGGAACCTTCAGCTACCGACCAGCCCCTTGACCCGATGCCGCCAGCCCTCGATTGCTGGTACCTGACGGGACCGACCGCAGCGGGCAAGACGGCAATCGGCCTGGAGCTGGCGGAAAAGATCGGCGCGGAGATCATTTCCCTCGACTCCATGGCCCTTTATCAGGGGATGGATATCGGCACGGCCAAACCGACGGCCGCCGACCGGGCGCGCGTGCGGCACCATCTTTTGGATCTCGTGCCGCCGACGGAGGATTTCAGCCTCAGTCAATATGTTGACGCGGCGCACGAGGCCGTTGCGGACGTCCGCAAGCGCGGCAAAGAGGTGCTGTTTGTCGGCGGGACGCCCCTCTATCTCAAGTCGCTCCTCCGCGGCGTCTATCAGGGTCCGCCGGCCGACTGGGATCTCCGCCGCAGCATCGAGGAGGAACTAAGTCGCGTCGGCATCGAGGCGCTGCACCGGCGGCTGGCGCTGCTCGACCCGCTCTTGGCCGCCAAGCTCCACCCGCACGACAAGCGGCGGATCATCCGGGCGCTGGAAGTCTTCCGCCAGACCGGCGAGCCGCTCGGTCACCAGCAGGTGCAGTTCGACGAGGGGCTCCCCGCCGAGCAGTGCCGCGTCTTTTCGCTGCGCTGGGAGCGTGCGGAGTTGCACCGGCGGATCGAAGCCCGCGTGCAGTCGATGTTCGCGGCGGGGCTGGTGGAGGAAGTGTGGGGGCTCTTGTCCCGCCCTGGCGGGCTGAGCCGGACCTCCAGCCAGGCGGTTGGCTATCGCGAGGTGATGGAGTTTCTCGCGTCACAAACGTCGGAGGAGCCGATTTCGCTCGATGAGTGCCGCCAGCGCGTCACGGCCCGCACGCGGCAGTTCGCTCGCCGGCAGGAAACGTGGTACCGGGCGCTCAGCGAGATCACCTTTGTGCCGCTGTCTGAACCGCTTTCGCCACAGAGCGTGGCCGACGAGATCACAACGATCGCTGCTGGCCGGCCGCCGCTGCGCGGAAAATCGGCCCGCGAGGATTGACCGGTGCGCGGCGATGGATTCGACTAAACCTTCCGTGGGACCATTTCAAACCGCCCGGCAGGCGCTGGCGACGATCGTTCGCCAACTAGCCGGCAATTCTCAACTTCGGAGGTACGGACCATGAGACTCTTGATCGCGGCAGTCGTTGTCTCGGCACTGGCTGGATGGACGAGCGCGGCAAATGCAGCCGATGACCCGACCGGCACCTGGAAGTGGACGGTCACTTTCAACAACAACACTCGGGACGTAACGCTGAAGCTGAAGCTCGATGGCGACAAGCTGACGGGCGCGATCAGCGGACGCAACAATCAGGACACGGCCATCGAGGATGCGAGCTTCAAGGACGGCACCGTGGCCTTCACCGTCAATCGCGAACGCGACGGGCAAAAAATCCCCACCAAGTATTCCGGCAAATTGTCCGGCGACACGATCAAGGGAACGTCTGAAACCGAGCGCAACGGGCAGAAGCAGTCTCGCGATTGGGAAGCCAAGCGGTCCAAGTAGCGCGACAGCGAAGTAAGTTGGCGGCGCAGAGGCCGCGACGTTGAAACAAGCAGCCGTTGTCAGCGTGCCTGGCAACGGCTGCGTCGTTTTGCCCGTCAAAACGGCATGAACTTGAGCGCGAAGGCCCGGTCGACCAGCCAGGCCGTGCCGAACAGGGCCAGCACGATGGAGATGGCCGCGGCCACTTTCCGGCCATGCTTCCAGCGGGCGAGCAGCGCCGCCAGCGGGAAGAGTGCCGCCGCGATCGCGAGCTGGCCGACCTCGACGCCGACGTTGAAGGAGAGCAGGCAGCGGACCAGTCCGGACGTCGGCAGCTCAAGGCCGCCCAGGACGTTCGCGAAGCCGAACCCGTGGATCAGGCCGAAGCAAAACGTCAGCCACCAGCGGTGACGCGTCTCCTTGACCCATAGATTTTCGAGGGCCACGTAGACGATGGTTGCCGCGATGCAGATTTCCACGAGCCGCGGATTGATCCGCACCACGTTGAGCGTAGCGAGGATCAGCGTGATGCTATGGGCGATCGTGAAGGAGGTGACGATCTTCACCAGCTCGCGCAACTTGCTGACGACGATCAGGGCGATGAGAAAGCAGATGTGGTCGTAGCCTTCGAGGATGTGCCGGACACCGTGCCAGAAGAATTGTTGGACGCTGCGGGAAAGTGCCTGGCTTCGACTCGGGGGGACAGGACTAGCAGGAGCAGTCGTTTCGAGCGGCGCAGGCTCCGCTGACGGCGGCGGATTGGGCGTCCAGCCGGTCTCGTAGGTGAACTCCGGCTCGAACTTCGTGAACGGCACGGCGTCCTCGACGCCGTCCAGGACGAATGCCCCGAGCACTGAATGCCGCTCGCCAAAGGTTTCGAAGAAATCGAACCAGATGGCGACCGACTGCGGCACTTCGGTCAGCTCGCGGACGAATCGGAAGTGGATCAGGCCGTTTTGCGAATGGTAATCCGCCTCGGGAATCGCCTCCCTGGCGTCGGGCGGCCAGACGAAGCCCGCCAGCCGGCCGAGCTTCGCGTTTTCGTCATCTTCGTTGACCACCAGGTCGATTCGCGCGCTCAAAAACTCCTCAATCTGCGGCAAATGTCGCGTCAACTCCGCACGCGACACCTGGCCGTCGCGGTTGTCGTCGAGCCGGACAATCGAGAGCAGAGTGAAAAGGTCGTAGGTCAGCCTGGTCTCGACCTTGTCCTTGGCGATTTCGACGCGCGCGTAGCTCGTATCGGGGTTGTGCCCGAAAATCGCGATCGCGCAGGCAAGATAGAACGAGGCCATAGTTCAGGGGCGCACGGAAGGTAGCCGCGGCGAAATTTCTCCAATTTCATCACTTCGGCCGATACGTAATCCACATCGGCGACGCCCACACCAGCTCACCGTCCTCCTGCTCGCCGCGGATGTAGTAGTAACTTGTCTTGCCGGGCTGAGCCTGCTTGTCGGTCCACGACGCCTGATATTCGTCTCCGCGCGGCGCATCGAGCGGGATTTCCACGTCGTCCTTGACCAGCGTCACCTTCGCAAACGGCGCACTGCCGACAAGCTT
>DASRJP010000043.1:0-10369 GCA_035649415.1 Pirellulaceae bacterium | reverse complement strand
CCGGAGTTGCTCGGCGAAGTGGTACAAGCGCGCGAGCGCCTCAAGGCAGCCGGCGTGCCGATCCCCGCCGTCGAGGCGCTATCCCGCTACGAGTGGGCCGGGAGGGTGCTGACAGGAGTTGTGAAGCGCCCAGTCCAGCGCCCAATCACGTGGAGCGACAAACTCGACCGCGTGCTGACGCACCGCGTCTGGGGCACGCTCGTGTTCATCGCGGTCATGCTGATCATGTTCCAGGCCGTGTACTACGTTCCCGACGTCACGGGAGCCAATTGGGGCATTGATAAACTCAAAACTCTGCTGGCCGGCGGCGTTGCCCGCATCATCCCCGACGGCGCGCTGCGCTCGCTATTGGTGACCGGCGTCATCGAAGGGGTCGGCGGCGTGATCGTCTTCCTGCCGCAGATTTTTACGCTGTTTCTCTTCATTGCCATCCTGGAAGACTGCGGCTATATGGCCCGGGCCGCCTACTTGATGGACAAGCTGATGAGCCGCATCGGACTGTCGGGAAAATCGTTCATCCCGCTGCTCTCCTCGTTTGCTTGCGCCGTGCCGGGCGTGATGGCCACCCGCGTCATCGAGAACCGCCGCGATCGGCTGGTGACGATCCTCGTCGCGCCGCTGATGAGCTGTAGCGCGCGGTTGCCGGTGTACGCGCTGCTGATTGCCGCCTTCGTGCCCGACTATGCTTTCGGCCAAGGCTGGTATCGAGTTTCGTGGCTTCAGGGGCTGGTGATGTTCGCCATGTACATGGTGGGAATCGTGGCGGCGATTGCCGTGGCCTGGGTCCTCAAGCGGACGCTTTTCCGCGGCGATACGCCGCCGTTTGTCATGGAACTGCCGAGTTACAAGCTTCCCGGGGTGTGGGTGGTTTTGCACCGGATGCTGGAGCAAGGCTGGTCGTTCGTACGCCGCGCCGGCACGCTGATCCTGGCGGTTTCGATCATCGTGTGGGGGCTGGCGTACTATCCGCGGAATGAAGCGCGAATCGATCCGGCCCTGGTATCGGCCGAGCGGCAGCTCGCTGCCCAGCTCGCGACAATCGAAGCGCAGCTTCCAGAAGGGGATGAAGCCATGCAGTCGCCGCTGGCTGCCCAGCGAGATGATGTGCAGGCGAAGCTGGATCACGTTCGCAACGAGATTGAAGGGACCCATCTAAGCAACAGTTTTCTGGGACAGATGGGACACTGGATCGAGCCGGCCGTGCGGCCGCTGGGATGGGACTGGCGAATTGGCTGCGCTGCCATCGCCTCGTTCCCGGCCCGTGAGGTGGTCGTCTCCACGCTGGGAGTGATCTACAACCTGGGCGAAGGGCAGGACGAAAACCCGACCGAGCTCAAAGCGACGCTGCAAAATGCCACCTGGCCCGGGACGAACCGCAAAGTGATCACGTTGCCGGTTGCCTTGTCGATCATGGTGTTCTTCGCCCTATGTGCGCAGTGCGCGTCGACCCTGGCGGTCATTCGCCGCGAGACCGGCTCGTGGCGCTGGCCGCTGTTCACGTTTTTGTATATGACCGGCCTGGCGTACGTCGGCGCGTTTGTAACCTATCAAGTAGGGACATTTCTCGCCGGAGGGACGCCGTGAGCCCGCTCGTGCAAAACGCCTTGGCCATCGCCGCCTGCGCGGCGGCCGTGGGCTTTGTCCTCTGGCGAGCGTGGAAGTCGCTCGCTGGCCGCGCCAGCGGCTGCGGCACTGGCTGCGGCAGTTGTCCATCGTCATCGGCCAAGTCGGGATTGCCGACGGCCAAGGCCTTGATGTCGATCGAGGATGGGTCAGAGGCTCGCTCGCAGCCGGGCGAGCCTTACGGGCAAAAAGCGAGGGTGACGTGATGAGCAAGCCGCCGGCTGCAATTCCCGCTGACAAGCTGGCGCTGTACGAAAAGCTCGTGGCGACCAATCCCCGCGTCGAGCGCAAGGGCGCGGCGATGCCTTACACGTCCGTGAACGGCCACATGTTCAGCTTCCTGACCCCGGCGGGCAAGTTGGCGCTGCGGCTGGGAGCCGGCGAGCGAGAGGCATTTCTCCAGCGGTTTCAGACTCAACTCTGCCAGCAGCACGGGACGATCCTCAAGGAATACGTCGAGGTCCCCGATGCGCTTCTCAAGAAGACTTCCGAGCTGAAGAAGTACTTCGACCAAAGTTACGCTTACGTCAACGGGCTGCCGGCGAAACCGACGAAAAAGCCGAAACTGGCGGCGAAGAAATCAGCCGCGCCATCGGCGGGGAAGTCGAAAGCAGCCAAGAAGAAGTGACGGCTGTCAGTCCCGCGGCCGACCGCTGGCTCATCGCACGTGCGGCAGAAGTTCCGCCGCCAGGAAGAACGAGCCGGTGATGCAAATCAGGTCCTCAGGGCGGGCCAGCTGCCGGGCGTGGCGCCAGGCGGCCACTGGATCGGGCTCGATGACGATTTCGCTCTGACGGCCTCGGGCATCGACCAGCGTCTCGCGAGCCAGCGAATGCAACTCCTCGACCGCGACGGCCCGCGGATTGGTCACGAAGCGCGTGAGCACGATGTGGTCGAACTCGGGCAGCAGCAATCGCAGCATTCCCGGGACGTCCTTGTCCCGGCTGCTGGCAAACAGCAGCGCGCGCCGGCCCGAGGGAAACTCCTCGCGGAGCACTTCCACGATCGCCTGGATCGATGCCACGTTGTGGGCCACGTCGAGGATCACATTGGGCCGGCGCCGGATCACTTCGATCCGCGCGTCGCAGCGCGCCGCGGCCAGCCCCCACCGAATGGCGTCGTCGGAAATGCTCCACCCTCGCCGCACTAGTTGCCGCAGTGCCGCGATTGCCGCGGAGGCATTGGCGGCCTGATGCTGACCCAGCAGCGGCAGATGAAGGTCGGCCAGCGACCAGCGGCCCTCCGCGGTGTTTTCCCAATAATCGAATAGCTGACCGATCGACTCGGCGCGGGGTTCACCATGTCGGGGAACGGCATCAAAATCGCAGCCCCGCTCCAACAGGGGCGCGCCCTGCTCGGCCGCCGCGGAGCGGATCGCACTGCGCGGCTCATCGGCCAGCACGCCTGACACCGCGGGGACTCCCGGTTTGATGATGCCTGCTTTTTCGCCGGCAATCGCCCGCAGCGTGTTGCCCAGTTGCCGCGTGTGATCGAAGCTGATGCTGGTAATCAGGCACACCTCAGGGCAGCAGACGTTGGTGGAATCGAGCCGGCCGCCGAGCCCGACTTCCAGCACGGCCGCATCGACGTTGCACTGCGCGAAATGGAGCATCGCCATCGCGGTCGTAATTTCAAAAAACGTCGGGCGGGCGGTCGAGTCCCCCGCCGCAGACGCAATTCGGTCCAGCTCCACGACCGCCGCCTGCACCTCGGCGGCCAGGCGGACGAATCGATTTTCTTCGCACTGCCTTCCGCCCACGAGGAACCGCTCCTCCAGCCGTTCCAGGTGGGGAGACGTGTACAGGCCGGTCGAATATCCCGCCGCCGAGAGCACTGCCGCGATCATCGACGCCGTGGAGCCCTTACCTTTGGTGCCGGCGATGTGGACGGCCCGCAGCGCCAAGTGCGGGTCGCCGAGCAGGGACAGCAGACTCCGCATGCGGTCGAGCTTGAATTCGGCCGAGCAGTAAGGAATCGTGCTGGTCCGCTCGTAATTGATGCGGCCCAATAGAAATTCGAGCGCCGAGGCGCGGTCACAGATTTCGGTGGCAAGCTGCATGGCAAGGACACACCCCGGCAATGCGCTTCAGTGTAACGCCAGGGTAAGAGAGTGGGGAGGGACCCCGAGAACCTGCCGATCGTGCTATAGCACCAGCCGGTGATGCCCCGCATGGAGGTAGTTCATCGTCTGCACGGTGAGCATCACCAGCGCGTCGCGGCGCACGTTCCGCAGCGGGCGGTTCAGCCGCAGCTTCAGTTCGCGACAGCGATCGATCATCTCCCGCAGCACCTGGTCGATCGTGTATTGATACTCGCCGGTCCAGTGCGCGACAGCCTGGCGGATTTCCGCCCGGATCCGCCGCAGGAAGGCGGCCGCCGAGGGGCAATGCGCGTGCTCGGGCGCGTCGGAAAAGAGCCGCCGCAGGTCCCGGTCGAAAAACCTGGGGTGGTCCAGGCCGTAGCGATCGCGCTTCTGCTGGTAGTGCTCTCCCAGCGTCTTGGTCAGGTCCTTGAGCGAATCGACGTGCTCGCGCGACAGCACCTTGGGGCGAGTGCCGCGGATCTCGCTCATCAGGCGATCGACGTACTCGAGCTTTTTGATTGCCGGCCAGTTTTCGTAGTGAGACCGCCAGCGGGAGCGGGGCTTGAGCCAGACGGCAAAGGTCTCGGCAAAGTCCTCGGCCGGATGCGCCTGGGCGTACCAGGGCTCCAGGTGGAGGACGAAGCTCTTGCTGTAGGGCTTGGCCTTGTAGGTGTCCGGATAGGGCGCTGCGTAGCGTCCAAACATCTGGCGATAGTCGCCGCGGCGGTTGAGCCGGTAGGCCGTGTCGATGGCGTGTCCCGCCTCGTGCCTGAGGATCTTGAGACACCAGTCCTCGGGGCCCCCTTCGACTTCCAGCATCTGCTTTCGCTCCAGCCGCATCAGTCGCGGGTGGGCCAGGTAGAAGGGGATGGCAATGCCAGGAACGCCGTCGGGCGAGAACCACTCGTCGGCCAGGTAGTAGTGCGGGCGGAAGGTAAGCTGACGATACGCCAACTCCTCCTCGAGTTGGGCAATCCGCTCCTCCAGGATCGTCCCTTCGATACGCAGCTCCAGGTCGCACATCCGCCAGGCGAGCAGTTCACTGTCCGGAAGTTCAGCCCAGGGGACGTCATTCCGCCGCGGGCGAGGAGCCCGGTTGTCGGCGGATGGTTTCTTGGCGGCCATGGCGGTCTAAAGCCATCGTGCATGACCGGGGGTAAGGTCGCAAGGCGGTGGCCGAGCCAGACCAGAGCGATTTCGCGGGGGTTGACGGTACAGGCGGCAGAAGCGGTTTCTTTCCAATGCGGAATGCAGAATGCGTAGTGAACAATCGATTGCCCCCTCATTCTGCACTGCTTCATTCCGCACGCCCGCACTTGATATGCCTCCCTTGTATTTCCCCCCTGCCCTGCTACATTAGCCGGCTTAGTTTCAACGTTTGGTATCAGGCTAGTTTCGCTAAGTCTAGTTGCAGGAAGGAGATTCGTCGCCCGTGGCTGGGCTCAGGCTCGGCCCGTGGAGGAATCGCGGCTTGCCAATGAGCGTCACGAAAGAGCAGAAGACGGGTTTGATCCGGGATTATCGCCGCGGTCAGCAGGATTCCGGTTCACCGGAGGTGCAGATCGCCATTCTCACCGCCAGGGTCAACAACCTCACGGAGCACATGCGCACCCACGAGAAGGATTATGCCAGCCGCCGCGGTCTTTTGGCCATGGTCAGCCGCCGCCGCAAGCTCCTGGACTATCTCCGGCGCGTCAATCCGCAGGCTTATATCGACATCATTGGCAAACTCGGCATCCGCAAGTAGGGCCCGACGGGACCGCGGATTCTTTCGCGCCGGCCGTAGGACCGGTTTTTGAGCCTGTCCTGAATATCCCACCGCCCAGTTCTCAACCTGCCACCGCAGAGCGGCCCACCGACTTTCGGCGGGCACAGGTTCAACGAATGTTCTCACCGGCAACCGGCTCGCGAAACCCAATCACAAGGTGAAGCGCAGTGAAAGTCAGAGTTGAAAAAAGAATCGGAAACGGCACGCTGGCATTTGAAACTGGACTTCTAGCCAAGCAGGCGTCGGCGGCCGTGATTTGCCAGTATGGCGATTCGGTCGCGCTCAATGCCGTTGCATCGGGTCCCGGACGTGTGGGGCTCGATTTCTTCCCCCTCACCTGCGACTATCGCGAGCGGGTCGCGGCGGCGGGAAAATTCCCCGGCGGTTTCATCAAGCGGGAAGGTCGCCCCACGACCAAAGAAACGCTCACCAGCCGCCTGGTGGATCGGCCGATCCGGCCGCTCTTTCCGGCCGGCTTCAAGGACGAAGTCCAGTGCCAGAGCATCGTGCTGTCCTTCGACAAACAGAACGATCCCGACGTGCTGGCGATGAATGGCGTGGCCGCGGCACTGTTCATCTCGCCGCTGCCGTTTCGGGGGCCGATCGCCTCGGTGCGGGTCGGCCGTGTGAACGGCCAGTTCATCGCCTTTCCGTCGCAGGACGATCTGGAAGCCAGCGACTTGGACCTGATCGTCTCCGGCAGCGAGCTGTCGGTGGCGATGATCGAGGGCTTTGCCCGCGAAATGCCCGAAGCGGAGATGTATGACGCGATCCTGTTTGCCCACGACGTGATTCGGGACATTTGCTCCTTGCAGCGCGAATTGGCAGCCAAGGTAGGAGTTGAGAAGCAGCCCTTCGAAGCGCCTGCCGACGACGGTCTGCCGTCGCGATTGAAGGCGCGCTATTACGACGAGTTCAAGGCGGCCAAGGCGATCACCACCAAGCAGGCCCGCAACGAAGCGGTCAACGCCCTCAGGGAAAAGGCGCTGGCTGAATTCATTCCCGATCCCAATGCCGAAGGGGCAATCGATCCGGCCCGGTTCAACGCGGTGTGGTACGAACTCACCGAGAAGGTGGTCCGCGATTTGATTCTTTCCGGCACGCGGCCCGATGGCCGCGACGAAAAAACGCTGCGCAACATCGAGTGTGCGGTGGACGTCCTGCCCTGCGTCCACGGCTCGGCCATGTTCCAGCGCGGCGAGACGCAAGCGCTGATCACCGTGGTGCTGGGCACCTCCCGCGACGAGCAACGGGTGGACGGCCTGGTCGAGGAGTACAGCAAGAAATTCATGCTGGACTATAACTTCCCGTCGTTTTCCGTCGGCGAAGTGCGCCCGATCCGCGGCCCCGGCCGCCGCGAGATCGGCCACGGAGCGCTGGCCGAGCGGAGCGTCAAGCCGGTCCTGCCCAATCCGGAAGAGTTTCCCTACACGATCCGCGTCATCTCCGACATCCTCGAGTCCAACGGCAGTTCGTCCATGGCCTCGGTGTGCGGAGCAACCCTCGGCCTGATGGCCGCCGGCGTGCCGATCAGCAACCCGGTCGCCGGCATTTCCGTCGGCCTGGTCAAGGAATCGGACAACGACTGGCGGCTGCTGACCGACATCATCGGCGATGAGGACCACTTCGGCGACATGGATTTCAAGATCGCCGGCACGCAGAACGGCATCACCGGCATTCAGCTCGACCTGAAGATCGAGGGGATCACGACCGACATCATCAAGGCCACCTTCGAGCAGTCGCGCGAGGCCCGCATCCAGATCCTCCGCAAGATGCTGACCGCGATTCCGCGGCCGAAGGAAGAGATCTCGCCGCACGCTCCGAGGCTATTGCGGACGCAGATCGACCCGGAGAAGATCGGCCTCTTGATCGGCCCGGGGGGCAAGACGATCCGCTCGATCCAGGAATCGACCGGCTCGGTCATCGAGGTCGAGGACAGCGGCGTGGTCACGATCGCCAGCACCAACCGCGAATGGGCGGAGGCTGCTCTGGCGCAGGTCGAGGCCCTCACCGCTACCGTGCAGGTCGGCAAGATCTACACCGGCCGCGTGACCAGCATCAAGGATTTCGGTGCCTTCGTGGAGATCACGCCCGGACGCGACGGTCTGGTACACATCAGCGAGCTGTCAGCCGGCTATGTCTCGACGGTAGGCGATATTTGCCGCATCGGCGACGAGATGAAGGTGATCGTGATCGACGTGGACGAGCACGACCGGGTCAAGCTCAGCCGGCGGCGGGCGCTGGAAGAATTGGGACTGCCGGACGAATTTGCCAACGTCGCGCCCCCCGAAGGGGGTGAGCGTCCGCCGCGCCGCGACCGAGACGGCGACGGCGAAGGAGGCGGCTACCGGGGCCGTGGAGATCGCGGCCATCATCGCGGCGGCGACCGCGGCCGACGCGGCGGAGATCGAGGCGGACGCGGGGGATACGGCGACCGCCGGTAGTCAAAGCGAATGACAACTCGCCTGACGGCGCGCGGACGGGCCCTTCGTCTGGTGATTGAACCACCCGCGGCAGCTAAAATACTTCGCATCGCATCGATGCGAAGGAACTCGACACGTGCCGGTTCCGCTAGACAAACAATTGACGCAGCTGTGGCAGTCGGGGGAATCGACGCCCGACGTTTTTGCCTTTCTGAACGAGCACGCAGGTGCGTCGGCAGCCGAGGCAGTCGATGTAATTGTCGCCGACCAGCGGTCGCGGTGGAGGACTAGCCAACCGCTCAGGGTCGAGGACTACCTGGCAAAGTTGCCGAGCCTGGCCCTCGACCGTCCGGCCCGACTGGCGCTGGCCATCGGAGAGTTCCAAGCGCGGCTTGCCAGCGGGACTGTGACGGATATCGATGAGTTCACGCGGCGGTTTTCCGACCTGGCCGTGCCGCTACGGAGCCAACTCGCGGCATTGGTCGCGGATTCATCGCCATCCGCCGGCGGAGAGCCCATTACCGCTACGCACGTGTCTACGACTGCGACTCGTGACGCCGTCGCTGACACAATTGCGCCGGCTGAGGGGATTGGCCGCTATCGCATCTTGCGACTCCTGGGCGCCGGCTCGTTTGGCCGCGTGTGGCTGGGTTCTGATGACGAGCTCCGGCGTCAGGTGGCCATCAAAGTACCAGCGCCTGATCGTTTTCGCCGGCCTGAAGACAGCCAGGCATATCTGGCCGAGGCGCGCATTTTGGCCACGCTCGACCATCCGCACATCGTCCCGGTTTATGACCTGGGACGAACTGCCGAGGGTTCGATCTACGTCGTCTCGAAATTTGTTCCCGGCCAGAACCTGGCGGAGCGAATTCGGAAGCAGCCCCTCCGCCACGAGGAGTCCGCGCGGCTGGTCGCTACGATCGCCGACGCACTCGATCACGCCCACAATCTGGGGTTGGTCCATCGCGACATCAAGCCCGCCAACCTGCTGATCGAGGAGCCGACGCAGCGGCCTTATGTCGCCGATTTTGGTTTGGCGATTCGAGGGGCCGCTCACGGAGGAGACGACCCGATCGCCGGGACGCCCGCCTACATGAGTCCCGAGCAGACTCGCGGCGAAGGCCCGCTCGATGGCCGGAGCGACATCTTCTCCCTGGGCGTTGTGCTCTACGAATTATTATGCGGCCGTCGGCCCTTTGGGGGCGCTACGGCGGGCGAGCTGTTTAGCCAGATCACCTCGCGCGCGCCCGTACCGCTGCACGAGCTTGACGACAAAATCCCTTTGGAGCTGGAGCGAATCTGCCGCAGGGCGCTGGCCAAGCGCGCCGACGATCGTTACCAGGCGGCCAGCGAATTCGCCGCCGAGCTGCGAGCGTGGCTGCAGCGGCAGCTCGCGGACGCTCGGCCCGTGTCCCACAACTTGCCGGCGCCGATCAGCCCGCTGATCGGCCGGGAGCAGGACGTTGATGCCGTCAAACGACTGCTCGCTGAGTCGCGCCTGGTCACGCTGACCGGGCCAGGGGGCATTGGCAAAACGCGACTGGGAATCGAAATAGCACGAGAATTGCTCAGCGAATTTCCAGGCGGAGTGTTTTTGGTGGAACTGGCAGCCATTCGCGCGTCAGATCTCGTCGCTTCGGCGATTGCGCAGGTCGTCGATTGCCGTGAACAGCCAGGAATGTCAACGGTCGAATGTTTGTGCGAAAGATTCGCCGGCGCTCGTGTGCTGCTTGTGCTCGACAATTTTGAACACGTGCTGGAAGCAGCGGGCGTCGCTTCCGATTTGTTGGCCGCTTGTCCGGCGCTCAAGGTCTTGATGACAAGTCGCGCGCCGGTGCACATCGTGGGCGAGCAGGAGTATCCATTGCCGCTGCTGGCGTGTCCCGACCCCGCCAGTCCGCCTCCCTGGGAGGAAGCAGCGGCCTACTCCGCGGTGGCGCTTTTCGCGCAGCGCGCGCGGGCAGCGTCTCCCGACTTCCAACTGAACCGGGAAAACGCCGGCGCTATCGCCGAGATTTGTGCCCGACTGGACGGCCTGCCGCTGGCGATCGAACTGGCCGCATCGTGGATCAAGGTCCTTCCCCTGGCTGCGCTGCGCGAGCGGCTGCAAAAACGATTGAGCTTACCGGCGAGCCGCCGCAGCACAACTCCTCTGCGGCAGCAAACGCTGCGCTCGGCAATCGCCTGGAGCTACGATTTGCTCGATCCTGCCGAACAGCGACTGTTCCTGCGGCTGGCCGTTTTTGAAGGCGGCTGTACGCTCGATGCCGCGGAAGCCGTCGTGCCGCCGAATGCGCAGCGAGTCGACGTGCTGGACGGCATGGCATCGCTGGTAGACAAGAGCCTCCTGAGGCTGATCGAGCGGTCCAGCGGGACGGCAAGGTATTCCATGCTCGAGACCGTGCGAGAATTCGCCCTGGAGGGGCTCGCAGCCAGCGGTGAAGAAGAGGCGATTCGCCGCGCCCATGCGGA
>DASRJP010000042.1:0-7966 GCA_035649415.1 Pirellulaceae bacterium | reverse complement strand
CTGGTTTTGGTGCTCCTAACTTCGGCGGACCTGGAATGGGTCGTCCAGGCTTCGGTCCGCCCGGATTTGGACGAGGCTTCGGCTCGCCCCCCAGCGGCGGCAACCGGCCGGGAGATCAGCGCCGCGAACGCGACGATGATGACGACGATCGAAACGAGCGTCGCGGCTCCGATCGAGACGATGACGATGACAACGAAGTTTAGTCGACGATTTGCAGCGAGAGGACGGCCTGATGCCAGGCCGTCCTAGTTCGCGGCCGTCTCGGCATTCGCCGCGGTTTTCTTCTCTGCCTCGTCAAACGCTGCGACGAGGCCATCATAGGAGTCGTCCAGAAACATCAGCAGTGCCGCCGCGTTGCTATCGCTGGCCTCGACTTGCTGAAGCCAACCGCGCGCTTCCGAAAGTGCTTCTTCGTCGGCATTTTTTCCGGTGGCGACGAACATCGCTTTGAGCACGCGGCTGTCGGGCTGGCCGCCGATCCGCTTGGTATCGAGAATTGCCACCGCCAGCCCGGGCGGAATGTTGACGAACGAGTAATTGCGGTTCATGCCGTTAATTCGGACCGTGATCTTGTCCGGAAATGTTTCCACGATTGCCACGATGGTGCTCGAGCCCACCTTGATCGTCTCGGCGGCTTCCAGCTTGCTCGTTGCTTCAGCCAGCGCCTGGCGAAAGAGCCTGACGTGGTCAATCGCCAGTCTCAGTCGCTCCACAAGCGCTTGATGCTCTGCCAGCAAGGCAACCTTCTCGGCCTTGGTTATTTCCGCCTCGGCTTCGTCAAACGATTGCTCTGATAGTGAGACCCTGGCCCGCTTGAGCGCGGCCTCGAGCTCCGCCACTTGCTGCCGCGTCGGCTTGACGACCGGCGCCGGGGCCGGCTCGGGCTTGGGCGCCGGCGACGGCAGCGGTGTGGGCGGCAGCGGTTCTGGCCTGGTCTCGGACACTGGCATCGGCATTGGAGTTGTGTACGTCGACGACGGATCTGGCATCGGCTTGACCTTTGCCGCGTCGGTATTGGAATGCGCCGAATCGGTCGAGCCCGCATCGCCAGTTGAGGGTCGCAGTACCTTGACGCCAGGTTTTGACTTGTCGATGTTCGCGCCGGCTTGTTGCGTATGGTCTGCCTGGGCAACTTGCTTGTCGCTTTCGGGCTTGCCGAAACGCGATTGAATAACCGCGTATGCCGCCAGGCCAGCCACGACCACCAGTCCCGCCGCAGCGCCGGCCAAGAGCGCTGCATTGCGCATCTGCCTATCCTTGCGGGCTGCCATCATCACGGAGGCAGCACTTGTCTTTCGCACTTGCGGTCCTGTGTCAACGGTCTGCGGAGCAAGTGCTGTTGCCTGGGCCGGAGCGGCCTGGGCTGTCGCGACCGGCATGGCCGCGGGCATTGCGGCAACACTCATCGGCACTGCGGATGCAAACGGGGCCTGCGGCACAGGCGCCGTCACGCCAGGAATCGAGACCGGCGCCATGGGATCGATCGGCGCGGCCGCAGGATAGGGCGTCGCGGCTGCGATAGGGTAGGTCTGCGGCATATATCCGGCCGCTGGATAATAGGCCACAGGCGAAGGTGCGGCGGCGGGCACAGTGGCTTGCGGCAGCAGCGTGGCATAACCGGAGGGCAATAGTCCGGCTGCCGTCATCGGCTGTGGGACTGGCGCCCCATATCCCGGCGGATACGAGGCTCCTACGGGCGTGGCAACTGGATAAAAATATGTCGGCGCGGGCATCGCCGCTGGCGGCAACATTGCCCCCGGAACTATTTGTGCCGCTTGCACCTGGCTCGCAGGTTGGCTCACTGACGGGCCCACAGGGTCGGTCGGCTCCGGCGCGGGTGCTGAAGGAGACGTGGTGGCAGGAGCTGGTTGATTTTCAGGCGTGCTGCCCGCCGGCCCAAAGCCGGGAGGATAAAGGTCGTCAAAAGCCCGGATGCCGGCTTGGGAAGTACTCACAAGAGGGCGATTCGCTCCCGAATTCGAACCGCCAGAACTTGCGCCGTTCGCGAACTGTTGGTCGTATTGCGCCTTTCGCTCGGGGTTGAGTAGCGCGAGCTTTGCCGCCTGAATCTCATCCAGCAATCGGCCCCAATCGGCCGCATGCGCACCGGGACGAAAGGATCGCACCTTGGTCGCCGCCTGATCGGCAGCCAAAGCAATCTTCTTTCCGTCCGCTTCACATGTCGGCAGTCCCAGCAGCTCGTAATGGTTTGGGCGATTGGGGACGGATCGCCCCAGCCACTCGCGGTAAGGATTAAACAGCTCGGACATAGCTATCCAATTAACTTCGATCGATGCGTCAATTGGGACTAAAATGATGCCGGTAGATTACTCCACCCTAGGCAGAAACTCCATATCTGACAATGGCTTGTGACGACAATCCTGTTAGTTTCGCAGGTCTGCAAATTTGGACGACCCGTACCATGCCCCAAGGGCTGCATGGACGGCGCCCAATCCCACAGCTACTGAGACGTGCCAGCGCCGTAACTTGTTTCGTAACAAGGGTTGGCGGCGGACGGCACTTAGTCTCATTTTGCCCGCTCTTGGGTGGCTGCAAATCTTGCCGGCAAAGGTGATACTCCAAATCTGGCGGGGCCTATTTCTCGTCTAGAATGCGTGGGCTCATCCGCCGGTGCTTGTCTTGCGCCCGGAACGGTTCTCGACTCAAAGGTCATGCCATGAAACGAAGCCAATTTGTCCGCTTTTCCCTGGCCGTAACGATCCTGGCCGTCCTTGGCACGACAGGCGCGCTCTCGCAGGCGCCAACTCCAGCCCAGCTTCGGACCACTTCCCAAAAACAAGTGAACGACGGCAACTTCAAAGTCGCCTACGACGGCTTTCGCAAGCTGTGCCTCGATCCCAAGACCGAGCCGGGACAAGTCTCGACCGATCTTACGAGTGCAGTCCAGTGCCTGCTCAGCCTGGGCCGCACGAACGAAGTCGATGAGCTGCTCGAATCCACCATCGCCGCCCACAAGCAGAATTGGCGGCTGCTGGCCACGGCCGGACAGCAGTACGTGAACGTCGATCACAACGGTTTCATGATTGCCGGCAAGTTCGAGCGGGGAGCCCATCGTGGCGGCGGTCAAGGAATGAACGCCATCGAGCGCGATCGGGTCCGCGCGATGCAGCTTTTCAATCAAGCCATGCCGCTGGCGGCCAAGGACGACCAAAAGGACGAAGTCGCGCAGTTCTATTTGAAATTTGCCGAGGTGCTGCTCAATCATCGCGGCATCTACGAAGCATGGCGGCTGCAGTACCTTTCCAAGCTCGACGAGCTGCCCGACTATGACGAAGGGTTTTTCTACTATCGCGAATATGCTGGCGCGCCCGTCGATGCCGAGGGAAAGCCCGTCTTTCACAACGTCCCCAAGAGTTGGGAGACGGCCGAGACCGACGGGCAGCGCTGGCGCTGGTTGCTCGACCAGGCTGCGGAGAATTCACCGCGGATTCGCAGCAGCGTGCGGATGCAATTTGCCAGCTTCCTCCAACAGCAATTCGGCGTGCAGACGATGGCGGAAGGTCGCTGGCGGCCCTTCTTCGGCGGCGATAGCGAGAATGACAAGGAGAAGGACGAGAGCGGCACTTACGCCCTGCACACGCTGAAAGAGACTGAGACGATTGCCAAACTGGCTAGCGGGATCAAGCGGTTCGAGCTGCCAGACGAGTTCAACTTCGTCAAGCTCTTTCAGGCGATTTCCGCCGACGCAGCTAAAGAGGCAAACCAGCGTCCCATCGCGGAGCAGGCGCTGAACCAGCTTGCGCAGGAATTCGAGAATCGCCGCCAATATCCGACGGCTGCCAAAACATGGCAGCAGAACATCAAGGATCTGGGCCCCGGCCAAAACAATTACAAGCAGCAGCGGCTGGATCAGATTGTCGGTGGCTGGGGAATGTTCGAAGGGACTTCAAGTCAACCGGCAGGTCAGGGAGCCAGCGTCGAGTATCGCTTTCGCAACGGCAAGAAGGTCAAGTTCGACGCTCGGGCGATCAAGGTCGATTTGTTGCTGGCCGACGTCAAGGCCTATCTCAAGAGCGATCCGGGAAATCAGATTGACTGGAACAAGGTCAACGTCGCCGAGATCGGCTATCGGATCGTCCACGAGAACCAGGAGAAGTATCTCGGGGAGGCCGTCGCTGCTTGGGAACTGGAGCTCCAGCCGCGCGAGAACCACTTTGACCGCCGGATCACTGTCAGCACGCCGCTGCAAAAGGCCGGGGCCTATCTGTTGACTGCGCAACTTGCGGACGGCAACGTCAGCAAAATCGTACTGTGGGTCAGCGACACGGCGATCGTCCACAAGCAGCTCGACGGCAAGGCGCTATACTTTGTCGCCGATTCCGTCACCGGCAAACCGATTGACGGCGCGAACCTGGAATTCTTCGGCTGGCAGCAGCGCCATCTCGGCGGCAACCGCTTCCAGGTCGTGACGACGAATTTCGCCGAAGCCACCAATGCGGACGGGATCACCATGCCCGATCCGCGCGACCTGAAGCAGGAGTTTCAGTGGCTCATCACCGCGACCAACAGGGCTGGACGTTTCTCCTACCTCGGCTTCCAGGGGGTCTGGTACAACCGCATTCACGACCAGGAATACAACCAGGTCAAGGCGTTCACGATGACCGACCGCCCCGTCTATCGGCCGGGTCAGAAGGTCGAGTTCAAAACGTGGGTCCGCACGGCGAAGTACGACCAGGAGGACACCAGCGAATTCGCCAGGAAGTCCTTTGCCGTCGATATTCACAATCCCAAAGGAGACAAGGTCTACTCTCAAGTCCTCGAGGCGGATGAGTACGGCGGCATTACCGGCACCTACGAGCTGCCGAGCGACGCCACGCTGGGCCAGTACTATCTCCAAATCTTCGACCCGCCGCGCCAGACTGGCTATGCCATGGGGGGCAATGCGTTCCGCGTCGAGGAATACAAGAAGCCCGAGTTTGAGGTGACGGTTGACGCTCCGACCGAGCCGGTGATGCTCGGCGAGAAAATCACCGCCAAGATCAACGCCAAGTACTATTTCGGTTCGCCGGTCGTCAAGGCCAAGGTGAAGTACAAAATCCTCCGCAGCGATTATTCCCAGGACTGGTATCCGGTCCGGCCGTGGGACTGGTGCTATGGGCCGGGTTATTGGTGGTTTGCCTACGACTATCCCTGGTACAAAGGATGGAACGAATGGGCCGGCTGCATGCGCCCACTGCCGTGGTGGATCTGGCGCGGCCGGATGGAGCCCCCCGAAGTCGTCGCGGAAGTCGAGCGCGAAATCGGCGAAGATGGGACAGTGAGCGTCGAGATCGACACGGCGATCGCCAAAGAGCTGCAAAACGACACCGACCACGAATACACGATCTCCGCCGAAGTCAGGGACGAGTCTCGGCGAACGATCGTCGGCACCGGCAAGGTCCTCGTTTCCCGCAAGCCCTTCAAAATCTTTTCGTGGGTCAACCGGGGCTACTATCGAGTCGGCGATGTGATCGAAGCCAACTTCATGGCTCAAACTCTCGACCAGAAGCCGGTCGAAGGAAAGGGCATGCTGACGCTGCTCAAGATCACCTACGACGAAAAGCAGCAGCCGATCGAAACGCCGGTCCAGCGGTGGGCTCTCAATACCGGCGTGGAAGGACGGGCCGAGCAGCAGCTCAAGGCGACCGCCAAGGGGCAATACCGCCTGTCGTACGTCCTCACCGACAAAAAGGAGCACAAGATCGAGGGCGGTTATCTCTTCACAATCATTGGCGAAGGGTTTGATGGTTCCGATTTCCGCTTTAACAACGTCGAGCTGATCCCCGATAAGGCGGAGTACGCACCCGGGGAAAAGGTCGCCTTGCAACTCAACACGGACCGGGCCGACAGCACGGTCCTGTTCTTCGTGCGGCCGACCAACGGCGTCTATTTGCCGCCGAAGGTGGTGCGGATGAAGGGGAAAAGCACGCTCCAGCAGATCGACGTCGTGAAGCGCGACATGCCGAACTTCTTCGTCGAGGCGCTCACCGTCTCGGGCGGTAAGGTCTACTCGGAGACGAAAGAAGTCATCGTCCCGCCCGAAAAGCGCGTGCTCAACCTGGCCATCGAGCCGTCGAGCAAGGAATACAAGCCGGGCGAAAAGGCCAAGGTCAAGGTGCGGCTGACCGACCACACGGGGGAAGGCTTTGCCGGCACCACGGTGCTGACGATCTACGACAAGGCGGTCGAGTATATTTCCGGCGGGTCCAATGTCCCCGATATCAAGGAATTTTTCTGGAAGTGGCGGCGGCATCACCAGCCGCAGCACCAGGACAGTCTGGCGCGGTATTCCAGCAATATCACGCTGCCGAACAAGATCGGCATGGGTTTCCTGGGCGTGTTCGGGCAGAGCGTTGCCGAGGAGATGGACCAACTTCAGGATCGGGGCCTCGACGCTCGATTCGAGCGGAGTCGAGAAAATGGGTATGCCGCGCTGGGCAGGGGCGGCGGGTTCGGTGGCGGCGGCATGGTTAATCGGCGCATGTCCGTGCTCGGAGCGCAGATGGCCGCAACGGCGGGGCCCGGCGGTGCGCCCGCCGAATTGGCTAAGGCCGCCAACGGCCTTGCACTAGGTGAGGACAAGGCAGGCGCTGGCGTTGAGTTCGAGCAGCAGCGGGGCCAGGCTGGCGGCGGCCAGGCGCCGCTCGTCGAAGCCACCGTCCGCTCCAAGTTCGCCGACACGGCCAAATGGGTCGCCGCGATCACCACCGGCAAGGACGGCACAGCCGAGGTCGAGCTCGACATGCCGGAGAATCTCACGAGCTGGAAGATCCGCGCCTGGGGGATGGGGCACGGCACCAAAGTTGGCTCCGGCGATGTTGACGTCGTGACGCGCAAGAACCTCATCGTCCGACTGCAAGCGCCGCGATTCTTCGTGCAGAAGGACGAGGTCGTGCTGTCGGCCAACGTGCACAACTATCTGGCCGGCGAAAAGGAGGTCAGCGTCTCGCTCGAATTGCCGTCGGAGAAGCTGAAGCCGCAGACGCCGACAACCGTCAAGGTGAAAGTTCCCGCCAATGGGGAGACGCGCGTCGATTGGCGCTGCAATGTGACGGACGAAGGGGACGCGATCGTCCGGATGAAGGCCCTCACCGACGAAGAGTCGGACGCGATGGAGATGAAGCTGCCGTGCTATGTCCACGGCATGCTCAAGACCGAATCGTGGGCCAGCACCGTCAAGCCCGACAAGGAAGTTGCCAGCGTGTCGTTCAATGTGCCCAAGGAGCGGCGCATCGAGCAGTCGGTGCTGGAGGTCCGCTATTCGCCGTCGCTGGCCATGGCGATGGTCGATGCGCTTCCGTACCTGGCGGAGTATCCCTACGGCTGCACCGAGCAGACCCTCAACCGATTCCTGCCGGCGGTCATCACGCAGCGGACCCTACTGGACATGAAGCTCGACCTGGCGGCAATCCGCGACAAGCGCACCAACTTGAATGCCCAGGAGATCGGCGACGACCGCGAGCGGGCCAAGGGGTGGAAGCGATTTGACCGCAACCCGGTCTTCGACGAGGAAGAGTTATCTCGAATGGTCAAGGAAGGGGTTAAGGCGCTCACAGATCAGCAGATCAGCGATGGCGGCTGGGGCTGGTTCAGCGGCTATGGCGAGCGGAGCTGGCCGCACACTACCGCCGTCGTCGTCCACGGCCTGCAAGTGGCCAAGGCCAACGACGTGGCCCTTGTGCCGGGCGTCCTGGAACGTGGCATCGAGTGGCTGAAGCGCTATCAAGCCGAGCAGCTCCAGTGGCTCAAGAACTTCGAGCAGAAGTTGGAAAACGTTCCCAAGAAGCAGTATGCCGACGAACTGGACGCGTTCGTCTACATGATCCTGGTGGATGAGGGGAGCGACAACGTCGAGATGCGCGACCGGCTCTACCGCGACCGCAAGGAGCTGGCCGTCTATGCCAAGGCGATGTTCGGCCTGGCCCTGGAAAAGCTCGGCGACAAGGAAAAGCTCGACATGATCCTG
>DASRJP010000041.1:0-31746 GCA_035649415.1 Pirellulaceae bacterium | reverse complement strand
GTCCGCGCGGGAAGCAAAAAAGGGTTCAGGGTTCAGGATAGAGGACACGGAGCGCGAGTTCCGCTTAAATTAGCGTGATGCCATTATCGCTATTTGACCACAAGTTGCTTGCCGTCTATCGCGAACGGGCGAACGTGGCCGATGATTTTGGTCATATGTTCGGCGGAACGGCGTCGGAGAATGGCATTCGCTTCGTCAATCTGGAAGAGCCGCTGCACCTGATCTACCGGCTCAATCTGGCCGATCCGGCAGTGGCGGTGGACTTGCCTGGGCTAAAGTGGCTGCCGCTGTGCTACGGCTTCGCGTATGCGGCGTACGATGGCACGATTATTTATCGCGTGCTCAGTGATACGGAGATCGAGCTGATAGCGCCCCAGGACCCGCACTACGATCCCCATTTCCCCTACGAGGACCATCCTCCGCTTTTTCCGCGGTCGCCCGTTTCCTTCGCCAGGCAGCCCTACGATCCGACGATTGCCGAGGATGCGCTGCGCCTGGCTGCCGTCTTTGGCGTCGATCGACTGCCGGAGGCCGAAATGCAGCGAGCCGTCGCGATTGCCGAGAAACAGGGCCTGATCGCGGATTGGCGAGCGACGTTTGCTGACTGGTCGCCTGAAAACATTATCCGCTGCGGCTACAAGGAACCGTTCGCTCAGGGCGCGCCTTTGAAATCGTGCGACAATCCGAGCTGCACCGCCGAGATCGAGTATCGGACGGAACCGATGGAAATCACGTTTTCCGAAGAAACCGCCAAGCTATTCGACGATCAGACACTCAAGATCGAAGCCTACGACGTCCGGCGTGATTCGATGCGAGTCTTCGCCCTGCACCAGCCGGAGGCGAACGACGAACTGATGTGGGGCGACCCGTACGTCCAGCTGATTTTTGAGATTTGCGACGTGTGCCACTGCATTCGCGTTTCGAATCAATGCACGTGAGCAGTCGAAAAATCCTGCGCCCCCGTGCCTCTGCGAGAAATTCCTTAAGCGTGAGAGAGGAATCTCTCACAGAGGCGGCGAGCACACGGAGACGAGAAACGTAGAATGGGAACGGGCGGCGGCGCGACGTCTTGTCAAAATGCCGGTTGCGGCATTGGCGGGATGGAGCGAGTGCCACTGCCCAAGCGCGGCCGCCAGGGAACCCGGCGATTCAGTTCTTAACGTGCCCTTCCTTCACTTGCACAGCGCTTGGTTTCGAATGAAATCTCGCGATGACCGTCTCACATCGATTGTTGGTGAGCAAGTCCGTAAACTCTGGATCGTTAAAGTACGAGGCCCTTGTCTTTAAGGACATTGACGGAAGCTTTGCAATCATCCACAGCAATGCCACGAGCTGCAAAATGCACAGAGTTATGCTGAGAAGGCGGGTATTGAGGGAAAAATACTTCCTATTTGGCGAAAACAGCTCATCGGAGCCGCCAGCAATCACGACCGCAGAAATCAAGACAAATACAAGGACTGGCCCCAGATAAAACAGGCGTTCCCACGTATGAGTGCCTAATCCTTCCTGGGTTTTCATCATCGCAAATCGAATCGGCGGGATTTCGTTGTCATCCTTCTCAATCTTCAGTCCCACCAAAAACACAGAGGATAAAAGCCTGTGGAAGACTAACTGATCCATGACCCACAACGTAATCATTCCAATACTGCCGAGGGTCATTACGACAACGACTAAGAACCCTAAGGGCAGTGGCCACGTCTCAGGCTTATAGGAGTCGAATAACCACCCGGTAGATCCAAGGGAAGCTAACAGCCATGCTGAGGCAAGCGCTCTAATACCGCCAGAACTGGAGTTGTAGCGTTCTTCCATTTCTGACAATTGCGCGTAGCGTTCGAACTTATCCATAATGGATGAACCCTTACTTCCTCTCCACTAACCTCCCATACATCTCCGGCCGGCGGTCTTTGATGCGGTCGATCTCGTGCAGCTTGGGGACGCGGACGAGGTGCTTGTTGCGGGCTTTGTCCACATCCACCTGGGCGTAGAGGATTGATTCGTTCTCGTGCATCGCTTCGGTCAGCACGCTGCCGCCGGGGGCGCAGATCTTGCTCATCCCGATGAAGCGGAAGCCCCGCTCGGCGCCGATGCGATTCACCGCCAGGTAGTAGATCTGGTTCTCCATGGCCCGCGTGTTCACCGCGCAGCTTGCCATACACTGGCTCCCCGGCGGCCAATTCGTCGGCAGCACGATCAGGTCCGCCCCGTCGAGCGTCATGACCCGCGCCGCCTCCGGGAAGGAGCCGTCGTAGCAGATATTCATCCCCACGCGAATGCCGCCGGCATTGTGGACCGCAAACGGCCGGTCGCCGGGCGTCGTGAAGCGATCGACGCCGAGAAACGGCAAGTGAACCTTGCGATACGAGCCGACGACACCCTTGGGCCCGACGAGGACGCAGGCGTTGAACACCTTTTTGCCGTCGGCTTCGAGCAGACCGTAGACGACGTGGCAGCCGAGGCGTTTGCAGGCCTGGGTCATCTTCTCGGTGCTCGGCCCGGGGATCGGCTCCGCATGCGGCCGGGCCTCGTCGAGGCTGTCAAAGCAGTAGCCGGTCAGGGCGCACTCCGGGAAGACGGTCAGCTTCGCCCCTTCGCTGGCGGTCTGCTCGAGGAAGAACAGCATCCGCCGCAGGTTGGACTCGCGGTCGGCAAAATCAACGTTGAACTGGACGGCGGCAATTGTGATCAGATCAGCCATGGGGGCGAATGATTACTCCAAGTTATTTAGAATGGCTGCTTGCGTCGCATACGCATCGCAGTGGCGGCGGAATTCGTCGCGGTTGAGCAGCTTCGTGACGTACACCTCGGCAAACACGGGCGTGGCCAACTGCCGCCAGGTGCCGTGGAACACAATCTCCGGCGCGTCTTCGCCAGCGGCCGGTTTGCCATCGGGGCCGGTGACCGTGACCTTGGGCGCCTGGTCATAGCCATAGGCGGCGCCGCTGGCGGTCCAGCCGAGCATGACCCAGACTTTCGTCTTCTGCCGCTGAAGGTCAAAGAACACGGGGACCATCATCCGCGAGTCGCGGGCCAGGTCCGGATCGGAAGCGAGCGACGCGACCCAGCGGAGGAAATGGACCGCCTGCTGGTCGGCACTGCCGGCGGCCGGATCCTCGGCCAGGCCCAGGTCGCGGCAGGCAACGACGTGGGCGCCAAGAAACAGCCGCTCAATCGAAGCCAGTTCTTCATCCAGGTTCGGTTTCACCGGCCCGGCGGCAGTCAGCCGGTGCATGGCTGCGAGATTCGCTTTGCCGAACGTCTCCTCGAGCACGCCCCGCACGTAGGCATACGACTGTGCCCGCCGCAGGTACATCGCCGGCAGGATTTCGACGTGCGGATTGGGGGCGATGAAGACTTTCTCGCGCTCCTTCACCGGCGGGCGATCGCCAACGTCGGATGCCGGTTCGGGGAAAGCGAGTTGCTTGACGTGCGTCTCGCGCGTCAGGGCAAACGTCCCCTTGAACAGCTCTTCGAGATGCTTCTTGTATTCGTCATTGGGGTGCAGTCGGCTCCCCTCCGGCGCGGCCTCCAGGCGGATCAGCGGATCGAGCGACCAGAGCTGGTGGTCGTACCAGCCGGAATCCGCCTGCGGCTGGAGCGATAGATCGCCGCTCTTAACGCGGGCGATCACTTCATTCATCAGATTGAAGCCCTCGGGAATTGGCTTGTCGCCGTAAAGCCGCATGACCAGATCGGTCTCCGGTCCGCGCGACGGCGGAAAGAACGAGACGGGTTGCCGAGGCGATAGCCCCAGCGGCTTGCCATCGGCGGCAGCCGGCAGCAATTCGCGATATCCGGCGGTCTTGAGCGGATTGGTGAGCCGCTCGTTCAAATGCAGCACCTGCTCGTAACTCTTGCGAGCGTCAACGTCGGCAGCGAGCGTGGTAGCGACGGCGGCAATTCCCGCGCCGTGCTCGCCGGAGCGCAGCGGCGATTGGAGCAGCCGATCCTGCTGAAAGATGTTTTGCAGGTCCTTGTTCCAGGGGTAAAAGCCGAGCGGCTTGGAACGTTTTTCGTCGGCCAGAAAGGCGGCGCGCTCGCTGGCCACGGTGCGCTTCAGGCTCCCCGGCACTACCGCGTCTCCGCCCCCCAGCTCGCTGGCCGCAAAAAGCTGCGCCAGCGGCACTCCCCCCTGCTCGGCATTCACCTTGGCGGCCAAGCGCGCCAGCCAGGCGCGCTTGCCGGTGACCGGGCCGAGCCCGTCCTGCATGGCCAGTTCGACGGCGGCATACAGCCCGTCGTCAAACTGCTTGGCCTTCTGAACGAGCACCGCGGCCGATGCGAACTGGCCATCTGACATGCCGGCGAGCGTCTTCTGCGGCGGGCCCTCTTCGCCATAGGGTTTGAGGTCCGCCTTTTTCACCCAGCCGCGGAGGACCTTGCCGCCGGCAATGATGCTGGCCTGAGCCCACTCGTCTTTGACCTCGGTGATGAACAGGATGCGTCCCTTCTTCAGCTTGGCCAGCACCGTGCGGTCTTGCTGCAGTGCTGTTCCGTCGCGCGTGACTTCGACCGTCTGCTGCGGCTCAATCTGCCGCGAAATCCAGATTTCCTTTTTCGGCGAGGAGACGTTGAGAATTTGCTTGGACAAATCGAGCTGAACGGTGTAGCCGCTTTTGGTTTTGATCGTCGGCGCGGCAGGCGGGGCCTGGATTTTGGCGAGCACTTCTTCGGCCGGGGGCGGCGCCAGTTGCTCTTCCTTGGCAGTCGGCTCAGGCCGCTCGACGGGGACCGACCAGGCGGGCGTCAGCACGCACAACGTCAAGAGCACGCAAATGCCCAGCGCGGCAGAAAAGATGCGTTGCATGAGATTTTCCCTTTACACTTTTCGACTTAATGCGACAGATCGCCGATTGGAATCGGAATTCTACCCGAAGCCCACCATGAATCACAAACAAAACAGCAGCCTGCCGTGGTATAAGGGCCAGAGGAGAATTCTCGAGCGCGGCGCGGGCGCCGGCAACAAAGTTCTCCCGAAGAGGCACTATTCTTCATGGCAACGCGAACAGAGGCTGCGCGCCTGGCCATTGTCGGCGGCCTGGCGGCAGTGGTTGTGACCGCGGTGACGGCTTTTGTCGTCTGGAATCGAACCGCTGCACCTGCGCCGGCAGACCAGTCCAGCAACGTACCGCATCAGGCCCGAACACCGGCGGCCGCGCAGCCGCAGAGTTCCATCCGACTGGCGGACCGCTGGCCTCATGCCCGGCCGCGGAGAGCCAACCTCGACACCGGTGGCTTTGGGTTTGCCATCTCCAGCGTCCTGCCCATCAGTGACAACGCCTCGCTGAAGGAAATCAGCAACGCCTGGCAGCGCGTGGGGTTTCGCGGCATTCAGCGGATCGAGCAGACGCTGGCGGACAAGAACCGCGCGCCAAAGGAGCGGGTCGCGGCCCTTCTTTCGAAGGCATCGCTGCTGA
Organism: Pirellulaceae bacterium; assembly: GCA_035649415.1. Lineage (GTDB taxonomy): Bacteria > Planctomycetota > Planctomycetia > Pirellulales > Pirellulaceae > DATKDU01. Next base: position 26,332 of record DASRJP010000041.1, on the reverse strand, counting down.
ATTACGAAGGACAGGCGCAGCGGGCCTACGACGTGCTGTGCCAGGCCCGCGCCATTGCCGAGGCGCATGACGAACTGGCGACAGAGGAACTCTATAGCCTGATCTACATGCAGGGACTCACGTCGCTGCGCCGCGGCGAAGACGAGAACTGCATCCTGTGCCGCGGGGAGAGTTCGTGCATCTTGCCGATTTCTCCTGCCGCGGTACACACGAACCCGGCGGGATCGCGGCAGGCGATCGTGCATTTCACGGAGTACCTCGAGCAGTTCCCCGATGACCTGGGAGTGCGATGGCTGCTCAACCTGGCTCACATGACGCTTGGCGAGCACCCGGACCTGGTCGATCCGCGGTACCTGATCTCGCTCGATCGGTTCCGCCAGTCGGAATTCGACATCGGCCGCTTCCGCGACATCGGCCACGTCGTGGGCGTGAATCGCTTTAACCAATCGGGGGGCGCGATCATGGATGACTTCGACAACGACGGCCTTCTCGACGTGGCGGTCTCCACTTTCGATCCCACGCAGAACATGGCCTTCTACCGCAACACAGGGAAGGGGACGTTCGAGGACCGCACCGCTGCCGCCCGCCTGGCCGGCCAACTGGGGGGAATGTACTGCGTGCAGACGGACTACAACAACGACGGCTATCTGGACATTCTCGTGATGCGAGGCGCCTGGGTCTCGCAGCCGATGCGCCCGTCGCTGTTGCGGAACGGCGGCAACGGCACGTTCACCGACGTTACCGAGGAAGCAGGGCTGGCCGACCCCATCAACTCCATCACGGCCTCCTGGGCCGATTACGACAACGACGGCTGGCTCGACCTTTTCATCTGCTGTGAGCGGCAGGCCAACCGCCTCTACCGCAACCGGGGCAACGGCACTTTCGAAGAGGTGCTGAGGCCGGCCGGGCTGCATCGCGACGGTAACGAAGGCTGCAAAGGGGCGGCGTGGATCGACTACGACAACGACGGCTACCCGGACCTGTTCCTGAACTACCTTTCGCTGTCCACCAGCGCCAAGCTGTTCCACAACCAGCGCAACGGCACGTTCCAGGACGCCAGTGCTGCCATGGGGCTGAACGGGCCGTCGTTCGGGTTTTCCTGCTGGGCGTGGGACTACAACAACGACGGCTGGCTCGACGTTTTTGCCACCTGCTACGACCGCTCGCTGGAAGACGTCGTCAGAGGAATGATCGGAGAGCCGCACCAGCGCCGCTCAAACGTTCTCTATCGCAACGACCAGGGACACAGCTTTGCCGACGTGACCGCGGAGGCGGGCCTGGACCTGGTGTTTAGCACGATGGGGAGCAACTACGGCGACTTTGATAACGACGGATTTCTGGACATGTACCTGGGAACCGGCGAGCCGGACCTGGCGACGCTGGTGCCCAACCGCATGTTCAGGAACGTCGCCGGACGCCGGTTTGCCGACATCACGGCGTCGTCGGGAACCGGCAACCTTCAAAAGGGGCATGCCGTCGCCTGCGGCGACTGGGATCGCGACGGGGACAGCGACATCTTCATCGAGATGGGCGGGGCCCAGCCGGGGGACAGGTATCACAATGTGCTGTTCCAAAATCCCGGCCAGCAGAATCACTGGCTGACGCTCAAGTTGGTGGGCAAGAAGACCAACCGCCCGGGCATCGGGGCCCGCATCAAGGTGCTCACGGCCGGCCCGGAGCCGCTCACAATTCATCGCCACGTCTCGTCCGGCAGCAGCTTCGGCGCCAATCCACTCGAGCAGACGATTGGCCTGGGCAAAGCAGATCGGATCGCGCTATTGGAAATTCACTGGCCGACCAGCGGCACCACGCAGGTCTTTCGAGACATTGCCGTCAATCAGGCGCTGGAGATCACGGAGTTTGCGGAGGACTTCGTGGTGCGCGACAGCAAGCCCATTGGGCGTCCTGAAGAAGATTGAATCACCGGCCGCTATTTCCCCGGCTCGGTGTCGCTCGTCACGCTTTTGAGCTGTTTGACAATCGCTTCGGCCGTTTGCGGGCGGGCATTGGGGTCGGCCTGGATGCACTGCATGATCACCTTGGCGAGCGTCTGATTCAGCGCGGGGATTTTCCTGAGGATTGGCTCGGGGGGGGTGGTATCGTGGGACAGGGCGCCGGTGCCGGTGACGTCGGTGCCGGGCCAGGGAAATTCTCCCGTGCAGAGCTGATAGCAGGTGACGCCGAAGGCGAAGATATCCACCCGCTGATCGGTCTGCTTGCGGCGAACGATCTCGGGCGCCAAGTACAGGGGCGTTCCCGTGCGGTTTCCCGGCTGACGGAAAGCGGGCTCGTCGGGAAGCGTCAGCCCGAAGTCGATCAGCTTGAGCGTCATCCCGTCCGCCGCCACGATGAAATTCCGCGGGCAGATGTCGCGGTGAATGAAGCCCGCCTTGTGGACCGCCTCGACCGCCTCGGCCATCTGCTCGATGAGCAGGTAGCGATTTCCGTCGAGGGACTTGCTTCCCATCTTGATGAGGCTGTTGAGCCCCATCCCCTCGATGTACTCCATGAGAATGTACTTGCGGCCGTCGGTGAGCATGCCCGTTTCGTACGTCTCCACGACGCGGGGATGCTTGAGGGCCAGGCCGATTTCTCCCTCGCTGGGCTTTTTGAGGAGCTTGAAGCGTGACTCGAAAGCCTGGGTTTTTTCGGAATCCAGGATCTTGAGCCCCACCATCTTGTTGTGTTTCTTGTCCAGCGCACGGTGGAAGTTGGACATCGTGCCGTTGACCGCTTCGCTCAAGATCTGGAAGCGGTCGCTGAGGCTGACCCGATTGCCGGAGAGGAGCGAGCCGAGCTGCGCGAGGAATTTCATCGCACGTAGGACAGGTTTTCAACCTGGCCACTTCACTTGATCGAGAAGTTGCCTCTTCGGGGCAAGTTTCTCACTCGCCCGCAGGACGCCGCAATCGCGTGGAGGGAATGAGGTTTCCCGCCGCGACCAGCGACGCTTCACCAGAAGCATTCTAGCTGAGAATGGCGATGTTTGCGCTGCGCGAAGATAGCGCTAAGCACATAGGACCGGTTTTCAACCTGTCCTTTGCTTTGACTGAATGAATCCCCTGTTTGCAGGGCGGCGTTACGATTCGACGCCGCCGGCTGCTCGGGACAAGTTGGAAACCTGTCCTACGACGGCAGCGGGCCGTCTTCCAGCTCGCCCCACTGGGAGAAGTACCAGTCCATGTCATCCGCCTTGCGGTGCTGGCCGGGTAGCTCGTCCGCCAGGCAGGAGGCCGCATCAAAGCCCTTCACGGCGGCAAAATGGTTCTCCTGGGCCAGCAGCACATCCACGCTCGGCGCTGGAAGCGGCTTGTGGCCAGCATTTGAGCGGGCCGGGGTGGACGCCGCCAAAGCCGGGGCATGGTTGCCACTGGAGGCGAGCAGCACCGAAGTCGCGGCAGCGGCCTTGGGCGATTGCACCCCTGGGAGCGCAGCGCTCGACGTGTCGAACACCTTATCCATCCGGATCGCGTCGGCGACGACGAAGCCGTTGGCGGAATTGGTCAGCCGGACGACCATCCGGCCGCTGTGGATCGTCACAATCCCCAGGTACTTCCAGCTTGTTCCGTCGGCATTGAAGCCGGTGGAGATGGTCCGCTGATCGACGCGCCACGTGGCTACGGCCTGACTGCCGTCGTACACCGTGTACGGCGCGTTGGTGGCGTTGTTGTTGTTGCCGGTCCAGCTCGCCCAAACCCAGTATTCGGCATCGGGCAAATTGGTGAAGGTCCAGTTGGCCTGCGTGCTGCCGTTCCCCTTGTTGGTGCGGTAGATGTCGTTCTCGCGTCCCTTGCCCGTGACGTACGTCCAGGAGCCGGCCTTGGTCCAGCCCGGTTTGCCGTCGTCCATCAGCTTGGGTCCGATCCACTGATCCGGATCGTTGACCGTTCCAGACACTGTCACGTCAAACGGGTTCTCATCGGCATCGTTGCTGGCCAGCGAGATCGAGCCGCTGTAGCTCCCCGCTGCGGTCGCATCGAGGCGAAGGGCAAACGTCGTGGATTGGCCGGCGGTCAGGGACGTGCTGCCAAGGTTCGACACCAGCGTGAATCCCGCGGGCATCGAGGTCGGATCGAGCGTACTGAGCGTGAGTGTGGAATTGCCGTCGTTGGTGACAGTGAAGGTCTTGGTGACCGACGCGCCGACGGACGTGGCACCGAAGCCCAGCGAGTCGCCGTCGGACAGATCGACGCCGCTTTCCGTGAGCGTGATCTCCGGAGCGGCCACGACGGTGCCCAGGACATTGATGCGGAACGGACTTTCGTTGCTGTCGTTGCTGACGACCTGAATCTGCCCTGCGAATGAGCCGGCGCCGGCGGCATCGAGCCGCACGATGAAGGTCGCCGTCTGGCCGTTGGTCAGCGTCAGGTCGCTGAGGTTGCTGGTGAGAGTGAAGCCGGCGGGCATCGCGCTGGGATCGAGCGAGCTCAAGGTCAGCGTGCCGCCGCCGTCGTTGCGGATCGTGAAGGTCGTGGTGACCGGCGAGCCGGCGGTGGTCGTGCCGTAGTTCTCGTAGACGCCGTCGCCAATGCCGCTGCCGTCGGCAAAGACGCTGATTTCCGGCGGCGCGGCGACGTCGCCAGCCAGCAAAATGTTGTACGGATTTTCGTTGGCGTCGTTGCTGACGAGCAGGATTTCACCTGAGAAGCTGCCGGCGCTGGACGCATCCAGGCGGACGGTGAAGGTAGTGCTCGCTCCCGGCGCCAGCGAGGTGCTGCCGAGATTGCTGGTCAGCGTATAGCCGGCGGGCATCGAGCCGGGGTCGAGCGTAGTGAGCGTGAGCGTGGCCGCGCCGTCGTTGGTGACCGTGAAGGTGCGCGAGACGGAGGTGCCCACAAAGGTGCTGCCGAAATTGGTCTGACCGCCATCCGCCACGGCGCTCGCGCCGACCGCCAGGCTGATTTCTGGAGCGGGGGCCGCGCTGGGAATGCTGCCCGTGATCGTGTACTGGCCAATGTTGCCGTAACTCCCGGTCCCCCGGGCCACGAGATAGTAAGTGCCGGCGCCGATCGTGGCCGAAATGGTCGCTCCAAAGGAGTCGGTGGGGTTGGAACTGAACAGGACGCTGTTGCCAGAATCCCGCAGTTCCATGATCGAATCGAGATTGGCCCCAAACTGAGCCACGGCGAGCGTGAAGCTCACCGCACCGCCGGTCGTGGTGAATTCCCACATATCGACGTCGGCGTTGTACGCAATCAACCCGCTCAGGTTAACGCTGGTGCCGCTGACCGGCAGGTCGGCGGAAAATGCGATCGTATTTCCGTAATCGTCGGTTTTCACGCCGAAGCCGTTGGTCGCGCCGGAGATGATGGCAACGTCGTCCTGAAAGGAGGTCGGACCGAGGTTGGTGGGGCCGTTGTGCCAGGTGCTGCGGGCAGCCGAATAGCTATTCCCCATGATGGGGGCCCAGTTGGCATTGCCGCTGTTATAAGTCTCGACGAGCGTGCCGCCGCTCCATGTCGACTGGTGACGCAGACCGAACAAGTGCCCTGATTCGTGCGAGGAAGCCTCCGCCACGTAGCGGGCACTGCTCCCCAGGTCGTTTTCGAACACGTAGGCCACGTTGGACGAGCCGTTGGCAAAGCCCCCCACATAGGCCACGCCGCCGGCGGCAGTCCCGTACCAGTTGCTGTAGCTGCCGCCGATGGCTACGACGGCAGTGACGCCGTTGGTCTGGTTGCCTGGATCAACGGTGGTGACGTCGATATTGAACGGCGCGTAGTCCTCGGCTACGCGGGCCCAGATCTCACGAATGGCGGTTAGTTCGGCGTCGCTGAAGGTCGAGGTGTCGCCGTCCTGGTCGAATGCCGGCGTGTTGACGTTGCTCCAGGAGCCCCAGATCGATTCGTGGTGGCCGTCGAAGTCCAGAAACAGCTTGGCGGAAGCGCCCGGATTGCTGTGCAATGCCGGCAGGCTGGTGAGCGGGCCGGCGGCCGCGGAACTGGAAGGCGCCGTTTGTTCGATCGTGAGTGCGTTGAGCCCAATTCCCGTGCAGACGGGGCAGTTGCACACGCCGGAATGTCCGGAAAGCTGACCGAACGCCTGCTCGAGCGTCAAGCTAGTCAGCACCAGCCGCGGCTCGAGCGATTCCAGCTTCAGGCGGCGTGGACGGCGGTGTGTTGGTTTGGCGGCAGCACGTTTGGCGACGGGGGAACGACGGCGCATAGCGACCCTTCTCCGCAAACGGATGGTGATGACGCGGGTGAGAAATCACCCGACAGACGAGGCAATACAAGACCTACGTCGAATACCGGTCTTGGTCAAATGACCTCTCGTCCCACAGCAAGGCAATGCGGTCGATGTCCGCGTCGTCGCGCTGCTGCCGCCGCAGCAGGGCCACATTCGTTGCCTTGCGTCACCACAAGTGCGCCAGATCCGTTGCGAGCCGTCAACCTTTGCCCCCGTCCAGCGCTTCGCGCTGCCGCGCCGCATCGTGTTGCATTCCGGCAACGGAAAGCGGCAGCGAGCGCTGGTCGATCGCTCATCAAAGAAGTGCGATGGTAGACGGCTCCACACCCACCATCGGCCAGAGAGCCGCAAACGTTCACTGACCACTGGCAGCTAGCGGAAAAGTCACCGCAATTGGAATGACCAATGACCAAATCCCATGACCAACGGAGCCGAGGCATTCTCATTGTGCTTCGAAGCCGCGGCAGAGTGCGCCTTACATCAGCTCGCGGATCGGCTCGATCCCTGGCTCGACGAGATACTGCGGCCGGCCGCGGAGGTCGAACTGGCGGGTATTGAGATCGAGACCCGCCTTGGCGTAGAGCGTGGCGAATACTTCCTGGAACTTGATTGGCCGATCGACCGGGTACTCGGCAAACTTGTTGGTGCGGCCGATCACCTGGCCGGTCTTCATGCCGCCGCCGGCAATCACGGCCGCGTTGGCCTGCGGCCAGTGGTCGCGGCTGTTGCGGCGGTTGAGCCGCGGCGTGCGGCCGAACTCGCCCCACACGACCACGCTCACGTCCTTGTCCATTCGCCGGTCGTGCAGATCCTGCAAAAGCGAGGCGAGACCGGAATCGAGGAGTGGAAAATCGCGCTTGGAGTTGACGAAGTTCATGCCGTCGCCGCCGTGCCAATCCCAGCGAATGAAGTTCATCGAGATGGCCCGGGCGCCCGCTTCCACCAGCCGCCGCGCGATGCAAAAGTTGCGGACCATCCGCGGCGCGCCGTCCCGCTCGAACGCCGGATCGTCCACGCCGTATTTCTCCAGGGACTTGGGATCTTCCAGCGACAAATCGAGCGCGTCGGCCAGCTTGCTCGACGTGAGAATGCCCATCGCCTTTTGCGAGAAGGCATCCAGGCCGTCCATGGAGCCGCTGGTGTCCGCCTCGCGGCGGAATTTGTCGAGTGCGCTGCGGAGCGAATCGCGGTCGGACAGCCGATCGAGCGTGATCCCCTTGAGCTCCATGTTCTCGGTCTTGCGCTTCTCGCTGGCTTCGCGATCGACCACCTTGAACGGCGCATTTCCGAGGCCGAGGAAGCCGCCGTCTCCCGGGTCGCCCCAGCCAAAATTGCCGCAGCGGTACATCAGGCTGATATTCGGCGGCACGGCCGGATTGACGCTCCCTTTCAGGCGGCTGACCCACGCGCCGAACTGCGGCCAGCCCCCGGGCGGCGCTTGCTCGCGGCCGCGAACGTGTCCCGTCATGCACTGGTAGGCGTTGTGCTCGCCGGCGCTGTCAACAAGCGAGCGAATGATGGCGAACTTGTCGGCCATCTTGGCCAGGCGCGGGAACAACTCGCAGAATTCCATCCCCGGCACGTTGGTTTTGATCGGGCTATATTCACCGCGAATTTCGGCCGGCGCTTCCGGCTTGAGGTCCCACATGTCGATATGCGGCGGCCCCCCCGGCAGAAAGACATTGATGATCGCCTTGTGCGAGCGGCCCGGGTGCGACTCGGCCTGAAGCAGTTGCGGCAAAGCCAGCCCGCCCAGCGCCATCCCGCCGATGGTCAGAAAATCGCGGCGGCCAAGGCAGTCGCAAAAACCGCCGTACGTCTTGCTGCCGAAGATCGTGAGCATGGCCTGGCTCCTTGGTGCCGGCTTTCTTCTCATCCCGAATACTATGGCCGAGCCGGCGGCATCGTTATGGCACAAGCCGCGGGCTGTGTCCACACCGATAAGTATCGGCTTATTGGAATGAGAACGCAAGCAACTGGCACGAACTTCGCAGACTGCTGGTCGTGGCGGAGCAGCCCCTTAGACTACGTGAGGCGGCAGGCGGCTAAAGCCGAATTCCTGGGAGACAGCGGCAATGGTTTTTCCACTTGGCGATGACAACACCGATCGCCGGACGTTTCCCGCGGTCACGGTCGCGCTGATTGCGATCAACGCGTTTGTGTTCGTCGTTCCGCAGGGGATGGGACACAACGACTCGTTCACGATGGCCTTTTCGACGGTGCCGGCGGAGATTGTCTCCGGCAAGGATCTGGTGACCGACGATCGAGTCGTGCAGCTCGAACTGCCCGGGGGCCGCACGATTGCTCAGCGGATTCCCGGTCTGGAGCCGACGCCGATTTCCGTTTACCTGACGCTGCTGACCTCGATGTTCATGCACGGCGGCTGGGCACATCTGCTGGGAAACATGTGGTTCCTGTGGATCTTCGGTGACAACATCGAGGACGACATGGGGCGGTGGCGGTACATCGCCTTCTATCTTCTCTGCGGTTTGCTCGCTTCGCTGGCCCACGTGGCGATCAGTGCCGGCGGAGAGTCGGCCCAGGTTCCCAGCCTCGGAGCATCGGGCGCCATCTCCGGCGTGATGGGGGCCTATCTCGTGCTCCACCCGCGGCGGCGCGTGACCGTGCTGCTGCTGCGAATCGTCACGCACGTCCCCGGCTACGTGGCCGTCGGCATCTGGTTCGTCTTCCAGGTGATTGAGGGGCTGGGAATGCTCGGCGGCATCGGCGGCGGCGTCGCTTATGGCGCCCACATCGGCGGATTCATCGCGGGCGCCGCACTGGCGAAGGTGTTTACGATCGGCCGGCCGGCACGCGAAGCGTACTCCGACCGCGGCAACGAGCGGCCGGCGTATCGGCGCTACTTTTGATAGGGATAGTTTGATCCCATGTCCGGCGGCGGTGCGTAGGGATTGTTGGGGTCCATTGGCGGTGACGGCCGTGGAGGAAACAATGCGTTGGAATCCGTATGCTGTGCCAAGCCGGGAGGGGGCGGCTCTTTGGCGCAAACAAGCGACAAGACAATGGATGTCACGAGGATTCCAAAGACGATCCCAGCGTCTCCCAACACGAAGAGCGGAGCTTGCGTTTTTATGTCGACCCTTTCGCCGCTTGCCACGATAACCACGGCGACGATGACTCCCGTCGCCAGAGCCAGCGGCAAGGTAGCGGCCATCAAAGCACCGATCAGGTAAGCTGGCCAACCGCGAACCGGATTCTTGCCGATCACTTTCACTTCGCCCCTGAACAGGGCCACCACACCGAGGATGGTCATAATTATCTCGATGATCAGGCACATACAGCCTCCGGCTGCCTTGGTGGGACGGGCAATACGAGCAATCATCTTCGGGGAGATGCAGCGCGTACGCAAGCGCGCGTTTTAGAGCAGGGGCTCTTTCTCGCGTAAGCGAGTCCCAGGAAAACCCGGTGAGGTGGATTCGTTAGGCCCGACGGGCCAGCAGGTACAGTTAACCCGCTTGAATCCGCGGCAAAATCTCATCCAAACAATCCGCCACAAAATCCGCATCATCTTTCGTCAGGCACATCGGCGGCTTGATGCGCAGGACGTTGCCGTACAGGCCGCTTTTGCCGAGCAAAAGGCCGCGATCCTTGGCTAGTTCCAGCACCGCAGCCGTCTCGGCCGTTGCCGGCTCTTTGGTCGCCCGGTCGCGGACCAGCTCGACGCCGAGCATCAATCCCATGCCGCGGACTTCGCCGATCAGCGCGTGTCTTTCCGCCAGCTCCAGCAGTCGCGACTTGAGATGCGCCCCCACGCGCAGCGCGTTCTCCTGAATTCCTTGGCTCTCAATCACCTCCAGCGTCGCCAGGCCATAGGTCATCGCCACCGGATTGCCGCCGAACGTATTGAAGTGAACGCGATGCGATAGCGCCGCGGAAATTTCCGGGCGCGTGACCATCGCGCCGATAGCCGTCCCGTTGCCCAGCCCCTTGGCCATCGTCACTGCATCGGGAACGACGCCCCAGTTCTCAAAACCCCAGAATTTTTTCCCCGTTCGGCCCAGCCCCGTCTGCACTTCGTCGGCAATGCACAGGCCGCCATACCGCCGCACAATCTCGTAGACAATTGAAAAATACTCCGGTGGCGGCGTGACAACGCCCCCCACTCCCTGGATTGGCTCGGCGATGAAGGCCGCGATCTGCCCGCTGGTCTCGGTCTGGATCAAGCTCTCGATGTCCCGCGCGCACTTCACGTCGCAGCTCGGATAGGTCAGCCCCAGCGGACAGCGGTAGCAATACGCCGGCAAGGCGTGCTTCACATCGACCGTCGGGTTCGACTTGTATTTCCACGTGCCGACGGCGACGAGCCCCATCGTGCCTTGCGTGCCGCCGTGGTAGCCGCCGCGCAGGCTGATCACCTCGGCATTGCCGGTGTGCTCGCGGGCGGTGAGGATGGCAATCTCATTCGCCTCGCTGCCGCTGTTGGTGAAATAAGTTTTTTCGAGATCGCTTCCCGCCGGCATTTTCTCGGCGAGCCTTTGGGCGAGCTGGCCGACGTGCGGATGGATATAGAGCGTCGTCGTGTGCTGGAGCTTGCCGACCTGCTCGCGGACCTTTTGGACGACGTGCTCGTGGCAATGGCCGACCGAGACGGTGACCACGCCGGCAAATGCGTCGAGGTACCGCTTGCCGCTCTCGTCCCAGACGTATTGCATATGCCCCTCGGCAATCAGGAGCGGCTCCTGGTAATACGTCAGAATGCCGGGCATGAGGTATTTCTTCCTTAGTGCGAGCACCTCGTCGCGCGAGGGGCCGCTATACGGGGCGGGGACGTGCGACGTCGGCGGCAGGCTGGCGCGGCGGCAGGCGGCGGATCGATTGGACATGGCTGGCGGCACTCCAAGCTGACGAGGAATACTTGCTCGCGTGCATTGTAATGAACAAAGACCGCGGCTCGAAAAGTACTAACCTCCGTCTTCTCCAGCGGTTATACTTATGGTTTTGCCCCGGGCAGGCAGAATCTGGCTCCCGCCTGGCTCCCGCACTTCATTCCCACCTCTGCCATGGCACTCATCATCCTCCGCTGCGTCTTCATGGTGGTGGCCGTCGGCATTGGCAGCTATCTGGTGACGCTGTCGCTCGACTCACCCGGCCCGGGTTATCTGCCATGGGTGGCCTTCCTGGGAACGACGTCGCTGGCCGGCGGCGTGATTGCCGCCGATGTATTCATTCCCCGCAAGCAGATCGACATTATCAGCGGCGTCTACTTCGGCCTGCTCGTCGGCGTGCTGCTGACGTACGTCTTCACGCTGGCGCTCCAGCCTCTCTTGGCCACGGTGGGAGTGGAGGCCCGCACGGCGACGCAACTGGTATTGGGGATGGTCCTGTGCTACACGTGCATCAGTTTCCTCCTCCAGACCAAGGACGATTTTCGCTTCATCATTCCGTACGTCGAGTTCTCCAAGGAGATCAAAGGGCTGCGGCCGTACGTGCTGGACACCAGCGTGGTCATCGACGGGCGGATCGCCGACCTGGTGGAGACCAACGTGCTGGACAACCAGCTCGTCATGCCGCGGTTCGTGCTGACGGAGCTGCAAGGCATTGCCGACTCGGGCGACAAACTGCGGCGTGCGCGCGGGCGGCGGGGGCTGGATGTGCTCAACCGGCTGCGGAACAACGAGCACGTTGATTTCAAAATTTATGACCGCGAGCTGCCGGAGATGGAAGGGCAGCCGGTGGACATGAAGCTGGTCCTCTTGGCCAAGCACCTGGAAGGGAAGGTGGTCACAGGGGACTATAACCTCAACAAGGTGGCGCGGCTGCACAACGTGTCGGTGATCAACCTCAACGACATCGCCAACTCGCTCAAGCCGGTCTATCTGCCGGGAGAGACGTTTGCCGTGCGCGTGGTCAAGGCGGGCGAGGAACTTGGCCAGGGGGTCGGGTACCTCGACGACGGAACGATGATCGTCGTCGAAGGGGGCCGCGACCACATCGGCAAGGAAGTGCGAATTTCGGTCACCAGCGTGCTCCAGACGAGTGCCGGGAGAATGATCTTCGGCCGGTATCTAAGCGGCGACGCGACCAGCGGCGCGGCCGGCGCCGTGGGAGCAGGACGAGGGACGGCGTAAGGAGAGGCACTTGCAAATTGTTCATTGAGAATTGCTAATTGCGAATCGAGGTACAGCAATGGCAATGAACATTTCGAAATTTGCAATTTGCAATTTGCAATGGTCAATTTGCAATTGCCGGCTATGGCCTGCTGCGGTTGCCGTTGTCCTCTTGGGACTCTTTTGCCAAACGCCAGCAACTGCCGCCCCGTTTGTCCCCGCGCGCGATCCCCAGTGCGTGGCCTTCGCTCCCGGCGGCACCACGGTGGCCACCGCCTGCTCGGGACTCTCCGACGAAACATTTCCACCGCGGCCGCATCCGGACGTGCGCAAGTGTGGCGTGATTGCCGTCTGGGACGTGGCCACAGGCAAGCGGCTGTTCCGCTTTGAGACCTACGGCGACATCACCAGGCTGGCCTTTTCTGCCGACGGAACGCTTCTGGCCGCCAGCCGCCTGTTTGCCACCAGCGACGGCGTCACGCTGCACGAAGTCCGCCTGTGGGACGTCACCAGCGGCCGCGTGGTGAAAACCCTCGACCGCTGCCACGCATTTGATTTCTCGCCCGACGGACAGTGGCTGGCGGTTCTCAGCCGCAGCAAGTGCGTCGTCTACGAGCTGGCCGACTGGACCAAGGAGCGGCAAATCAAGCCGCTCGGGGGCGCGATCTCGGTGGCCTTTGCCGCCGACAGCACGTCACTCTGCGGCATCGTCGGCGCGGACGGCAAGTTTGTGATCCGCCGGTGCGATCTGGCCAGTGGAGAAGCGAAGCAGCAGTCTCTCCCGCTAGACGAACCCTTTTATACATTGGCCGTGGCTGCCGACGGCGCGACGATCGCCACCGGGCACGACCGCGGCCAGGTCGTCGTGTGGAATTACCCCGACCTCGACGTGCGGACGCGGCTGCGGACTGGCGAGCCCGGCATCGCCCATCCGTTCTACTCACTCGATGGCCGCTATCTGGGCACAGGGTGCCAGGACAATGGGGACGTAATCATCTGGGACCCTCGCACGAGCCAGGAACTCTATCGCTACACATTCCAAAAGGGCTCGTTTCGCCCGCACTACCAGCGCCAAAAGGACGAGCGAATTCGTCCCGAGGAAGACCCCACGCGATTCTGCTTCTCGCCCGACGGCAACGCGTTTTTCGTCGGCTGTTACGGCGGAATCGTGCGCGACGTCGCCAGCGGACAGGAGATCAAGCGGTTTGGGGATTAAGTTCTGGTTGGGCGCGGGTCTCCCGACCCCGCCCAACAGTCCGAGCGCAGTTTTCCCGTCCGCCGTAACGCCAGGAGACCTGCGGTCGAGCGTTTCGGCGGGGTCGGGAGACCCGCGCCGAACATGTGGAATAAATTCCGTTCTACTTACTGAAGCTTCCCCCGCGCTTGCAGCGGCCAGACCTCTGCTACCTCTTCGCCGCGAAGGGCGTAGAACCGGTCGTGCAGGACGCACGTGAAGTCGCTGTATCCCGGCACGATTTCCAGCCGCTGGCCGATCTTCACGCCCTGCGCCGTCGGATCGAGCCGCAGAATGCCATGCTCGGCACTCAGGCTGACAACGTGGATGTCGTCGCGGCCGAGAACGAAAGGCATCGCCAGCTCCATGTTCATGGTCTTGCGGCCGGCGTCGATGATAGCCCGGCCCTCGGCGGGTCGGCTGACGACGGTGGCAATCACCTTCAGGGCATAGCGAAACTGAGCGACGCGGCACTTCGTGCGGTAGAAAGCGTCCATGAAAATCGCGCCGCCGCACTGGATTTCCGTGATTCCCGGCTGCGAAACGCACGTCGCAAACGAGCCGGTGCCGCCGCAGGAGACGATGGGGCAGGCGATGCCGTGCTGCACGAGCAAGTCGCGCGTCTGCGTGAGCTGCGTCAGCGCCGCGCGAATCTTGGCTTCCTTCTCGGCCGGATTTTCCAGCAGCAGCAGATGCCCTTCGTAACCCATAATTCCGGCCAGCTCGATGCCGGGAATTTTCGCGACCTGGCGGGCCAGCGTCAGGGCCGCTTCGCCGGGCTGAATGCCGACGCGCTGCATGCCGATGTCGATTTCCAAAAGCGCCCGCACGCGCAGGCCCGCCTCGTGCATGGCCGAGCCGATGGGATCGGCCTGGGCGAGCGAGTCGAAGCAAACGATCGGGTCGGCAATCCGCCGCAACTCGACGAGCCGCTGCACCTTTTGTGGCCCAACCAGCAGGTTCGCGATCAGCAGGTCGCGGATGCCCGCAGCGGCGTAGACCTCGGCCTCGCCGAGCTTGGCGCAGGTCAGGCCGATGGCTCCGGCTTCGATCAGCCGGCGGGCCACATCCACAGACTTGTGGCACTTGGCGTGCGGCCGCCAGGAAATGCCTTGGCGGCGGCAGGCCCCAGCAAGCTCGTTGACGTTCGCCTCGAAGGCCTCGAGGTCGACGCACAGGACGGGTGTATCGAGTTCGGCAGTAGTGGGCATGAGGCAGGAGTCAAGGGTCAGGGGTCAGGAGTCAATGGATGTGAAACAATCAATCGCGGCCCATTGTCGAGCAAGGCAAAATGACCAATGCAAAATGCAAAGGTCAAAATATCTTGGAGAACTCCGCTGCTGACTTTTGCATTTTGCAATTTGCATTGATCATTATGCATTTCTGCCGATCGATTCGCAGCTTCTCAGGCGCCGGCGTCGCGATTCTCTACTCTCTGCGCTCTGCTCTCTGTCCTCTGGCACGTCCGACAGCCAACAGGTATAGCAGACTCCATGTCGCTGCGCAGTGCCGTCGTGGTCGTCGTCGATCGCCTGGGGGCCGGGTTTCTTGGCCCCTATGGGAACACGTGGCTCGAAACGCCAGCGCTCAACTCACTGGCCAGCCAGTCGCTGCTGGTCGAAACAGTGCTGGCCGATTCGCCACATCTGGCGGACATCTATCGTTCGTATTGGACCGGACGACATTCGCTTGCAGGCGGCGACGCGGCATGGACGGCGTCGGGAGTCGTTTCGGGGCAAGGGTTCCTCCAAAGCGATCAATCTTCGGCCCGAAACGACTCCCACCCCCTTTCGCTGGCCACTGCGCTGACACAGCGCAACATTGCGACGGTGCTTGTCACCGACGAGCCGCAAGTGGCCGAACATCCGCTGGCAGCGGCATTCGAACAGATCGTCCGCGTTCCATCTGCCACTGTAATCCGCTGCGCAGACGATCCCTCTGACACCGGAATGGCTCGCCTGTTTGCAGCCGCCGCGGAAGCTTTGGCCGGTCTCAACCAGTCTTACTTGCTGTGGATTCACTGCCGCGGGATGGAGGGAGCGTGGGATGCGCCCTTATCGTACCGCGAGCAGTTCCGCGACGAAGAAGATCCGCGGCCAGGGGATTTTGCCGCGCCGCCGCAGATTCGGATCGATCAAAGCTTCGATCCCGACGAACTGCTCAAATTACAACATGCCTATGCCGGCCAGGTGTCGCTGCTGGACGAGCAACTGGCTGCCGTTTTCGAGACTTTGCAGCAGCGCCTCGAAGAAGAATTGCTCCTGGCGGCCACCTCGCCGCGTGGTTATCCGCTCGGGGAGCATGGTCGCGTCGGCTCGTGCGACCACGCCCTGTATGCGGAGCTGCTCCAGGTGCCGCTGCTGGTGAGATTTCCGCACCAGCAAGGGGCGCTCGTGCGGAGCGCGGAGATTTTGCAGCCCGCCGATCTGGGGATGGCAGTGGCGGAACACTTCGGGCTGCCGCTGGAAGTGCCCAGCGCGCTATATCAATTCGTCCGTCATGAAGATCATCCTCCGCGGGAGGTGGCCGTTGCGGCCGGCGACAACGAGCGGGCGATCCGCACGCCGGCCTGGTTTCTGCGCGAGTCACACGGCAGCGATCAGCGGCGGCTGGAGCTGTTTGCCAAGCCCGACGACCGCTGGGAGGTGAACGACGTCTCTTCGCGCTGCCAGCACGAGCTGGAACTCCTCGTCGCGGCGCTTGATCGATTCCAGGGCTCCCTCCGTCAGCCAGCAATTGCCCCGCTTGCGCCGCTTCCCGAGATTCTGCGCGACACCTGGCGATGATCGTGCTAGCAGCGTGATAGCCGTCGGCAGCTTGCCGATTCCGCTGTGGGCGTTTGGCGATGCGCAAACCTATAATCCGCGGTCCGAAATTGCGTTTCCCAGGATGGGATACAACTCACCACCATGGCAGGACACGGAAGTCCGCTAAGGGCCGCCGCGCCGCTTTGCCAAGCGCGCCTGCGCCGCTGGCTGGCGCCTCTCGTCGCCCTTGTGCTGCTTTTGTTCTTTTGCGCGCCTGCGCGTGCGGAAGACATGGACGAGCTGCGCCTGCGCCTGACCTGGGGAGGAGGAGCGCATCGCTCCTGGGAGGGGACGATCCGCGTCAGCAGCGGCAAACTCGCGGATGTCATACCGCTGGGACTCGAGGCCGACACGCCCGGCTCGATGCGCCTGCTGGACGAATCCACGCTAGCCATTGCTCCCCGCTTTCCGCGCAACTACGACGGCGTCGACCTGCTCGTGACCGCGCCGCGGGACGCGAAGTTGATCATCGATCTTGCGGCGGACGGCGGCGATCCGCTCCCCACGATTCAGTGGCGGCTGGAGACGCTGGCCAAAGTGGTGCAGCAGGCCAATCTCGATGACCAGGAAAACCGGCTGGTCGGGCAGCGTTCCCCGGGCGACCGCTTGCCGCTGGATTTGCCGCGCGACCACCTCGTCTTTGGACCGGGTGAAAAATTCGAGTTTACCGTCATGCCGCGGCCGCTCGACCTGTCGCCCAATACCGGCTATCTGCTCAACGTCGCGCTGCTCCCCGGCCGCGGCGGCGAGGAATTGACCAGCCAGGACCGCGACTTCAAAACCGATTCGGCGGCGGCGCCTCAACTGGAAGGGATCTTCGCGCTGACGCTTCCCAACGAGGAAGGGGTCTATGACGTGCGAATCTCCCTCTATCCCAAGCGGCTGACGTCGCCCTTGGTGCGCGGCAAACCGATTAGCGAGCGGCGGGTGCAACTGGTGGTCGTGGATCCGGCCCTGGCCCCCAGCCGCGAGACGACCGCCTGGGAGACGGCCCTCGAACTCGACCCGGCTCATCCCCGCTGGTGGGAAAAGATGATCCGCATTCCCTCGATCGGCAGGATCCCGGGCATGGGGCAGCAGACCTACGGTAGCGCCCCGGCGACGACGCGCTTCCACCTGGACCGTACGCTCGTCGAACTGGCGCCCGATCAGTGGCAGGCCTATCCCCTGCCGATCGGCGACGTCGGCCGGCTGCACATGCTCGAAGTCGAATTTCCAAACGACTTGCAACAATCGCTACAGATCAGCCTGGTGGAGCCGAATGCCGCCGGCAAGGTGTTGCCGGTCGGCCTGGACAGCGGCATCGACGTAGCCGAGCCTCTGCCGGGGACGAAAGGGGCCGTGCGGGTACACCGGATTCCCTTCTGGCCGCAAACGAAAGCGCCGCTGGTGCTGCTGGTCAATCGGTCCGCCAACTTGCCGGCCGTTTACGGCAAGATTCGTGTGCAGGTTGGTCCGACCAAATTGCCGCCGGCCAGACTGCCGCCGGCTTCTCATCCCCAGCGGATGCTGGCGGTGTCGCTGGACCGGCCGTTCTTTTGTGAGAATTTCGGCGCGGCCGAGGCACTCGCTGGTTCCACGGGACACACCCGCAAGGACTGGGTGACGTTCTATCAGGGAGCCTCGCGGCTGGTGGACTATCTCCACAATTCCGGGCGCAATGCGGCCATGATCTGCATGGCAGGCGAAGGGAGCGCTCTGTATTCCAGCCCGCTCTTGGAGCCGACCCCGCAGTTCGACACGGGCATCTACTTCGAATCAGGACAAGACCCTCTGCGCAAAGACGTGGCCGAGCTTTTGTTTCGCATGTTCGACCGGGCTGGAGTGCAACTGATCCCGCTGGTGAAGTTCACATCACCGCTGGTGGAACTGGAAGCAGAGCGACAAGACCCCGATCGCGCCATGGGGCTGGTTCCGATCGGCCCCGACGGCCAGCCCTGGCTCGCGCGGCACGCTACGCATCGCGGCGCTGGCGTGCACTACAACCCGCTCGACCCGCGCGTCCAGGAGGCGATGCGGCGCGTGGCGGCTGAGCTTGCCGAGCGATACGGTCACCATCCGTCGTTCGGCGGGTTGGCGGTGCACCTGGCCCCCGATTCGTACACGATCCTCCCTGACGAAGGCTACAGCCTGGACGACGTCACGATGGCGCGGTTCAGCGAGGAGACGAAGACCGCGGTGCCGGGCGCGGGCGCCGATCGCTACGCTCAGCGGGCCCGGTTTCTGCTTCGCGAGGGACGGGCGGCGTGGCTCGACTGGCGGGCTGGTCAACTGGCCAATTTGTACCAGCGGATGGAAGCGGATATCGCCCGCACACACGCGGGGGCACGGCTGTATCTGCACACGGGAGAGCTGCTCACTGCCACCACGCTGCAATCGGCGCTGCGCCCCGCTCTTCCGCAGCCGCAACAAGCTCAGGAAGCGCTGCTCCAGGTCGGGATCGATCCCCAGCGGCTGGTGGGACAAGGGACCATGCTGATCCTGCGGCCGCAGCGGATCGTCCCGTCGTTTCTCCCGGGATTGGAATTACAGGAGCACTTCAACCAGTTGTGGCAGCCCAACAGTCCGCTGTCCGCGGCCGCGGGAAGCGGCGTCTTGTTCACGCACCAGCCTGCCCCGCTGAGGTTGTCGTCGTTCGATCAGGCCAGCCCTTTTGGTTCCGAGCAAACGCACACCTGGTTCATCCCCGCCCTGACCCCCGCCGCAGCGAGCAGCCGCCAGCGACTGGTCCACAGCGTGGCGGCATTCGATGCCCAAACGACGATCGACGCCGGCTGGCTCTTGCCGCTGGGCCAGGACGACGCGCTGCGCGGAGTAGCGGCAGTCTATCGGCGTCTGCCCGGCGAGACGTTCCAAACCGCAACGCCGCGCAGTAAAGAGGACCGCACGCAGCCGGTCGTGGTGCGGTGGCTCGCGCGCGGCGGCAAGACGTACTTCTATGCCGCGAATGATTCGCCCTGGCCGGTGGATCTGGAGATTGAGTTTGAGTCGGCCGAGATTTTCCGGCTGGTATCATACCATCCGGACAAGCCGGGCTCACTGGCTCGACAGGCATCGCGCGGCACGTGGAGCGTGCAGCTCGATCCGTTCGATCTGGTTGGCGGGGAGCTGTCCAGCGACGACATCAAGATCAACACCTGGCGCGTGGCCTTGCCTGCCGAAGCGGAGGCCTGGCTCAAGCAGCAAATCCACGAGTCGCGGCTGCGGGCGGCGGCACTGCGCAATCCCCTGCCGCGCGAGGCGCTGGCCAATCCGTCCTTCGAGCTGCCGCCTGAAGGAGCGGCAATTCCGGGCTGGACTTCCGCGGTCGGGGCTGGAGTGGTCGCCGCCGTAGAGCCGTCGCAGGCGCGCACGGGGACAAATAGCTTGCGCCTGGCCAGCCGCCGCCAGGGCAACCTCCCGCCGCCGGTGGTGTGGATCCGCAGCGAACCGATCGAGCCGGCCGTCACCGGCCGAATCAGCCTGGTGGCATGGATGAAGATCGCCGATCCCAAGTTGCAACCGAAACTGCGGCTGGCCATCGAGGGGAAGCATAACGGCAAGAGCTTCTATCGCTTTGCCAATGTCGGCGCGCCGGAGAACGGCACTCCCGCGCGTCCGCTGGGAACGCAGTGGGCGCCCTATCGCTTCCGGCTCAGTTTGCCGGCGGAGGGGATCAGCGAGCTGCGGTTGGGCTTCGACCTGATGGGGGAAGGGGAAGTGTGGATCGATGACGTGCAGATTTTCGACCTGTGGTTCGAGGATGCAGAGCAGTCGGAGCTGCTCAAGGCGATCGCCAACGCGGACTTTTTGCTCACTTCGGGCTTCGTGGCGGACTGCCAGCGATTCGTGGACGGATACTGGGCGCAATTCTTGAAGCTGCACGTGCCGCTGGAGGCCAATGAAGTCGCACCGGGCGAGCTCTTCACGCCGCCGGTGAGCGGGTCGCCCGCCCTGGAGGGGCAAGCACGCCGCGAGCGACGCGAAGAAAGGAATGCGGAGCAGCCCGAGGAAAAGCCGGGGATGATGGAGCGGATGCGGAACTGGTGGAGCAGGCCGCTGTGGCGCTAGTGATTCGTGATCGCCTCGTCCAGGTTGAGGACGATGCTGGCCACCGTCGTCCAGACTGCCAGTTCCACTGGATCGAGCGCGGGGTCCGCTTTGGACTCACCCACGCTGAGCAAGTCGCGGGCTGCTTGGGGATCGCTGGCAAACGTGCGTCGCTCCTCTGCGAGCTGCGCAAGCAGCAGCGCGACCTCTTCTTCTCGCGGCGGACGCGACAGAACTCGCAGGAATAGGTTCGCCAGCCGTCCCGCGTCATCGGGTGAGTGGCGAATCGCCCGCTGCGCCAAATGCCGGGCCGCTTCGACGTACGTCGGATCGTTGAGCAGCACGAGTGCGGAAAGCGGCGTGCTCGTCCGGCTGCGGCCGACGGTGCAAATTTCGCGGTCGGTCGCGTCGAAGATCGCCATGGCCGGCGGAGGCACCGTCCGCTTCCAGAAGGTATAGAGGCTGCGGCGATACAGGTCCGCGCCACGGCTTTGGACATACGTCTGGGCCGTGTACTCGAGCGGATTGTAGGCCAGTTCCTTCCACAAATCGGCCGGCTGGTAGGGCCGGACGCTCGGCCCGCCAATGCGGCCGTCGAGCAGCCCCGCCGCGGACAAGGCGCTGTCGCGAATTGCCTCGGCACTCAGCCGCAGCCGTGGACCGCGGGCCAGCAGACGATTGGCGCCGTCGCGAGCCAGCAGCTCCGGCGTGACGCTCGACGACTGGCGGTAGGTAGCCGAAGTGACGATGCGGCGACAAAGACGCTTGATGTCCCAGCCGGGCGAATGGTAAGTGGCGAATGGCGAATGGCGAAGGAAGTTCCTTTGTCGCCTCGCCCCATTCGCCATTCGCGATTCGCCATTCGCCTGTCCGGCAAACTCTACCGCCAGCCAGTCGAGCAATTCCGCGTGGCTCGGCGGTTCGCCGCGGACGCCAAAATCGTCGGCCGTTTTCACGAGCCCCGTGCCAAAAAACGCCTGCCAGAATCGATTGACTGTCACGCGGCCGGTGAGCGGATGATCGGGGCGGACCAGCCACTTCGCCAGGTCCAGCCGGCTAGCCGGCAGATCGCTGGCCAGCGGCGGCAATATCTCGGGAGTGCCGGCGGAGACCTTTTCCCCCGGCTGGTCGTAGCGGCCGCGCAACAGCACGAACGTGTCGCGCGGCTGCGGCAGCTCCTGCATCACCATCACCGTCGGGGCGTCGCGCTGAATGCCGATCTTGCGGCGGCGAATGTCGCTCTGGCGAGCCAGCAGCTCGCGATAGGCGTCGTCGTGATGCTCAAGGAAGTACTTGCAAATCGTTGCCGTTTGCTCCGGCGTGCGGCGGGCCGGCTCGATCGAGAGCAACTCCTGAATCGGATTGCCTCCGGCCAAAAGCGCCACTTCGGCCGGCGAGAGGGCCCGCGCAAAGAGCTGCACGTCGTCGAGCATGCCGCGGAAGAACGTCTCGCCGTCGCCGCGGCCGATGCGGATCGGCTGGTCAGTGGCGATGTGGCCGGAAAGGGTGTCGCTCACCGTTTCCAGCTCCTGGCGCTGGCCGGCGATGTAGATGGCCGCGCCGGCGGCCTTGCCCGAACCGTCGTACGTGACGGCGACATGCTGCCAGCCGCTGGCGAGCTTTTTCGTCGTGCGCACTTTCAGCTCGTCGCGATCGGGAACGTGCGTCAGCCGAAACACCAGCCGCTCCTGCACTCGGGCCAACTCCACGCCGCGGCCGGCCAATGTCTCATCAACCGATGAGATTAGCGACGCCTGGTCCTTGGTCGTGGCAAATACCCACAGCGACAGTGTCAGCGCATCGGTGCGCTCCAGGCCCCCGCCGGCGCGGAAGGCACTCCGCGGCACTTCCGCACTCGTCTCGCCGTCGCACAGCAGCACCTTGCCTCGTTCTTTGTTCGCGATGAATTGCGGCTTTCCCTTCAGCACCAGTCCTGATGGCTGGTCTTTCGGCGGCGGTTCGTCAAGTGGCAAGTGTAGCGCGGCGTCCTGCGGCGGGCGATTGAGCCCGCCCGCTATACCGAGCGCCTCTGCCTCCCAAGCCGCCTGGTCGCGGGCGGAAGCATTCGCACGGCGGGCCAGTTCGACCATCAGTTGCGCGTCTTGCGCTTCGAGTCGGGCAAGCTCCGCCTGCTGCAAGGGCGTCGGCGCAACGACGAGCGGCGGCACATTGCCGCTGCGTCCTCCCAGCCCGTTTTCCGGCACGTTGTGGAAGAACGCATACAGACGATAGAAGTCGCGCTGTGGCAGCGGATCGTACTTGTGGTCGTGACAACGGGCGCAGCCGACGGTCAGTCCGAGCCAGACGGTCGCGGTCGTGTTGACGCGATCGGCGATGTACTCGCACAGATACTCTTCGGGAATCGCCCCGTTCTCATCGTTGAGCATGTGGTTGCGGTTGAAGCCGGTCGCGATCCGTTGCTCGAGCGTCGGCTGCGGCAACAGATCACCCGCAAGCTGCTCGATCGTAAACTGGTCGAACGGCATGTTGGCGTTGAAGGCGTCGATCACCCACTGACGCCAGCGCCACATGTCGCGCTGGCTGTCGCTGTGGTAACCGTGCGTATCGCCGTAGCGGGCCGCATCGAGCCAGTCGCTGGCCATCCGCTCGCCGAAACGGGGGGACGCCAAGAGCCGATCGACGGCTCGCTCATACGCGTCCGGCGACGAATCCGCCTGATGGCGCTCGAGATCCGCGGGATCGGGCACGATGCCCGTCAGGTCGAGCGTCACCCGCCGCAAGAGAACGGCCCGATCAGCCTGGGGAGAAGGCGAAAGTTTTTCCTCCACCAGGCGGCGGGCAATGAAGACATCGATGGCGTTTCGCGGCCAGCGGCGCAGCGGCGCAGGAAGCTCGGGCAGCCTGGCCCGCAACGGCGCACCAAACGACCAGTGCTGCGGCCATCTCGCCCCCCCTTCGATCCATCGCTTGAGCAGGTCCTTCTGGGCGGCCGACAGCGGCTTGCCTTCCGGCGGCGGCATTCGCTCCTCGGGCGCCTCGTGCGTAATCCGCCGCCACAGCTCGCTGGCGGCCAGGTTCGACGGGACCACCGCCACTTTGCCGGAAGGGAGCTTTGCCGTGGCGACGCTCGGCAAATCGAGCCGCAAGTCGGCCTTGCGATGAGCGGCATCCGGGCCGTGGCACTGGTAGCAGTGGTCGATCAGGATTGGCCGGACGTCGCGGGCAAAATCGACCGGCTCGGCGGCACCCACCGCCGCCATCGTTGCCATGGCGAACAGCAGGCCAGCGAACTGTCGAAAACGAAGCATCCCTCTATTATTGCACGGCTGACCAGCGGCGTCGGATAGAGCGAAAGCCGACTATCGCGTGTTAGGGTCTCGAAACGTCCGCGCACGGCTGCCTCCCCGCATGTTTCGCGGGCGATACATGCCGGCGAGTTCTGATTGTAGGGGCGCGGCACCCAAGCCATTGCGGCACAAGCGATTGCCGAGCCGACGGCAAACGGACTGACGATGCCACAGCCACTGGCACGCCATCTGCCTTGGTCTGGTCACCGCGGGTCGCGCGCCGACCTGCGCTGGCGACCCTGTCTGGAAAAGAGAAGCGACTATGCACAAGCCTAAGCGACCCCTCCATAGCAAGCGCCGCGGCGTTCTGACGCTGGAATGGATCTTGCTCCTCACGGTGATCGTGATCGGCATCATCGGCGGCCTGGGGGCTGTCCGCGCCGCGACCGTGGCCGAGTTGCAGGACCTGGCCGCGTCGATCGAGGCGATCAACATGGGTCCCTGCCAGAACTGCGACGAGTAACTGCCGCCGAACGCGGGGCGGTGCCGGCGGTCAACTCCCTGGCGAACTGCACAAGGGCCTCGTAAGCTGCACTCTGTCATTTGCCGTGCAGCCCGGGGCCATTTTCATGCGCCAGCTCTATTTCGACTACAACGCCACCACGCCCATCGCCGCCGCCGTGCAGGAGGCGATGCTTCCATTTCTTGCCGAACATTTTGGCAATCCTTCCAGCAATCACACGCTGGGTCGTGCCGCCCAGGAAGCAGTCGAAGACGCGCGGGGGCACGTGGCGGCGCTGTTGGGCGCGGATGCTGACGAGATCGTCTTCACTTCGGGAGGCACGGAGAGCAATAACCTGGCGCTGAAAGGGGTCATGCAGCGGCATGCGCCAGGCGGCGGCGGACACCTGGTGATCTCGGCGATCGAGCATCCCAGCGTTGTCGCACCGGCAAAGTACCTGGAGCGACTGGGATACGACGTCACGGTCGTCAGCGTTTCTGGCCAGGGGCTGGTGCAACCTGCGGCCGTGCGGGGCGCGCTGCGCGGCGACACGGTGCTGGTCAGCATCATGCACGCCAATAACGAGATCGGCACGCTTCAGCCGCTGAAGCAGATTGCCGACGTCTGCCACGAACGGAAGATACTGCTGCACACCGACGCGTCGCAGAGCGTGGGGAAGGTGCGGACGAACGTCGATGAGCTGGACGTCGATCTGCTGACCATTGCCGGGCACAAAGTTTACGCGCCCAAGGGGATCGGCGCGCTGTACATCCGCCGCGGGCTGGCGCTCGAACCGCTCATTCACGGCGCGGGGCACGAAGGGGGCCTGCGGGCCGGGACGGAGAACGTGCCGTATATGGTGGGGCTTGGCAAGGCCTGTTCGCTGGCCGGCAAAAACCTGGACGCCAATCAGGAGCGGACGACGACGCTGCGCGACCGGCTGTGGCACTTGCTCGTGCGCGAAATCGGTGATGGCCTGGTGCTGCACGGCCAGCTTGCCCCGCGACTGCCCAACACGCTGAGCGTGAGCTTTCCGGGCGTTGCCGGGCACGAGCTATTGGCGCGGATTCCGGAGCTGTGCGCTTCGACCGGCTCCGCCTGCCACAGCGGCACCGCGGCCATGTCGCCGACGCTGGCGGCGATGGGCGTTGAAGCCGAAGCGGCTCGCGGGACCGTGCGTCTGAGCCTGGGCTGGTATACCAGCGAGGACGAAGTCGATCGGGCCGCGAGCCTGCTGGCGGGAGCTTGGGAGGCGATTGGCGGCTAAGCCCTGGCCTGGCCGTTTACTGGATTGAACCGTCGAACATCATCGTCGGTCCGCCGCCCCCTTGGGCAAACACGGTGTTGGACATGCCTTCGGTCAGGCTGGCGAGTTTCTTGCCCCACGTGACCTGGACTCCTTTGTCCCTGGCCCGCTGGATGGCCTCGACATTCCCCTTCGATTCGGCGGCGAATTTGATCAGCTCGTCCCAGCTTGCGGGGCCCTGCCGGTTCGTGTCGTGATAAAGCATGTACTGGTCGAAGACCTCTCTGAGGTCCTTGGCCACTGACTGCTCTTCGGCTTTTTGTGCCGCCTGCTCGACGATCTGGCCCAGTTCCTTGGTCGCTTTGTCGAGCTTGCTACCGGGGGTTGGGGCACAGCCCGAAAGGACGAAGGCCACGGTCAGCAGCGCGATAATTCGCGTTTGAATCATTGCGGTAACCTCCTGCGCTCTTATCGAATGTGTTGTTCGGCTGCCGGTCCCGAATATTGACTATCATAACTCATGACGCGCGGGCCTTACCGCAGGAGTGAAACTGTGAAGCAAGTCGATCGACGCACATTTTTGACGGCCAGCGTCGCTGCCTGCGCGGCCGCATCCGCGGCGCGGGGGATCGAGAGCCAAAAACACGTTTCGTGGCTGACGGAGATCCAGACGCCGCCGGAAAAACTGCCAGCCGACACGCCGAAGCTCGCGGACTTGCTCGTGATGGGAGACGGCAGCAAGATCGCCACGCTCGAGGAGTGGAAAAAGCGGCGCGCCGAGCTGCGGAAGTGGTGGCTGGAGTTCCTGGGAAGAATGCCGGCGGAGCGAAAAACGCCGCCGAAGCTGGAGGTGGTCCAGGAGGACCGCGTGGACGGCGTCGTACGGCAACTGGTGAAATACGACGTGGAGCCGGGTATCGCCACGGAAGCCTATCTCTGCAAGCCGGCCAAGATTGAGGAGAAAGTGCCGGGGCTGGCGTCATTTCACAGCACGGTCGATCACTCGATC